>CALWDX010000025.1 GCA_944376805.1 uncultured Clostridia bacterium
TTACGGGGATGCAATGGTTTCGACGGGGGTTTTGAAGATAGGGATAGCCATTCGTAGCGAAATCTACGTTAAAATTTCAAACTTTTTAAAAATTAAACGACAAAGATAATTTTGCGTTTGCAGCTTAATTAAAAGCTGCCATCAGCCTTTAGTCGCTCACTGCTAAAGTTACTGGTGCCGAACAGGTGAGGCACTTTATTCTATAAGCTTTGCTAGAATAAAAGATTTTATGAAGCTACTTGAAATAATAGTTTGTTAGTTAGCAGTTATTTTGGGGAATGTTTTTTAACTAACTGTAATGGGAGAAGTTCTTATTGACGGGCTTTCGGACAGGAGTTCGATTCTCCTCATCTCCATAAAATATATTTTTAATACTTCAAACCTTTTAAACCTTGATTTTTTCAAGGTTTTTATTATGTGTTTTTTTAAATATAAGTTTTAAAGATTAAAAAATAATAAAAATCACCTGTTAAAGAGGTGATTTTTATTATTTTTTAATCTTTTTTGCCTAAAATATATCCAAGAAATAATCCTTTTATAAAAATTAATGAAAGAAAAATAACACTTAAAATCATTAATTTTGATTTTTGGTCATTTGTAACAAAAGTTCCTTTTGGAGAAGTTAATTCTAATTGTTTTTTAAAAGCTCTATAATGTTTTTTAGCCATAATAATTACCTCCTAAATAAATAAAATTATTTACTAATAAAATTATAACACAAAATTTATATTTTAAAAAGGAAATTTTTATAAAAAATAAAAAAAGTTAATGCAAAAACTTAAAAAATAGGTTATAATGTATCATAGAAAAATTTTTTAAAATAAATAATATAAAGGAGATGATTTTTTGTATACAGAAATTAGACAACTTTTTAAAGAAACAAAAAAATATACTCAAGATGAAATAACTATTTGTGGTTGGGTAAAAACTATTAGAAGTTCAAAAACTTTTGGTTTTATAGAACTTAATGATGGGAGCTTTTTTAAAGGAGTTCAAGTAGTTTTTGATAATAATTTAGAAAATTTTGAAAAAATAGAAAAATTAGGTGTTGGTACAAGTCTTGTTGTAAAAGGTAACCTTATAGAAACACCTGAAAATAAACAACCTTTTGAAATAAAAGCAGTAGCTATTGATATAGAAGGAGAAGCTCCTTCAGATTATCCTTTACAAAAGAAAAGACATACTTTTGAATATCTTAGAACAATAGCACATTTAAGACCTAGAACTAATACTTTTTCGGCAGTATTTAGAGTACGTTCTTTAATAGCTTATTCTATACACAAATTTTTTAATGAAAGAAACTTTGTTTATGTTCATACACCAATTATAACTGGTAGTGACTGTGAAGGTGCTGGTGAAATGTTTAGAGTAAGTAACTTTGATATGTTAAACTTACCTATGACAGAAGAAGGTAATATCGATTATAGTAAAGATTTTTTTGGTAAAGAAGCTAACCTTACAGTTAGTGGACAATTATCTGCAGAAGCTTATGCAATGGCTTTTAAAAATGTTTATACTTTTGGTCCTACATTTAGAGCAGAAAATTCTAATACACCAAGGCACGCAGCAGAGTTTTGGATGGTAGAACCTGAAATAGCTTTTGCTGACTTAAATGATGATATGGAACTTGCAGAAGATTTACTTAAATATATTATAAACTATGTTTTAGAAAATGCTCCTGAAGAAATAAAATTCTTTAATGATTTTGTAGATAAAGGTCTTATTGATAGATTACAAAATATAGTTGAAAATGAATTTGGTAAAATAACTTATACAGAGGCAATAGAAATACTTAAAAAAGCAGATGTAGATTTTGAATATCCTGTTGAGTGGGGTATCGATTTACAAACAGAACATGAAAGATATTTAACAGATAAAGTATTTAAAAAACCTGTTTTTGTTACAGATTATCCTAAAGATATTAAAGCATTTTATATGAGATTAAATGAAGACAATAAAACTGTTTCAGCTATGGACTTATTAGTACCTGGTGTAGGTGAACTTATAGGTGGTAGCCAAAGAGAAGAACGTTTAGATGTGCTTACGCAAAGAATGAAAGAATTAGGACTTAATGAAGACGATTATTGGTGGTATTTAGAGCTTAGAAAATTTGGTGGAACAAGACATGCAGGTTTTGGGCTTGGTTTTGAAAGATGTGTTATGTATCTTACAGGTATGTCTAATATTAGAGATGTAATACCATTCCCAAGAACTGCTAAAAACGCAGAGTTTTAGTTTAACATAAATAGTATATAAAAATTCCCCTTATTTTTAAATAAGGGGAATTTATTATATAATAAAGAAAATTTTATATGAGAGTATTTAAATAAAAGAAAAAAGTATAAAGTTTTTTAAAAATTTATAGAAAAAGATTATCATATAACAGATTTAAATAATGTACAAACACATACTTAAAATTAAAGGAGGAAATATTATGAAAAAACCTTATGAAACAATAGAAAGTAAAACAGTATTTAATGGAAAAATAATAGATGTTAAAGTTGATACTATATCTTTACCAGATGGTAATACTGCTAAAAGAGAAGTTATATTGAGAGGTGATGCAACAGCAGTTGTTCCAATAGATGAAAATGGTAATGTTATACTAGTAGAACAATATAGACACCCAGTAGGTGATATTGTTTTAGAAATACCTGCAGGTATGTTAGAAGAAGGTGAAGACCCTAAAGTTTGTGCTATAAGAGAATTAGAAGAAGAAACTTCTTTTAAAGCCAAAGATTTAATTCATATTACTACTATGTACCCAACTGTTGGATTTTGTACAGAAAGATTACACATATATTTAGCTAAAGAATTAGAACAAGGTAATTTTAACTTTGATGATGATGAGTTTATAGAAGTTAAAAAAATCCCTTTAGATGATGCAATAAATATGATTTATACTGGACAAATAATAGATTCTAAAACTATAATAGGACTTTTAGCTTGTAAAAAATTTTTATAGTAAATATAAAGTATGAGTTTATTTTTAGAGTTTATACATCATTGTTTATAATATGTAGCTTAAACGAAAAATATAAAAATAAGGACTTATTGAAATTTAAAATTATAAATTTTGATATGTTCTTATTTTTCATAATATATAAATAATATTTTTCAAAAATATTATATGTGACTTGAATCACAAATTATTATTTTAAACTTTGATATAATATTAATATAGTTTATTATGAAAGGAAGTAGTCAAATGGTAAAAAAAGTTGTTATTATTGGAGGTGTTGCAGGTGGTGCATCAACAGCTGCAAGGCTTAGAAGATTAGATGAAAATATGGAAATAATAATGTTTGAAAAAGGACCACATATTTCATTTTCAAATTGTTGTTTACCATATTATTTAAGTGGAAAAGTAGAAGATGATAAAAATTTAGTATTAATGACACCAGAAAAATTTTATAAACAATATAGAATAGATGCAAGAACTTCTACAGAAGTAATTTCTATTAATAGAGATAGAAAAGAAATAACAGTTAGAAATATTTTAAATAATGAAGAGTATATAGAAAGTTATGATAAATTAGTTCTTTCTCCAGGGGCAAAACCAATAGTACCTAAAATTAAAGGAATTGAAAATGTAAATATTTTTACAGTTAGAAATGTTGTAGATATAGTTAATTTAAATACATTTATTAAAAATAATAATTGTAAAAATATATCAATAATAGGTGGAGGTTTTATAGGCGTTGAAGTTGCTGAAAATCTTAAATTAGCAGGTTATAATGTAACATTAATTGAAGCTATGAACCAAATTATAAAAACTTTTGATTATGATATGGTACAAATCTTTCATAAAGAAATGTATGATAAAGGCATAAATTTAATTGTTGAAGATAAAGTAACCTTATTTGAAAAAGATACTATTGTTTTACAATCTGGTAAAAAAATAAATACAGATGTAGTAGTAATGGCTATAGGAGTCGCTCCAGAAACAGATTTAGCAGTAAATGGTGGGTTAGAATTAGGTAAAACAGGTGCAATTAAAGTTAATCAAAATTATTTAACAAATGACAAAAATATATATGCTATAGGTGATGCAATAGAAGTTTATCATAGTTTAACTAATTCTATAACAAAATTATCATTAGCAGGACCAGCGCAAAAACAAGCTAGAGCAGTAGCAGACCATATTAAAGGAAGAGCAGTAAGAAATAGTGGTTATATTGGTTCATCTTGTATACAGATATTTGATTATAATGGAGCATCTACAGGATTAACAGAACAGCAAATAAAATACTGTAATTTAACTTTAAATTATGATATTGTAAGAGTTATTCCACAAGATAAAGTAGGTTTAATGCCTAATAGTAAACCATTGCATTTTAAATTAATTTTTGAAGTTCCAACGGGTAGAATTTTAGGAGCACAGGCTATAGGTAAAGGAAATGTTGATAAAAGAATAGATATTATTGCTACATTAATAAAAATGGGTGGGACAATAGAAGATTTAAAAGATTTAGAATTATGTTATTCTCCACCATTTAGCACAGCTAAAGATGTTGTTAATTATGCAGCATTAGTAGCATCAAATATTTTAGAGGATACATTTAAACAGGTTTATGTACAACAAGTAAGAGGATTAATAGAACAAAATAAATTTATTATAGATGTTAGAGAAGAAAATGAGTATAAAAGAGCACATATTGAAGGTGTTAAAAATATACCATTAAGTCAATTAAGAGATAGATTAGAAGAAATACCAAAAGATATTCCAATTTATTTACATTGTAGAAGTGGACAAAGAAGTTATAATGCTTGTTTAGCATTACAACAACTAGGATTTGATAATGTTTATAATGTTTCTGGTGGATTTATAGGTATATCTTTCTATGAATATTATAATGATAAAGTTTTAAATAGAAAATCTATTTTAACAGATTATAATTTTAATTAATAATTATAAAAATATATAATTTACAATATTTATAAATTTAGTATGGTGTAGATTTTTCTACACCTTTTATATTATGTTATAAATTTTAATAATTTTAAAGTTTACAAAAAATTAAATAAATAATAGTTGAAGAAAGTATGCAAATTAGATATAATATATATTAAGGTAAATTTAACTAAAAATCAAAAAACTTTACAAAAAATTTTAATTTATCTTTATAGTTTAGTATATTAATAATAAAAGTAAGTAATATATTAATTATAGAAAATTAAATTTTTAAATAATATAAAATATTATTTGAAGGGTAATAACATTTTATATAAATATATATTAAAATTTATATATTATTGTTTTTGATTTTTACAATTTAATAATTAAAAGAAAGGAGTAGCCAATATAAAAATATATTAAATATAGTGAAAACCAAATTATATTATAAATTAGCATAATAAAATAAGATGCTAATATGTAGGACGCGTTGTATCCGAATTTAAGCCCTTAAAAAGTTAAATTAAATAAGAGTAGAAAATATTAATTTTAAAAATTGGACTTGTGAATAGGGAATTAAACAAAATTTATATATTTTTATAGATTTTTGGCAACGAGTGAAATGGATAATAATATAAATGAACCACAAAATAATGGTTCAAATAATAACAATAATAAAAAGCCTAACAAAAATACTGCTTTAACTATACTTATAGTAGCTATTGTTTTAACATTTTTATTTAATATGATGACAGTATCAATGATTACAAAAGGTAGTAGAGAAGTAAGTTATAGTGAATTTTTGACTATGCTTGAAGAAGGCAAAGTTGAAAAGGTTGAAGTACAATCTGGAAAAATTTTAATATTTCCTAAAGATGAAGATGTTAAAGATACTAAAATTTTTAATTTTGGTATAGGTTCACAACCTTTATATACAGGTAGATTTCCAGACTTTACATTAAAAGAAGAATTACAAAAATATGATGTAGAATTTAAAGCACCTATTGTAGAAAATAATGGATTTGTAAACTTTTTTGTATATTATGTACTACCTATATTAATAATGTATCTTATATTAACACTTTTATTTAGAGGACTTAGCAAAAAAATGGGTGGTGGTATGTTTGGTATGGGTAAAAGTAATGCTAAAGTATATATGCAAAAAGAAACAGGTGTTACTTTTAAAGATGTTGCTGGACAAGAAGAGGCTAAAGAGTCTTTAAGAGAAATAGTAGACTTTTTAAATAACCCAGAAAAGTATTCAAAAATAGGTGCTGTTCAACCAAAAGGTGCTTTATTAGTAGGACCTCCAGGTACTGGTAAAACAATGCTTGCAAAAGCAGTAGCTGGTGAAGCTAATGTTACATTTTTATCAATAGCTGGTTCAGACTTTGTAGAAATGTATGTTGGTCTTGGTGCATCTAGAGTTCGTAGCCTATATAAACAAGCTATTGAAAATAAACCTTGTATTGTATTTATTGATGAAATAGATGCAATAGGTAAAAAAAGAGATGGTCATGGTGGAGGTAATGATGAAAGAGAACAAACACTTAACCAACTTTTATCAGAAATGGATGGTTTTGATAGCTCTAAAGGTATTGTTATATTAGCAGCTACTAATAGACCAGAAGTATTAGATAAGGCACTTTTAAGACCTGGTAGATTTGATAGAAGAATAATTGTAGAAAGACCAGATTTAAAAGGTAGAGAAGATATATTAAAAGTACATGCTAAAAAAGTTAAGCTTGATAAAGATGTAGACCTTAAAAAGATAGCTTTAGCTACAAGTGGTAGCGTTGGTGCAGACCTTGCTAATATGGTTAATGAGGCTGCTTTAAGGGCAGTTAGATGTGGTAGGGAACTTGTTAAACAAGAAGACCTTATGGAAGCAGTAGAAGTAGTTATAGCTGGTAAAGAAAAGAAAGACCGAATATTATCTGAACAAGAAAGAAGAATAGTTTCTTATCACGAAGTAGGTCATGCTTTAGTTTCAGCTATGCTTAAAAATACTAAACCAGTACAAAAAATAACTATTGTTCCTAGAACAATGGGTTCTCTAGGGTATACATTACAAATACCAGAACAAGATAAATATCTTCAAAGCAATGTAGAAATGCTTGAAGAAATAATGGTTTTATTAGGTGGTCGTTGTGCTGAAGAAGTAGAATTTGGTTCTATAACAACAGGTGCTAGTAATGATATACAAAGAGCTACTAGTATAGCTAGAAGTATGGTAACTTTATATGGTATGAGTGATAAATTTGATATGGTTGCTTTAGAAGATATTGAAAATAGATATCTTGATGGTAGAATGGTATCAAATTGTTCTTCAAAAACTCAAAGAGAAATTGATAAAGAAGTTCAAGCTATTATAAAAGATTGTCATATTAAGGCTAGAGACATTTTACAAAAAAATAAAAATGCTTTAGATAAAATTTCTGAATATCTTATTGAAAAAGAAAATATTACTGGTGAAGAATTTATGGAAATATTAAAAGAGGTTTGTCCTAATTATGTAGAAAAATCTAAAGAAAAAGATGATAAAAAAGAAATTTTTAATAATAATATAAAAATAAATTCTAAAGTAAGATTTTCAAAGATAAATGAAAGAAGAGAAAAAAGACATATATATAAAGTTAGAAAGCATAATCATAAAATAAAAAATAATAAAAATAAAAATTAATGGTGATTATATGGAAATAATTAATTGGAAAGAGGAGTTATTCCCTTATAAGCAAGCAACAGATGAATTATATGTTAAATTTAACAGTATAAAAAAAGAATATATAGATTTAGAACAACATTCACCTATAGAGCTTGTTCAAACAAGGGTTAAATCTATAGCTAGTATATTAGATAAAGCAAATAAAAGAGATATACCTTTAACTAAAATATTTGGAACTTTAGAAGATATTGCTGGTGTAAGAATAACTTGTAAATTTGTAGAAGATATATATAAAGTTGTTCAGCTTATAAGAGGAAGAGATGGAAAAGACCTTATAATAAAAGAAGAGGAAGATTATATTAATAATACTAAAAGTAGTGGTTATAGAAGTTATCATATTACTATTAAGTATACTATTATAACAGCTACTGGTGTTAAAGAAATTCCTTGTGAAATACAAATTAGAACTATGGCTATGAACTTTTGGGCAACTATTGAACATTCTCTTAGATATAAATATAATGGAAATATGCCTAAACATTTAAAACAAAAGTTAGAGGCTTGTGCTGAAGCCTCTTTCAAATTAGATACTGAAATGGGTACTATAAGAGATGAAATAATAGAAACACAAAAAATAATACAAACTAAAGAAAATTTAGTTTATGAAATTTTAAAAAATATTCAAAATTTATATTATATTGGTAAATTAGAAGAAATGAATAAATTTAATAGAGAATTTATTGATTTATATCAATATGCTAGTATAGAACAATTACATACTTTTAACAGTAAGTTACAAACTTTAGCAAATTTATATAAGGTTAATCATCTTGAATAATAAAAATAGGTTGTAGAATATCTACAACCTATTTTTATTATTTTATAAAGAAAATAATATACTAGCTATATAACAAGCTATTATTAAAATTCCTAAAAATACAGAAGATTTTTGATTTTTTTTAGTATATAATGTACCTATAACTATGGTTGTAGCTACTATACCCCAAATAATAAGATTATTTGCTTGTTTATCTGGTGAAAATATATTACCTTTAGAATAGAATATATCACCTATAGCAAGAATAGTAAAATTAAATAAGTTACTGCCTATTACATTACCAAAAGATGCATTAAAGTTACCAAGTCTTACAAGATTAAAAGAAGATGTAAGCTCTGGTAATGATGTAGCTATACCTAAAAAGATAGCACCACCAACAGTAGCTCCTAAACCTAACTCACTATTTAATTTATCAGTAACTTTAGTTAGAAGCATACTAAAAATAACTAATAATATAGAACACAAAATAAATCTGAAAATGATTTGTTTTACTGTCAAATTTACATTGTCTTCTTCATCAGAACCTTCAGAAGAACTATCATTCATTTTAGTAATATTTATTATATATAAAACTAATATGGCAATAGAGGCATAACTAACATTAAGAAATCCTAAATTTAAACTATAATTGAATTTCATACCTAAAAGACAAATAATAAATATAATAATTGTAAATATACTTGTTAGTAAATGACTTTTAGATAAATAAGCCTCTTTAAATTTTCTTGAAAATAGAATAATACAACCAGCTAATATAGTAAGATTAAAAATATTGCTACCAAAAACATTACCTTGTACAAGATTTGGTTGATTAAGTGCAAATATTGCTGTTAAACTTGTTATAAATTCTGGTAAAGATGTAACAGCTGCTAATAATACACCTCCAATAAATGCACCAGATAAATTTGTTTTTTTATCAAGAGCATCTACATATTTTGATAAAAATATAGATAATATTACAACAAGAGTTGCAAGTATTAAATATTGTACATAAATCAATATAATAACCTCCTTAAAAATTAATAAACTAAAAAAATTATATACTTGATTGGAAAAATAATCAAGTATAATTAAAAAAATATTTGAAAAAAAATAAAAATACTGCTAATATATATAAAGTAATACTATTAATATATATACATTGAAAAGAGGGATTAATATGCTTTCAAAAGTTATATCATCTACATTAATAGGTATAGATGGATTTAAAATAGTTGTAGAGGTAGACATAAGTCAAGGTTTACCAGCTTTTGATATAGTTGGTTTACCAGATTCTGCTGTTAAAGAATCTAAAGATAGAGTTAGAACAGCTATAAAAAATTCTAATATAGATATGCCAGTAAAAAGAGTAACTATAAATTTAGCTCCAGCTAATATAAAAAAAGAAGGGCCAGCTTTTGATTTACCTATAGCAGTAGGTATATTAGCCTGTATAGAAGCTATAAAAGAAAATTCATTTAATGATATTATGATAATTGGTGAACTTTCTTTAGATGGTTCTGTAAAATCTGTAAATGGTATTTTGCCTATGGTTTGTACTGGTAAAGATATAGGGATTAAAAAATTTATTGTACCATATGATAATATAGAAGAAGCTGGTTTAGTTTCTGATGTTGAAATAATAGGTATAAAAACTTTAATAGAACTTATAAATTATTTAAATGGTAAAAATAAAATAGAACCTGTTAATATAAATATTGACAATTTATTAAAAAGTGATACACTTAATAATGAATTTGATTTTTTAGATGTAAAAGGTCAAGAAAATGTAAAAAGGGCTTTAGAAATAGCAGCAGCAGGGATGCATAATATTATAATGGTAGGTCCACCAGGTTCTGGGAAAACTATGATGGCTAAAAGAATACCAAGTATATTACCAGATATGTCTTTTAATGAAAGTATAGAAATAACTAAAATATATAGTGTATCTGGAATATTAAAAAATAAAAATTCACTTGTTATAAAAAGACCTTTCAGAGCTCCACATCATACTATTTCAAAGTCTGCTATGGTGGGTGGAGGACGTGTTCCTAAACCTGGAGAAGTGAGTTTATCACATAATGGAGTTTTATTTTTAGATGAGTTACCAGAATTTAATAGAAGTGTTTTAGAAGAGTTAAGACAACCTTTAGAAGATGGTATTGTAAATATATCAAGAGTAAATGGTAGTATGTCTTTTCCAGCTAATTTAATGTTAGTTGCAGCAATGAACCCTTGCCCTTGTGGATTTTATGGGTATTCTGATAAATGTACTTGTTCACAAAATACTATTTCAAAATATTTAGGAAAAATAAGTGGTCCTCTTTTAGATAGAATTGATATACAAGTAGAAGCTTCAGCAGTAAACTATGAAGATTTAGGTGTAAAAGGAAAAAGTGAGAGTTCAAAAGATATTAAAGAAAGAGTTATTTTAGCTCAAAAAGTACAAATTGAGCGTTATAAAAATGATGGTATTTATTTTAATTCTCAATTAACAGCAGGACTTATAGAAAAATATTGTGAATTGGGAGAGGCAGAAAGACAAATATTAAAAGGAGTTTTTGATAGATTAAATTTAAGTGCTAGAGCTTATCATAAAATATTAAAAATAGCTAGAACTATAGCAGATTTGGAACAATCTAAAAATATAGGTGTTACACATATAGCAGAGGCAGTACAACTTAGAAATTTAGATAGAAAATTTATGTTTTAATAAGGAGTATTATGTTAGAAGATAATTTTATAATGTGGCTTGCTAGAATAGAGGGAATAAGTATAAAAAAGAAGTGGGATATATTAGAACACTTTAAAAGTGCTAAAGAATTTTTTTATTCTAGTGTTTCAGAAATTAGATTTTTTTGTGATAAAAATAGAATAAATATAAATAATATTTTAAGTATAAAAAGTGAAGCATTAATAGAAAATTATATAAAAGAAATAGAAAAGTATAATGTGAAATTTATTTCTAAAGATAATAATGATTATCCAGAACTTTTAAAATGTATATCAGATGCACCACTTGGATTTTATATGTTAGGAAATATGCCTACAGATGAATACAATAAAGTTAGTATTATTGGTGCTAGAAAATGCACTCAATATGGTGCTATGTGTGCATATAAATTTGGTAAAGAATTAGGTGAAAGTAATGTAGTTGTAGTTAGTGGTATGGCTATGGGTATTGATTCTATGGGACATAAAGGTGCAATTGATGGTGGAGGAAAAACTATAGCTGTATTAGGTTGTGGTTTAGACATTGTATATCCTCCTTCAAATTTAAAACTTAGGGATGATATAGTAAATAATGGCTGTGTTATAAGTGAATTTCCAATAGGCACTCCACCTTATCCAGCTAATTTTCCAATAAGAAATAGAATAATTAGTGGTATAAGTGATGCTACATTAGTAGTAGAGTCAGGCAAAAAAAGTGGAACACTAATAACTGTTGGACAAGCATTAGAACAAGGAAGAGATGTTTTTGCAGTTCCTGGTAATATAAATAATGCTATGAGTGAAGGTACAAACAATCTTATAAAAGAATGTGCTTTTCCAGCAACAAATGTTGAGGATATATTATCAAATTTAGGAATACTTAATAAATATATTGATTTAAAAAATCAACAAAATAATAATATTACAGAAAAATCTGAAAATATAAAAAATTTACTTGCACCAGATGAAAAAATAGTATATGCTTGTATAAAGGAAAGTCCTATTACTATAGATGAAATAATCTTAAAAGCTAATATAAATATTCAAACAGCACAATATGTTTTAACTATGTTAGAGCTTAAAGGTTATATTCAAAAACTTGCAGGACAAAAATATATAAAAGCTTTATAACTAACTTAGGAGGATTTGTATTAAAATGGCTGTTAAAAAGAACTTAGTTATAGTAGAATCACCTGCCAAAGCTAAAACCTTAAAAAAATTTTTAGGTAGTAATTATAAAATAGAAGCAAGTATGGGGCATGTTAGAGACTTGCCAAAAAGTGAAATGGGTATAAATATAGAAAATGATTTTGAACCTAAATATATTACTATAAGAGGAAAAGGTGAATTATTAGCTAAACTTAGAAAAGAAGTTAAATCTGCTAATAAAGTATACTTAGCTACTGACCCTGATAGAGAAGGTGAAGCTATTAGTTGGCATCTTTTATATGCTTTAAAGTTATCTGAAAATACTGATAAAAAAGTTTATAGAATAACATTTAATGAAATAACAAAAAGTGCTGTTCAAAAGTCTATAAAAGAAGCAAGAGAAATAGATATGAATTTAGTTAATGCGCAACAAGCAAGAAGAGCATTAGATAGAATAGTAGGTTATAAAATAAGTCCTTTATTATGGAAAAAAATAAAAAAAGGATTGAGTGCTGGTAGGGTACAATCTGTTGCACTCAAGTTAATTTGTGATAGAGATGAAGAAATAGAAAACTTTATACCAGAAGAATATTGGACTATAGATGTAGATTTAAAATTAGAAAAAAATAAAATCTTAAAAACTAAATTTTATGGTAAAAATGATAAAAAATTAGAAATACAAAATGAAAAAGAAGCTAATGATATAGTAAATAACATAAAAAATAGTAAATTTATTGTAAATGAAGTTAAAAATGGAAAAAGACAAAAAAATCCTTTACCACCTTTTACAACAAGTACATTACAACAAGAAGCTTCTAAAATATATGGTTATGCATCTTCTAAAACAATGCTTATAGCTCAACAGCTTTATGAGGGTATAAGTATAAAAGATGAAGGTACAGTTGGTTTAGTATCATATATTCGTACAGACTCTGTTAGAATATCTGATGAAGCATATAATCAAGCTAAAGATTTTGTAAATTCTAATTATGGTGAAGAATTTTTTGCAAAAGAAAGAAAAGAATATAAATCTAAAGGAAAAACACAAGATGCCCACGAAGCTATAAGACCAACTTATACAAGTAGAACACCTGATAGTATAAAAGAATCTTTAACAAAAGAACAATACAAAATTTATAAACTTATATGGGAACGTTTTTTAGCTAGTCAAATGTCACCAGCTATTTTTATAACTAAAACAATAAAAATTAAAGCAAATGAGTATGATTTTAGAGCTAGTGGTTCTGTCTTAGAGTTTGAAGGGTATTTAAAAGTTTATAGAAAAAATGAAGAAAAGGCTAAAGAAAATGATGAAGATATATTAATACCAGATATTAATGAAAATCAACAATTAGATATAAATGAAATTAAGCCTTTACAACATTTTACACAACCACCTTCTAGATATACAGAGGCTACTCTTATAAAAACTTTAGAAGAAATAGGAGTTGGAAGACCAAGCACATATGCTCCTACGATTTCTACAATAACAGCTAGAAATTATGTTACTAAAGAACAAAAAGTATTTTATACAACAGAATTAGGAGAAATAGTAAATGATATTATAAAAAATAATTTTGAAAATGTTATAAATGTAGACTTTACTGCTGAAATGGAAAATAAACTTGATAAAATAGAAGAAGGTCAAATAGAATGGAAACAAGTTTTAAGAGATTTTTATCCTTCATTTGATAAAATGATACAAGAAGCCTATGAAAAAATAGAACATATTGAAATAGAAGATGAAAAAACAGAAATTTTATGTGAAAAATGTGGCGCAAATATGGTTATAAAATATGGAAAATATGGTAAATTTTTAGCTTGTCCTAATTTTCCAGAATGTAATAATACTAAACCATTTTTTGAAGAAGCTGGTGTGAATTGTCCAGAATGTAATGGAAAAGTATTAATTAAAAAGACTAAAAAAGGAAGAAAATTTTATGGTTGTGAAAATAATCCAGACTGTCAATTTATATCTTGGAGTAAACCAACAAGTGAAAAATGTCCAAAATGTAATAGTTTTTTAGTTGAAAAAGGAACTAAGAAAAAAATTATTAGTTGTAGTAATGATGATTGTGGATATTATAAAGAAAAAGAGGAAACAGAAGATAATGATTAAAGTTTAAGGGAGGTTATTAAATTGATTTTAGAGTTAAAAAATATAATAAAGTCTTTAAACTATTTAATGAAAACTGTCTCTAAAGAGGATAATATTTTAAAAGAAATTTCATATAAAATTTGTGAAATTTTAAAAAGTGAAATGATTGTATTAGATATAGAGGGTAATGTAATATATGAATTTAATAACAAATTGCCTTCTTTTACATTAAAAAATGAAAGTAATAATAATAAAACATTAGAATTACAAGTAGTTAAACAATTGGAAAATATTGAAGATATAAAAATTAATGTAACATTAGATAATTTATACACTATAAGATTTGAAAGGGATTGTTTAAAAGATATTTATGGTTTATTTATACCATTATATATGTATAAAGAAAAATTAGGTAATGTTATTATATATAAAAATTGTGCTTTTGAAGACGATATATTATTATGTGAATATATTTCATCTATATTAAGTGTTTTTGTATGGAATAATAAAAGTTTAAAATCAAGTGAGAATCAAATTAAAAGACAAAATATAAAAACTTGTATTTCCACTTTATCATATTCTGAATTAGAAGCTATACTTTGTATTTTTGAAGAAATTGAAGATAGTGAAGGATTAGTTATAGCAAGTAAAATAGCAGATAAGGCTGGTATTACAAGGTCTGTAATAGTAAATGCACTTAGAAAATTTGAAAGTGCAAGAGTTATTGAAACTCGTTCATTAGGTATGAAAGGAACTTATATAAAAGTTTTAAATGAATATTTATTGCAAGAACTAAATAAATTTAGAAAATAATTTTAAAAGTAGGAGTGTAATTATGAGCCAAAATCTTCATGCAAATCATAGAAAAAGAGTTAGAGCTAGATTTATTAAAGATGGTAATTTAGATAATTTTGAAGAACATCAAATATTAGAATTATTATTATTTTATTCTGTCCCAAGAAGAGATACAAATGAATTGGCTCATAAATTATTAATTGAATATGGAAGTTTATATAATTTGATGAATGCAAGACCTGAAGAAATAGAAAAAAGATGTAAAGTATCACAAACAACAGCTGTTTTAATATCTATGATACCTCATCTTTGTAGAAGATTTTTAGGAAGTGCATTAGATAATAATAATTTAGAGATAAACTCTTTTAATATTGCATATGAACATTTAAAATCTTTATTAGTAGGGAAACAATTTGAAAGTTTTTATATGTTATGTTTAAATTTAAATAAAAAACTTATAAAAAGTGTTAAAATAAGTGATGGTGTTACAAGTAGTACTCCTGTTTATATGGAAAAAATAGTTGCAGATGCACTTTTATTTAATTCTTCATTTATTATTATAGGACATAATCATCCTAATGGAAATAATAGACCTTCTAATGCTGATGTTGAAGTAACTATGAAAATAGTTAATGCATTATCACATGTTAATATTAAAGTTTTAGACCATATTATTATTTGTGGAACAGAAGATAGTTTTAGTTTTGCAAAAAAAGGATTATGTAATTTATCTTATAATTAAACTTATTTTATTTTATATCGTATATATTATTATAAGAAATTAGATTTTATGTAATAAGGAGCGATATTTATGAAAAAGTTATATAAAACTGACGAAAAAGTAATAAGTGGTGTTTGTGGTGGTATAGGTGTATATTTTGGTATAGACCCTGTTATTATTAGAATATTATTCATTATATTTTTAATATCAAATTTAGGAATATATCCTATAATATCATATTTTATAATGGCATCAATGATTCCAGCTGAAAATAATATTATAGATATTAATAATTAAGGAGGGTACTACTATGAAAAGATTAAAAAGAAGCGTTTATGATAGAAAAATTGCAGGAATATTAGGAGGATTAGGGGAAAATTATAATATAGACCCTAATTTGCTTAGAGTTATATTTTTAATTTTATTTGGATATTTTGGTATATTTTTATTAATTGCTTATATAGTGTGTTCATTTATAATACCAAATGAAAGTACAGTTTAATAAAAAAGCTCTCTTAAAAAAGAGAGTTTTTTTATTTTATAAGATTATTTATCAACTTTTTTAGCATTTATCCAATTTGATTTTTTATAATAAAACAAAAATACAATAGAACTTAACCCCCAAGTTAGAGGATAAACCCAATAAACCATTTGAATACTTTTTGTAATTGGAATTGTAATAGATAAAAATGCAACACGCACTATACACCAAAATAAAATCATAATAATCATTGGAATAACTGTTTTACCTACACCACGGAAAATAGCAGAAACTGAATGAGAATATGCTAATAAAAAGTAAAATAAAGCAGCTGTACGAGATTTTTCAATACCAAATTTAATAACTTCTGGTGTAGAATCAAATGCAGCTATCATTTGTGGTGCAAAAATAAAAACTACTATACCAATTAATTCTGCTAAAATAACAGTAACTAAAATACCAAAATGGGCTCCTTTTTTAGCTCTTTCATAATTTTCAGCTCCAACATTTTGGCTTATAAAAGTTGTTAGTGCCATTGTAAAACTATTGATTGGTAAAAATCCAAACCCTTCTATTTTTGTATAAGCTCCATAACCTGCCATAGCCATTTCACCAAAAGCATTAATATTTGATTGTACAATTACATTAGCAAATGCAATAATAGAATTTTGAATACCTGAAGGAAGTCCTATTTTAAGAATTTGTATTAATATATTTTTATGAAACCTTATTTTTTTAATTTGTAATCTGTAACTTTCATCTGTTCTTATTAATTGAATAAAACATAATAATGCACTTATTATTTGAGAAATTACAGTAGCTAAAGCAGCACCCCCAACACCTGTTTTAAAACCAGCGATAAATATAATATCTAATATTAAATTTACTATAGATGATATAATAAGATAAAATAAAGGGTGTCGACTATCACCAACAGCTTGTAAAATACCTACAAATATATTATACATTACAAAAAAAAGAGAACCTGAAAAATAAATTTTTAAGTAAGTTATAGATTCTTGCATAACACTTTCAGGTGTATCCATTAAAATTAAAATTTGAGGAGAAAAAACAACTCCAATAATAGTCATAAGTATTCCAGCTACTAAACCAAATGCTACTGTAGTATGTATTGTTGATTGTAAATTTTTTATATCATTACCACCAAAAAATTTAGATACAATTACACCAGCACCAGAAGAAATACCAGTTAAAAACCCAATAAGCATAAAAATTAAACTGCCAGAAGAACTAACAGCAGCTAATGCACTACTCCCTAAAAAATTTCCAACAATTAGAGAATCTACTGTATTATATAATTGTTGAAATAGATTCCCTAATAAAATTGGTAGTGCGAAAAAAAACATTCTTTTTAAAATAGAACCACTTGTTAGTGGTTGGACACATTTTCTCATTTAATTCCCACCTATCTAAAATATTAAAAACTATAATTAAATTATATATATATTTATTTATTTTATCAAGTGGAATATAACTATAAAAATTTTATATTTTATTTTTAAATAATAATAAAAAGATAATAAAAATATAAAAAATGGAATTTAATTTATTGACATATATAAAATTTTAATTTATACTTTATGATATATTATAAAAAATAAAATAAGGTGGTTTATTTATGAGTGAAAAATATAATAATGAGCCTAATAGAATATGGAAAAGGCCTAATACTCCATATAGAAGTTTAGTTTTTTGGGGTTGGAATGATAAAAATGAGCCAAGCTTTTTAGTATTATATGGGGTTCAAAATTTTTTAGAAGAAGATAGTTATACAGAAAGAGGCTATGAAAGATTTCAAAATGTATTATGTGATGAAGTACTATACAGAACATATGTTCT
>CALWDX010000026.1 GCA_944376805.1 uncultured Clostridia bacterium
GTAAAAGGGTTGTTAAGCCTATTAGCCTACTAACTCCTAAAGGGTTAGGAGGTGATGTTATGACTACATATGAAACTATAATGATAATAATAAGTTTATTAAATTTAGTTGTAGTAATAATAAATAGTACAAAAAAATAACAGCCCCTGTCTGCTAAATGGTGGCTGTTATATATAAATAATAACTTACAATAGTAGGCTAATACTAAGATTAGCTTTTTATTAATTAGATTATAGCATAGAAAATAAAAAAAGTCAAAATATTTATTTTGCTTGTGTTAAAAAACATAAAAAAATAGCTTGATTTTTATAAAAATGTATGATAAAATTGTAAAAAATAAAGCTTATGAAAATATAAGTTTTATGCTAAAATTAAAGGTTTTTAATAAAAAACGGGTCTGAAAAGACATTCCATTAAAACAAGGATTGAGACTATATGTACTCTCCATTAAGTTCTTTTTGTTTAATTCTTTGTCTGAAAAGACTTTCCAATAAAACAAGGATTGAGAATTTGCAGTATGTTGATGAATATGATTATCTCTGATATGTCTGAAAAGACGTTCCATTAAAACAAGGATTGAGACATTCCGTCTACTGTTCTAAGTTTAAATTTAGGGTCAACCTGGTCTGAAAAGACATTCCACTAAAACAAGGATTAAAAAATGTCAAAAAAATGTAGAAGATGCTTGAAAAGTATCTTTTTTTGTTGTATAATTTTCTTTAAAGGGGGGATATATATAAAGCTCAAAATAATGTATGTAAAATATCCTAATATTAAAATAGAAAAAAGAAATTCTGCTAAAATAAGAGGATATTTTGGTAACAAATTTATTGAAAATATAGAGCTACACAACCATTTAGATAATAAATTTTTATATGCTTATCCAAAAGTTCAATATAAAACTTTACAAAATACACCTTTTATAATCGCTATAGAAAATAGTATACCTACATTACATAATGCTATAATGCAAACAGAACAAATAGTTATAGATAACATAGCTTATAATTGTGATGATATACAAATACAATTAGAAACAAAACTTTTAAATATTTCTAATAAAATAAATAAATATACTTTTTTAAACCCTTGGCTTTGCTTAAATCAAAAAAATTATGAAAAATATAAAAATTTAGATGAAGATGAAAAAAAGATATTTTTAGATAAAATTTTAATAGGAAATATATTATCTATGTGTAAAGGTTTAAATATATGTGTAGATAATGAAATAATAGTAAATACAAATGTTAGAGAAGTTTCTTCTAATTTTAAAAATAATAAGATGGTAAGTTTTTATGGAGATTTTTATACAAATTTTAACATACCTAACTATTTTGGTATAGGTAAATCTGTATCTAGGGGTTTTGGTATGATTAAACATATAAAGGAGGTAGAGTAATGTATTTTAAAGAAATAGCTTTGGCAGGTCTTTTACACGATATAGGCAAGTTTTATCAAAAAGCCAAACAAACTCCTATAAACAATGAAGGGCAACACCCGAAAGTATCAAAAGAATTTATAAAAACTTATTTTGATTTTTTTGATAAATATGTAGATGCCAATGTTTTAATGGAATTTGTTGCAAGGCATCACGAACAATACTTTGAAGAAGAATTTTTAGCAGGGCGTGGTGATGAAAATATTAAAAATTATACTTATATAGTAGCTATTGCCGATAACTTATCTTCAAAAGAGCGTGATGAAACCAAGTTTGGTAAATATGATTTTAGAGTTCGCCCTTTAGATTGTGTATTTAATAGAATTAATATATTAAATGAAAATAATGAAAATAAAGTTCTTTCTTATAAATCTGGTAAATATAACGTAAATAATATTATACCTCAAGATTTGGATACAAATGATGATTATTCTAATGAAATATTAGTACAAAATTTTACTAATGAAATAAATTTACTCTCGCAAAATCCCCCTAAAAATTTTAATCACCTTATGATTATATTAGATAAAATTTTAAAAAAATATTTATGGTGTATACCTGCATCTTCTCAAGATGTTGTTTCTGACATTTCTTTATATGACCATTTAAAAACAACTTCTGCAATAGCAAGTGCTTTATATTTATATCAAAAAAGTATTAATAAAATAAACAGAAATAATATTAATAATGACCATTTTAAATATATTTTAGTAGGTTTTAATTTTTCAAATATACAAGATTATATAATAGGCGTATCTGATGCTAACAAAAAGAGTGTTAGTAGACAACTTAGGACACGCTCTTTTTTTGTTGATATAATGATAGAAGCTATATGTAAAGAATTGTTACAACAATTTAATTTACCTATACAAAATAAACTTTTACTTGTAGGTGGTAAATGTTTTATATTGTTACCAAATATTAATGACTATATTTTAAAATTTAATGAAATAATGAAAACTATATGTACTGACTTATATAATAAATATAAGGGAGATATATGTATTAATTATGATTTTATAGAAATTAATAAAAATAGCTTTGAAAATTATGGTGATGTTTTATTAACTTTAACTAAAAAATTAAATAGTAAAAAATACAAACCTTTTGAGAGTGTCTTTATAGAAAAAAATAAATGGAATTTAGACGCTTTTATTTTATATAAAAATTTAGATAATAAAACGTTGTGTACTCAATGTAATAAAAGACTTATAGATAAAAGCCAAAATATTTGTGAAGAATGTACTGAACAAATAAATATAGGAGCAATGTTACCAAAAGCTAAATATGTAGTTTTTAAAAAATGTAGTGGTTTTTCTCTATTTTTAGATAACACTATAAGTCTTCCAGAAAAAATAGAAAATACCGACTTTGACTATGCTATACAATTAGATGATTTTGAAGATAATACTAATATAAATTTACCAATAGATGCAAAATATATGGCAAATTATATACCTTTAGATGAAAATAATAATACTTTAACTTTTGAAGATATTGCTTTAAAATCTAAAGGTACAAAAAAATTAGCATTAATTAAAATTGATGTTGACAATTTATCTTATTTATTAAAAGAAGGATTTAAAAAGGGCGAAACAAATTTTGCTACTATATCAAGAGTTGAAACTTTTTCAAGAATGCTTGATATGTTTTTTACAAGTTATATTAAAAAAATATTAAAAGATAATTTTAAAAATACATATTGTATATACTCTGGTGGAGATGACTTGCTTTTAATATGTCCTTTTAGTGACACAGTAAGTTTAACTAGAGAAATTATATTAAAATTTAATGATTATGTAGGAAAAAATAACAATTTTACATTATCTACAAGTATTGTTCCATTTTCACCTAAAACTCATATATCTTTAGTTTTAAATGAATGTAATAAGCATTTACAAATTATAAAAAGTAAAGGTGGAAATAGTATTTATTTTATGGGAGAATATTTTTCACAAAATAATTTTACAATTTTATTTTCAAGGATATCAAAATTAATAATAAATGAAATTGATAAAATAGATATAAATATTTTAAGAAGAGTATCAAAATATAGTGATATGTATAGAAATTTTATAGATAAAAAAGATATTATGCAACTAATGTTTGCACCTTTATTTGATAGAGATATTAAAAGAAATTATATGGGGTTAGAAAAAACCGATTTTTATAAGTATATTATGAAAATAACAGAAAATATAGCAGATTATAGAGAGAAAAAGATAAATTGGAGATTATATTATATAAATACAGTTATAAAATATGTTTTATTAATTACAAAGGAGGAGAGAGTTAATGGCATATGATAATAAAAAAATTTTTAACAATAGAAATAATAAATTTGAACCAACTTTCCCAAATGATTATTTGAAAGGTGGTTATTTTGAAGATGAAAATAAAAAAATATTAAAATGTGAATATATAGTTGAATATCCTAAACATATAGTAGAAAATCTTAAAGATAGAGATAAAAATAAAAGTAGTCAACTTAGAAAATATTATGATTATGTTGTAAGAATAAAAGATACTTTAAAATATGATACTAAAACTTTTGATGAAGTTTATACTGAAATAAATAGATTGGATTATTATGTTAGTTATGCAGAGAGTAGAGGAAAAGTAACAAAATATTTTGTTGATTTTATAAAACAAAATTTAAAAAATATTAGTACAAAAGAAGATTTTTTTGCATTTTCAACACATTTTGAAGCAATTATTGCTTATTTACCTAAAGAAAGATAATTGTAGGAGGAAAACAAAATGAAATTATTAAAAGTTGTAACTATTAGTGGAAAAATAGAGTGTAAAACAGGGTTATGTATAAAGGGGAGTAATAGTGATTTAAATATTGGTGGAGCAGATAGCGAAGTTATTAAAAATCCTTTAACAGGTGACCCTTATATACCTGGTTCTAGTATAAAAGGAAAAATGCGTTCTCAACTTGAAAAAAAATATGGTATGAAAGATAAAAAAGGTAATGTAATATTAGATAAACCTTGTGGTTGTGGTAGCAAAAAGTGTAAAATTTGTACTGTGTTTGGTGCTCATATGAACGCAGGGGCAGAATGTGCACCTGTTAGAATAATTGTTAGAGATGCAAATTTAAGTGAAGAAACAATAAAACAATTAAAAAACAGAGATTTTGAAAAAGGTAATTTTTTAGAAGTTAAAGCTGAAAATACTATAAATAGAAAGTCTGGAACGGCAGAAGCACCTCGTTTTATAGAAAGAGTACCTGCTGGAGCTAAATTCGACTTTAAAATATTATTACAAATATTTGAAGGGGACAATGAAAATGAATTGATAGATTTTGTTAAAGAAGGACTAAAACAAATAGAAAACAGTTATTTAGGTGGTAGTGGTTCTAGGGGATATGGGGAAGTAAAATTTATAGATGTTATAGAAACAGAAAATTAAAAAGGAGTTGATTTAATTGTTATATAAATTAACAATCAGTCCTTATTCTTCTTTTAACTATCCTATACAAAGTGATACTTTGTTTGGTGCTTTTTGTTGGAGCTATAAATATTTATATGGTACTGAAAAATTAGAACAATTTTTAGATTTATGTATAACTCAAAAACCACCTATTATATTTTCAAATATGTTTTTTAAAGATATGTTACCAATACCTTTAGCCGTTTTAGATAAAATAAAAAATATAGATTATAACAATTTAGAGCAACACAAAAAAATAAAAAAATTAAATAAAGATAGTTTTTTACCTAAAGAAATATTTTTACAAGTTTTAGAAAATAATTATGATAATGTTTTAAATAATATAATTAACCCTAAACTATATGTAGAAACACAAACTCATAATATGGTTAATATAAATAGTAGTATTGTAAATAATTATGATGGTAATGGCAATTTATATAGTATAAATACATATTATAGTAAATTAGATTTTGATATTTATATACTATGTGAAAATGATATAAACGAATATATGCCCGTTTTAAACTTAATGTTTGAGCTTGGTATAGGTAAGAGAAAATCTACTGGTAAAGGTGGCTTTAAAATAATACAACAACCTATAATAGAACAAGATTTAATTAAAAATTTTGAAAAGGCAAATGGATTTGTAGTTTTATCTAATTTTATACCAGATAAATTAGACTCTACTAATGGATACTTTAATATTATAACTAAATTTCCTAAATTAGATAGAGAATTTGCAACAAGTGAAAACCCATTTAAAAAGCCTTTAACTATGATACAAGTAGGTAGTTGTTTTTATTATAAAATAAAAAAAGATTATTGTGGCTTATGTTTAGATAATATTTCAAGTTTATATAAAAATATTATGATAAATGCTTGTAGTATAGCTATTCCTATATGTTTAAATTAAAATAATAATTAATTATTTTTGTACAAAAATTTCATTAAAATAAAATACTATTCTTATAAGAATTTTTAATGACAGTATAAAGTCTAATATGAATAAAAAAGTAGAGTTTAAAAGTTATAAAGTAAAGCAAATATTTTATAATTTAATTAATGAAATTTACACTTTTATTATAAAAAGTAAGAAAAGGATTTTCAGAATAACCATTTAATAAACCTATAGATTTTATTAAACTATTTGATACTAAAACAAGAAATGAGATAATAAAAACCATTTCAGATTTAAAAGAAAATGCAATAAATATTATAGCTTAGAACTGTTAGTCAGTATTAAAATACTACTAAAGATAAATATTAATATAAAATCTTAAAAATGATGCGAGTTTTTTGACAGTTTTTTGATAGTTTTTTATTAAAAACCTATGTTACAATACTATTATGAAAAATAGTATTTATAGTAGGTGATGAAATGGCAATAAAATATGAGCATATAGATAAGTTATTTAAAGAAAATTTACAAAAGATATTAACTAATAAAATAGAGTTTATAAAATTTGTAAAGTTTTGTTCTAAATTTTATAAATATGACTTTAAAGATATTCTTTGTATATATTCACAAAATGAAAATGCTACTGCTATTGCTGATTATGATACTTGGAAAAGAATAAAGTATCAAGTTAAGAAAGGCGAAAAGGGTATAGGACTTTTTGATGATAGTACATTTAGTAAATTAAGATATGTTTTTGATGTGTCTAGTACATATCAACAAAAAATAAAGTTGTGGCAATATGTAGAAAATAAACATAAAGATATAGTAGATTTAAATTTTAGCAGAGATAAATTTAAAGAAAAATATCCACTTAAAAATATAGAAGATGAGAGTATAAAAGACTTAATTTTTCATATGAATATACTTGCTAAAAATACAAGGTTAGGAAATAAAACACAAGATTATGATGAAATTTTAGAAAAAACATTGTCTAAAATAAAGATAGAAGATATAGATATATTTTTTAATGAATTATGTTCTAGTATAAAATTAGATTTGTTAGAAATTGAAAGTACTATAAAATCATATGAAAGAAATTTATTAAAACAAGAAAAGGAACAAAAAGTAAATGTTCCTTTTTTTGATGCTAAAAATAATGAAAATATTTCAAAAGAAGAATATATAAAACAATATTTAGGTAAAGTTATACTTATAAATAATAAAGAATATATTATAAAAGGATTTTTTAAAGAATTAAATGATGTTGATTTATTAGATATTGAAGGTACTATGAAATTTAATTATGATGCCTTTTATTCTCAACATTATGAAAAAATAGATTATATATATGATTTATTACAAGATAAAAATAATATTATTGATTATGATGTAAAAACTAAATATAGTAATAAAAATATTAAAAAAATATTTGAAGAAATAGTGAATATTAAGCAAAGTAAGTTAAATCAAATAACTATTGAAGATATTTCAAAAAATCAACAAGTAGAAGAAAATCCAAAGGAAATAGAAGAAAATTTAGAAAATATAAAATTAGAAGAAATACAAGAAAATAACATAAAAAGCTATGTAGAAGAAAATACAACACCAAAATATAATGCTGGTGATACAATAGTCCTTAATGAAATGATTGGTGAAAATTTACCTTATGGATTAAAAGGTACTATTAAAAATGTAGACGATAAAGGACAAATCCATATAAATTGGGAAAATGGTAGTACTTTAGCAATAGACCCTAAAATAGATAAATTTGAAATTTTAGAAAATGAAAATATAAATGAAGTAGAAAGTATAAAACCACCTTTACAAGAAGATAAAAATAAATCTTCTTCTTTTTTGTCTTTAAATTTTAATTTACATAATAAAAAAACACCATATCCAATAACTACAAATGAAAAAATACAAGCTAATATAGATGCAATAAAAACATTGATTTTAATAGAAAATGAAAAAAGATTAGCAAGATTAGAAGAAAAAGAAATATTATCTAATTATGTTGGTTGGGGAGGATTACCTCAAATATTTGAAGATATAAATACAATGTCTAATATATCTTTAAAAGATAAAGCAATAGAGTTAAAAGAACTTCTAACAGAAAAAGAGTATGAAATGGCAAGGGCTTCAACTCTTAATGCACACTATACACCAAATGAAATAATAAATGAAATGTATAATGCTATTAAGGGGTTTGGATATGATAGTGATATAAAAATACTTGAGCCATCTTGTGGTACTGGTAATTTTATAGGGAATGTTCCAACAGAGTTTTTAAATAGTAAAATTACTGGTATAGAGTTAGATAGTATAACAGGCAGAATAGCAAAACAGTTGTATCCTAATGCAAAAATAAAAATAAATGGTTTTGAAAATGAATATTTTAATAAAAATAGTTTTGATTTAATAGTAGGTAATGTACCTTTTGGAGATTATGGTATTTATGATAAAGAATACAATAAAAATAACTATTTAATACATGACTATTTTATAAATAAAAGTATAGAATTAGCTAAACCAAATGGTATAGTAGCTGTAATAACAAGTAAAGGTACACTTGATAAAAAAGATGATAGTTTTAGAAAAGAAATATCAAAAAAAGCCGAACTTATAGGAGCAATAAGGCTACCTAATAATGCTTTTAAAAAACTAGCTGGAACAGAAGTTACATCAGATATTTTATTTTTTCAAAAGTTAGAAGAAGAAAGAGAAGAAATACCTGACTGGGTAAATACAACGGAAGTAAAATATGAAAATAGAATAAATAATTATTTTGAAAATCACCCTAAAATGATTTTAGGGGAGCTAGATTATAAAAGTAATAGATATGGTAAATATGATTTAACAGTAAATTTTAATGGGGAAGATTTACAAAAAAATTTAAAAGAAATAATACAACAGTTACCTAAAAATATAGTAAATAATGAAAAGTTACTTGCTAATGATGATATTATAGATGAAAAAAATGAAAATATATCAGAAGATATAGAACATTTATTACAAGATAGTAATTATAGACTTTATAGATATGCTTATTATAATGATAAAATATTTTATAAATTTTCTAATAATAAAATTGAACAAGTAGAAGTAAAAAGTAAAGATAGACTTATAGCTATGATAAATATTAGAGATTTAGCAAAAGAATTAATAAATATTCAATTAGATAAATATTCTAGTGAAGACGTTTTTAAAGAAAAATTAAAAGACTTTAATAATGTTTATGATAATTTTATTGCTAAGTATGGATACATAAATAGTAAAACAAATGTAAGTGTATTTAAAGAAGATGATGATATACATTTTATAACATCTTTAGAAAAGTTAGTAGATGGTAAATATGAAAAATCTAAATTTTTCTATCAAAAAACAGTTGCACCAAATATTGAAATAGAAAGTGTTGATAATGCAAAAGATGGACTTATAGTATCACTTAACAAATATGCAAATATAAATTTTGATTATATAAAATCACTTTATAATGATAAGTCTATTAATGAAATAATAGATGAGCTTATAAAAGATGACTTAATATATTTAAACCCTTTAAAATTTAAAAAAGATGATATAACTAAAGGTTGGGAAATAAAGCCTATTTATTTAAATGGTAATGTTAAAAGAAAATTAGAGATAGCCCAACTTTTAAAAAATGAAAGTCCATATTTTGAAAGAAATATTGAAAGTTTAAGAGAAGTAATACCAAAAGATGTAGATTTTGCAGATATAAAAATAGATATAGGTTCAAATTTATATAAAGTTGAAGATATGCAAAAATTTGCTAAAAACTTATTAAATTTATATTCATATCCTGATATTAAATATAATGATAGAAGCTCTAAATGGAAAATATATAATAAAAATTTATACAATTATTTAGCTAATGAAGAATATGGTACAAGTCGTATGGGAGCATTATATATACTTGAAAAAATACTTAATAATCAAGAAATTGTAGTTAAAGATGAAATAAAAGATGGAGATGGCAAAAAAAGATATATACAAAATAAAGATGAAACTATAAAAGCCAATGAAAAGAAACTTTTAATAGAAAGAGCATTTGAGGAATTTATACACGAAAACAAAAATATAAGAGATAGAGTTATGATTGAATATAATGAAAGATTTAATAATACTATAAATGGTAATTTTGATATAGAACTTACTTTACCAAACTTATCTCCAGATATAAAGTTAAGACCACACCAAAAGAGAGCAGTAGCAAGAAGTATATTTAATCCTAATAATTTGTTACTAGACCATCAGGTAGGGGCAGGCAAAACTTTCATAATGATTGTGTCAGCTATGGAAAATAAAAGGTTAGGTAGAACAAATAAACCACTTTTAGTAGTACCTAACAACATAACTGCACAATTTAAAAATGATTTTTATATGCTTTATCCAAATGCAAATATATTATATGCAGATGAAAAAAGTTTTGAAACTAAAAATAGAAAGAGATTTTTATCTAAAATAGCACAAAATGATTATGATGCAATAATAATGGGGCAATCGCAGTTTGATTTACTTAAAATATCTAAAGAGAGAAGAATAGAAAATTTACAAAATGAAATACAAAATATAATTGATGAAATGAGAATGCTTGATAAAAATGAAGATAGATTAACTGTTAAAATACTTGAAAGAACTAAAAAATCATTAGAAAAAAATCTTGAAAAATTAATGGATAGTAAAGAAGAAAGTATATTAGACTTTGAACATTTAGGAATAGATAGTATGTATATAGATGAGGCACATTTATATAAGAATTTATATTTTACAACAAAACTTAAAAATATAGCTGGTATAAATCAAACATCATCACAAAAGGCTTCAAATTTAAAAATGAAAATGGATTATATAGAAGAAATAGGGGGAAAAGTAACTTTTGCAACAGGTACACCTATATCAAATACAATGGCAGAAATGTATACAATGCAAAAATATTTAATGCCTAATGTATTAATAGGACAAGGTATATATAACTTTGATAGTTGGCAAAGAATATTTGCAAGTACTCAAACTAAACTTGAAATATCACCAGCTGGAAATGGATTTCAGTTAAAAACAAGATTTGCAAACTTTAGAAATATACCAGAACTTATGAATTTATATAATAGTGTAGCAGATGTAGTGACAACTGAAATGATAAATTTACCAGTACCAAAACATACAAAAGAAGTATTAGAAGCAGAAACAAGTGAAGAATTAGCTATTGAAATGACTAGCTTTGGAACAAGGGCTGAAGCTTGTAAACAAGGTAGAATAGACCCAAAAGAAGATAATATGCTTAAAATAGTAAATGAGGGTAGATATGCAGGGCTTGATATAAGGCATATTAATAAAGATAATCCAGATTATGAAAATAGTAAAGTAAATTTAGTAGTAAATAAAGTTTATGAAATATATAATGAAACAATGGAAAATAAATCTACACAAGTTATATTTTCTGACTTATCTACACCTAAAGAAAATGAGTTTAATGTTTATGATGATATAAAAAATAAGTTAATAGAAAAAGGTATAAAATCAGATGAAATAGCTTTTGTACATAATGCTAAAAATTCTAAAGATAGAGAATTAATGTTTGAAAAAGTTAGAAATGGTAATATAAGAGTTATTTTAGGAAGTACCTCAAAAATGGGAGCAGGTACAAATTTTCAAAATAAACTTATAGCTTTATATCATTTGGATACGCCTTGGAGACCATCAGACTTAGAACAACGAGAAGGCAGAATATTAAGACAAGGCAATGAAAATGAAGAAGTAAAAATATTTAAATGCATTACTAAAGGCAGTTTTGATGCTTATAGTTGGCAAATATTAGAACAAAAACAACGATTTATAACACAGGCTAAAATAGGAGCTATAACAGGTAGAGAAGTAAAAGATATAGATGATGTAACTTTAGATTATGCAGAAATTAAAGCATTGGCAACAGGTAATCCTAAAATAAAAAGAAAAATGGAAGTTGATACAGAAATAGAAAAGTTAAAAGTATTAGAAACTTCACATAGGAAAAAGCAATATGCTAATGAAAAATTTTTAGCAGAAGAATATCCAAAAGAGCTTGAATTAATAAATAAAAAAATAAATGATTTAAAATTAGATGATGAATATATAAAAACTTTAAAAGAGTTTACAGAAGAAGATTTTGAAATAGAAATAAAAGGTAATATATATAAAGATAAAGAAAAAGCAGGTATGTTATTAATTCAAATAGCAAATGCTTCTGGAGTAAATGACTTAATAGGAAAATATAAAGGGTTTGAAATTTATTCAGCTAGTACACAATTAAGTGCAGAAATAAAACTTGTAAAAAATGCACAACATAAAGTAACTTTAAACAATGGTTATAAAAAAGCTAATATAGATTTATTAGATGATTGTTTAAAAGATTGTATAAATAATTTACATCTTCAAGAAAAAAGACTAATAAATTTAAATGATAAAAAAGAACAAATAGAAAAATCATATAATTTGCCATTTGAACATAAAGAAACTTTAGAAAATTTATTAAAAGAAAAAATGGAATTAGAAAAAGAATTTAATGAAGAAAACAAAACTTGTGTTCAATTTGGAAGTGAAGAAGTTGAAGAAATAGAACAAGTAAAAGAAGATGATGAACTAGAAATATAATACTTTTTATATTTAAAAGTTAATCATAGAAAATCAAAATTAGTCAATATTAATAAGAGTTAGTCAAAGAAAATCAAATAAAATCAAAGTTAAAGGAGTGAATATATGAGTTTAAAAGACTTGAAAAATGAGTTATTGGCAGATGAAGAAGTTCAACAATTATTAAATGATAAGCAAGAAAACAAAACAGAAGAAATATATATACATAAGTTAAAATATTTTGAAGAAAATCCTTTTAAGTTATGTAATGATGAAGATTTAGAAGAATTAGTAGAATCTATAAAAGATGATGGATTATTAAATCCAATAATATTATGGAAAAAAGAAAATGATTATATTATTTTAAGTGGACATAATAGAATACAAGCATTAAAGAAATTAGGATATAACAAACTTGAAAAAAATATGTATAAAATAAAAGAAAATATAAGCCTTGATGATGCAAGGCTTATTGTAGTTGATACAAATTTAGTACAACGAAAAAATTTATTACCTAGTGAAAGGGCTAAAGCCTATAAAATATGGCAACAATCATTACAAAAAAAACAAGGTAAAAGATATAAAAATTTTGAATTTGAAAATAGCTCCAATATAGTAGAAATAGCCGAACAGGAGAATTCAGGACACAATGTCCTAGAAGAAAAAAGAAGAAATATAAATAGATATTTAAGGTTAAATTATCTTATTAGTGACTTATTAAATAAAGTAGATGAAAAACAATTAAGTCTGATTATGGCAGTTGAATTATCTTATTTAAAAGATAACATACAACAAATAGTATTTAATTATTTTTTTATAAATAACAAAGCTACTTTAAATATGGATATTTGTAAAAAAATTAGAGAAAAATCTTCTAAAATAGATATAACAGATGAAGAAATATCATTAATAATTGAAAGTGTAATAAAAAAGAAAATGCCAAGAACTTTTAAGCTAAAATTTAAAGACATAAAAGAAATAAGCAATAAAAGTTTTAAAACAGATAAAGAAGCTAAAGATTATATATTAGAATGTATTAAATTTTATGAAGAAAATAAAATGGAGTGATGCTTATGTTAAGTTTTACTCAAGATGAATATGAAAAAGCTAAACAAGTTAAATTAATAGACTATTTAATTTCTAATGGTTATAATTTAAAAAAGGTAGGTACTAATGAATATACATTAAAAGAACACGATAGTATGCGTATAAATGATTTAAAAAATACATTTTATTGGAATAGTAGAAATGTAGGAGGCTCAACAATTCAATTTTTACAATATTATGAAGGTAAAACATTTGTTGAAGCTATAAAAACTTTAAATAGTAAAAATATTTTATCACACAACAATTTAAATAAAAATATCATAGAAAAAGAAAAAGTTATTTTACCTGAAAAAAATGTAAATAATAAAAGACTAATAGCATATTTAACTCAAACTAGAAAAATAGATGCTGAAATAGTTTATGATTTAATAAAAAAAGGAGTTATTTATGAAGATAAAGAAAATCACAATATAGTTTTTATAGGCAAAGATAATAACAATAATGTAAAATATGCAAGTAAAAGAAGTACATTAACTAATAGTAATTATAAAGGTGATTGTAAAAATAGTGATAAAAATTTTGGTTTTAGAATACATAGTAAAAATAATTGTAATAAAGTTTTTGTATTTGAAAGTGCTATTGATTTAATGACCCACGCAACTATTTCAAAAGATTTAGGTAAAGACTGGGAAAATATAAATAGAGTTTCTTTAGGTTGTTTATCTTTTAAAGCAATAGATAACTTTTTAGAAGATAATAAAAATATAGAAGAAATAGTATTGTTTTTAGATAATGATAAAGCTGGAAAAGAAAATGCAAATAAGTTTTATAATAACTATTCTAATAATTATAAAATATATATTATTTGTGTAAAAAACAAAGATTTAAATCAAAGTTGGCAAGATTATTTAAAAGATAAAGAATTAGATAATACACTAAAATTTTCAAGTTATATTACATACTTAAATAAACCTTTTTTACCACCTAAAATTTTAGAAAATAGTGAAAATTTAAAAAAATATTTAAAAAATATATTACAAGATGTAAAATTTGAAAATATTGAAAGTATTTTTAATAATAAAATGATTTTTGAAACAGAAAATAATAAAGTTATTTTATTTGCTAAAGATGAAAAAGGTAAAAATATAGGTGGTTATGAATGGGATATATATAATAAAGATTTTAATATTAAACTTTTAGAAAATAGTAAAGAACAACCTATTTATTTTAATAATATTTCAGAAGAAGAAAATGATTGTTTATTTATATATAATGATATTGTTTCACCTATATATTTTTTAAATTCAGTTAATACAGCATATGTAAATAATATGGATAATTTAACAAATATAGATAAACTTATAAAACATAATAATAGAATAAAAGAAATATATTTATTTGTAGATGAAAGAACAGATTTTTATAAACAATTTAAAAATGAAAATAGTGTATTATATAAAAATATAAGTTTAAAAGCTAGTAAATATAATATAAAAATAGGAATAGAAAGTTGGGATAAAAGTACTTTTAAAGAATTTTTAAAAAAAGATTTTTTTAATAAGTCTTTATTTTTGCCTAAAGAAGGTAATAGTGAAGAACTTTATTGTTTTTTAAGAAAAAATACAAACATAAATAAAGAAATATTATTAAAACTATTTAAAGATAACCATATTTATCAATATGTTGACAGAAATATGGTTTTTTTAGTTAAAAATAAAGATAGTGAAAATATAGGAGGTTATGGTTGGGATATATATAATAAAAAATCACAAATAATAAGATTACCTAATAGTAATATAGATAAAGAAACTGAAGAAAAAATATTAAAATTTATTAAAGATATTTATAAAAATATTCATAATGAACAAGAAAAACAACAAGATGAAGAAATGGAAAGGTAGTTTAAAGGAGGTATAAATATGAAATTTAATATAATATATGCAGACCCACCTTGAAGTTTTAAAACATACTCAAATAAAGGGAAACAAAAAAGTGCTGAAAAATATTATAAAACTTTAAATATAGAAGATATAAAAAAGATAGATGTACAAAGTATAGCAGAAGATAATTGTATTTTATTTTTATGGGTAACATTTCCTTTTTTAATAGAAGGATTAGAAGTTATAAAAGATTGGGGATTTATATATAAAACAGTTGGTTTTTGTTGGGTTAAAAGGTATTCAAAACAAACAAATAAATATTTTTGGGGACTTGGATATTATACAAGAGCCAACGCAGAATTATGCTTAATAGCAACAAAAGGTAAAATTAAAAGAGTTAGTAATTCTGTTCATCAAATAATAGATACACCTATTGAAAAACATAGTAAAAAGCCAGATATAGTAAGAGAAAAAATAGTTGAACTTGTAGGAAATTTGCCACGAGTAGAATTATTTGCAAGAGAAAAAGTAGATGGTTGGGTATGTTTAGGAAATGAAATAGATGGACTTGACATAAATGAGGCAATAAAAAATATTAAAAATATTGACTAGAAGACAAAAATTGATATAATTATTATATAAGGTAACGGTTTGGAAGTTATGGTTTAGCCTTTCTACATATTAAGTAGAAAGGAGGTTGATAATATGGAAATTTCATTATATGAAGTTTTATCCTTGTTATTTCAAGGTGGATTATTATTAATCGCC
>CALWDX010000027.1 GCA_944376805.1 uncultured Clostridia bacterium
TAATTTTAGCTTTTATTTCAGAGTTATTTTATGATATATGTTTTAATACTAATATTAATTTATTTTATAAAACAAATACAATATATACCTTATTTTTTGCAAGTTTTTCAATATATTTATATAATAAATGTAATAATCTTTTAATACTATTTTTAGGTATATTTTTATCTTACATATTAAAAACAGATTATAACTTTTTAGGTGTATCATTAATATATATTTTTTATTTTTGTTATAATAAAACTCAATACTTAACTTATGGTATTTTATGGGTTACTATTAAATATTTAACTAACTTAATTACTATAATATATTCTATATTTGAAAAAAACATAATATTGTCAAACGCATATATAGAAAAATCATTAAGTTTATACTTTTTTACTATTATACCTTTTTTTATTATATTTTTTTATAATGGTAAAAGAGGTAAAAATATAAAATATACTTTTTATATTTTATATCCATTACATTTAGCTATACTTTGTATTATAAAATTATTCATATTATAGGGGGTTACATATGAAAATAATAATTGATGCAGATGGTTGTCCTGTTACTAATTTAGCTATTGATATTGCTTTAGAAAACTATTTAAAAGTATTAGTAGTTTCAGATACTTCTCACATATTTGATTTTGATAGTAAGAAAATACAATTTAAAGAATATGATTATACATTTGCTTTTAATAGTGATGATTATATAACACATATTGTAGCAGATAAAGGAAAAGATAGTTCTGACTTTGTTATAATAAATAAATGTAATAAAAAAGATATAGTTATAACTCAAGACTATGCCTTAGCCTCTATGTGCTTAACAAAAAATTGTTTTGTTATAAATCAAAATGGATATGTATACACAAATGAAAATATAGATGAACTTTTATTACGAAGACATATAGGTAAAAAATCTGGTAAATATGGTAAAAGTAGTTTTAGACCTAAAAAACGTACTAAAGAACAAGATGAAAAATTTGCTATTAACTTTAAAAAACTTATAAAAAAAGCTAAAAAGACATTTATATATAAAAAATATATAGATGAAAAAGATAATATTTTAAAATTTAATATTTATAATCAAATATATTGTGAATATAATGAAATTAAATATACAAAAAATTTTTTAATAGAAAAATTTAATGCTAATATAATAGAAAAACTTAATTTATATGATATAGATGGAACTTGGTTTGAAGAATATAATGTTATTATAGATAATATAAATTATATTTTAAATTGGCATAAAGATTTTAACATAAATATATATCCTATTTTACAAGATAATGAAATAATTAAAGATTTAGAATTAAAAGTTAATGTTATCGTAAATTACTTAAATTCAAATTTAGATAAAATTTATTTATAATTTAATTTTTATATTACATAATAAAAAGACTTACTAAAGATTTTATTTTACTTTAATAAGTCTTAAATTTTATCTAATTATCTTTCAACAGTAGATAAACCATTTAATAATATATTATTTATAGTTTGTTCATATAAAATATTTATGTATCCTTTAACAGAATATTTTAATGTACTTGCTTATTATTAAATTAAAATTAATCCCTTTTATTAAAAAATAATTAAAATTAAGTTCTTACTTCATTAATTAATTTAACAAATTCTTTTGCTGTATTTTCAATATCTTCTAATGAACCTTTTATTAAAGAACCACCTACTCCAACACAAGAAACACCATTTTCAAACCATTCTTTAACATTATCTAAACTTACCCCACCTGTTGGCATTATTTCTACATTTGGAATAGGTGCTTTTATAGCTTTTACAAATTTAGGGCCAAACATATCACCTGGGAATAATTTTATCATTTTGTTTCCATTATCCATAGCTTTCATAATTTCTGTTACTGTCATACAGCCTGGTAAATATAATACATTACTTGCTTTACATACATTATTTACTTCATCACTGTAACCTGGACTTACTACATATTTTGCTCCTGCCTCTATTGCATCATAAGCCATTTTACCATTTAAAACACTACCTACACCTATCAAACAATCTTCATGACTGCTCCATTCTTTTATTAAGTCGCACACATTAGGTATAGTATATGTAAGCTCTAATACTTTAACTCCACCTTTTAAACAAGCCTCCATATAGCTAATAGCTTCTTCATAACTTTTTCCTCTAATAACTGCTACTATACCACATTTTTTTAATTGTTCTAAAATCATAAAATCTTCCTCTTTCTTTTATTTATTTTTTAATTACATTAATCTTGGTAAAAATTATTGGAATAATGACAAACAATTCTAAATCATTAAGTATTAATAACACAATGCCACTTGTACAAATATAATAGGTATAAATAAAAATCTTCTTTCTAGTAAAGAAATAGATAAAATATTATCAGAAAGAAAATCTAAATGGAAATCTAGAAAGAAAAATATAGAACTTCTTTATCTATTAAATGTAGATATATACAATAATTTATAAAGACTAAGTTATATAACTTAGTCTTTAAATTTACATATATACTTGTAGTGTATTAAATGGCAATATTAAACCTTTTTTATAAGATATTTTACATTTCTGTTCTTCTGTAAACCCAATAGTTTCTCCATCTTTTAACACAATATTTTGAGTTATAATATATGATGCTATATTCATAGTAAAATCTTGTATTTCTCTAAATTCTGTATTATTTCCTATAACTTCTATTTCATCTTTATTAAAAGTGTGCATACCTATTGTATAAGAACAATTTATCCCCTCATTATTTTTATATAATCCAAACCAAACTAAGTTATATATAGGAAAGTGATTTTCATTTATCAATTTTGCACATTCAAAATAAAAATTTGGTTCATATGTAATAGAATTAAGATATATACCTAAAGTATTTTCACTTTTACAAATTGCTGAAAGAACTTTTACAAAAACTATACTTTTATCAATTATTGATGTATTACCAAAAACAATAACTAATAAATGTGCTTTGTGTTTTTTTACTTCTTCTAGAGCCTCTTTCCACATATAATTATAAGGTGCATTTTTTTCTGCCTCTTGATTAGGTACTGGAGCTGGCATTAAACTAATACCTATCATTACATCACCAACATAAAATGTTAAGGCCTCATCTTTACTATTTTCTTCAGTTAATTCCATATTCCAATATTTTTTAAAATTACTTTTAAATTCTTCCTTATCAAATATATTTTCTTTTAACAAAGGAAATCCTATAATATTTTTACTTTTCACATTTTGTTGCTTATCTTCATTTTTTGGAATTTCTTTTTCTTCTGGTAATTGTTGTTCTATATCCTGTTTTTCTTCTTCTTTTATTTCTTCTTTAAACTCTATATTATTATCTTTCTTTTTAAAAAAATTAAATAAACTCATAATATCTCCCTTTTTTTATTAATTTAATAAAGCATTTTTAACTTCATTATTATTTATTATTTTTATTCTACCTTTATTATTATAAATTTTTCATAGTAAGTGCAATTCTTTTCTTATCAATATCAACAGATAATACTTTAACATCAATAATATCTGAAACACTTACAACTTCTAAAGGGTGTTTAATAAATTTATTAGTCATTTCAGAAATATGTACTAAACCATCTTGATGAACACCAATATCTACAAAAGCCCCAAAATCTATAACATTTCTAACAGTTCCCTTTAAAATCATACCTTCTTTTAAATCTTCCATAGTTAAAATATCACTTCTAAGTATAGGAGCTGGCATTTCATCTCTAGGGTCTCTGCCAGGTTTTTCAAGTTCTTTTATAATATCTACTAATGTAGGTTCTCCAACATTTAATTCTTTTGCTAATTCACTTATATTTATATTTAAATGAATTTTATTACCTAAATTATTTATATCTAAATTTAATTTTTCAATAAGATTTTTGGCTACTTCATAACTTTCAGGGTGAACAGAAGTATTATCTAATATTTCTTCTCCATCTGTTATTCTTAAAAATCCTGCACATTGTAAAAAAGCTTTAGGTCCTAACTTACTTACTTTTAAAAGTTCTTTTCTATTTTTAAATTTTCCATTTTCTTCTCTATATTTAATTATATTTTTAGCAACACTTGAAGATATACCTGATATATAAGACAATAAAGAAGCTGAAGCTGTATTCAAATCTACACCAACATTATTAACACAACTTTCTACAACTCCACCTAACATTTCAGAAAGTCTTTTTTGGTTCATATCGTGTTGATATTGTCCTACACCTATACTTTTAGGGTCTATTTTAACAAGTTCTGCTAATGGGTCTTGTAAACGTCTTCCTATACTAACAGCACTTCTAAGAGCTACATCGTAATCTGGAAATTCTTCTGCACCAAGCTTTGATGCTGAATATACAGAAGCTCCTGCCTCATTTACTATAATATAAAATAATGGTAAATTTAATTCTTTTATTAAATCCACTACAAATAATTCACTTTCACGAGAAGCAGTACCATTACCAATAGCAATAATTTCAACATTATACTTTTTAATATGTTCAGTTAATATTTTTTTTGCTTCTTCTATTTTAGCTTGTACATTTGTTGTAGGATAAATAACACCTGTTTGTAAAACATTACCTATACCATCTATAACAGCTACTTTACAACCTGTCCTAAATCCTGGGTCTATTGCTAAAACTATTTTATCTTTTATAGGTGCTTGCATTAATAATTGTTTTAAATTTTCACCAAATACTTTAATAGCACCCTCTTCAGATTTTTCTGTTAAATAATTTCTTATTTCTCTTTCTATTGAAGGTGCAATCAATCTTTTGTAACTATCTTCTATTGTTTCTATTATATATTGACTATCACCTTTTAATATTTTAGATTGTAAAATTTTTAAAATATCTTCTAAAGGTTCTTCTATTTTTACGTTTAAAAATTCTTCTTTTTCACCTCTATTAATAGCCAATACTCTATGTTCTGCTATTTTACTTACAGGTTCTTTAAAATCATAATACATCTCATAAACTGAATTTTCTTCTTTATTAGCTTTTGTAACAATTAAACCTTTTGTTAAAAATTCTTTTCTTATTATAGCTCTATAATCTGCATTATCTGATATAATTTCGGCTATAATATCTTTAGCACCATTAATAGCATCTTCTATTGTTTCTATATTTTCATTAATAAAATCTTTAGCTAATTCTTCTATATTATCATTTTTGTTTTGTTCTAAAATAATATTAGCTAAAAGCTCTAATCCTAATTCTTTTGCAATAGTGGCTCTTGTTCTTCTTTTAGGTCTAAAAGGTCTATATATATCCTCTATTTCAGTTATAGTATTAGCATTGTCTATTGATAAAATTATTTCATCATTTAAAAATCCTTGTTCATCTATAAGTTTTTTTGTTTGTTCCTTTTTTTCTTCTAAATTTCTAAGGTAATTTAATCTATCAAAAACTTCTCTTAATATTTGGTCATCTAAAGCCCCTGTCATTTCTTTTCTATACCTAGCTATAAAAGGAATAGTATTACCTTCATCTATTAATTTTATTACATTTTCAATATAATTCTTTTTTATGTTAAATTCTTGTTGTAAATTTTCTACTATATTCATTTGTATAACCTGCCTTAACAATCTATTTCTTTAATACCATCTTTAAATATTCCATAAAATTTATAAGTTACTTCATCTAAAAAATCCATCAATAAAAATGTACATATACTAGAACCTCTAGGTGAAGATATACTGCCAGGATTTAATATTAAAATATTATTTTCAAAAAAAGCTGAAGGTCTATGAGTATGACCATATAACCCTATATTGACACCTAATTCATTTAATTTGTAGTAAAGTTTATCTATACCAAAATATACATTATATTGATGTCCGTGTGTTAAAAATACTTTGTGTCCATTAATTTCAATTATTTCTTCATCTTGTGCTACTGAACTTATAAAATCATTATTACCTGCTATACTATAAAAAAGTTTATCTGTATAAAGATTTCTAAGTTCATCTTCTACATCATCTGCATAATCTCCTAAATGTATTATTGCAAATACATCTTTATCAAAGTTTTCAATAACCTTTACCATATTATCGATATTTCCGTGACTATCACTAAATACTAATACTTTTCTATATAACAATATTTTTTTCATTTCAGATAATGCTTTACCACGGTGGCTTATTTTATTTTTTTCTTCTAAAGATAATTCAGCAGCAGTCTTTTTTAATTCTGGTATATAAAATATAGGGTCATAGCCAAAGCCATTTTCCCCTTTCATTTCATAAGCTATAATACCTTCTATTGTTCCTCTTGTTGTAATAGGTTTTTTACCTGGAATAGCTAAAGCAATTACACTAACAAATCTTGCACCTCTTTTTTCTTCTTCAACATCTTTTAACATTTCTAATATTTTAGCATTTTTTATTTCATAAGGTGTATCTTCTCCCATATATCTAGCAGAATATACACCTGGTTCACCATTTAAATAATCAATTTCTAGTCCAGAATCATCAGCTAATACTATTTTATTAGTAATCTTCATTATTTCAACAGCTTTTTTTATAGAATTTTCTTCAAAAGTTTTTCCGTCTTCTACAATATCTATATCTATACCTATATCTTCTATAGACTTAACTATATAATTATGACCTAAAATAGCTTGTATTTCTTTTATTTTACCTTTATTTTTAGTAGCAAAAATTATTTCTTTCATATAATAGCTCCTTAAAATTATTTATTATAATTATTTTATAATAATTTTATAAGCTAGTCAATAAAATTAGTTTTTCTGTTCAAGTAAATGTACATTTTGATTATAATCAAGTATTTCTAAATCCTCCCTATCATATTTAAAAACTAAATTTCCTTCTGGCAATACTTTAAACTTTCCATCTACTAAAAAAGTAACACTTTCTATATCTTCAAATTGAAAACAAGTATGCAAAATTAATCTTATAAGATTTAATTCATAATGACTACCTCCACCATAACTTTCTATTTCCTTATTAAAATTTATAAATAAATCATTGTTTATAATTTTAACTCCTAAAACTTTTGCATCTTTAGGTATATAACCTCCTCTATTATTACTATCATAAAAATAAGTGTCTAATATTAGTTTAATTTTTTGTTCTTCCATAAAATCTCCTAAAATTATATATTCATCAAAAGACAAGGATTCTTGAAAAGTATTTTCTAAATAATAAATTTTATATAATTCTTGTCCATTTACAGTTATATTATTACCTAAAATACAAGATAACATTAAAAATAAAGCACAACTTTTTTTCATATAAATCACCTCATATTTATTGTATTTTATTATATATATGTATTCAATATAATTTAAATACAAAATTGTTAGTAAATACTTTATATTATTACATTTAAAAAAAATATAAGCTTACTTTCGACTAAATTTTTTAATTTTATAAAATTTCATTATTTTATACATAAAAATACAAATAATAAATTAAAAAATATTATAAATTAAAAAGTAGAGTTTATAATTATTCATCTTTTTAAATATTTTTGTTTAATTTTTCAATATTTTTTCAAATAATTATAAATTTTTGTTTAATATTTTTTAATAATTATTTATACACAAAATATTTATATGGAAATAATATAAAAGTTATTATATAATACAAATTATTAAAAATTTATGGGAGGAAATACAATGGAACTTGTAGAACTTACAAAACTTTTAGGCATATTAATAATAATTATAGGTTTTGCCTTAAAAAAAGATGCTATATTAATTATTGTTTGTTCGGCTATTGTTACAGCATTAGTTGGAGGTCTTGGCATAAATGGACTTTTAGAAGTGCTTGGTAGTAGTTTTGTAAAAAATAGAAGTATAGCAATATTTATTATAATAATAGTTGTTACAGCAACATTAGAAAGAAATGGTTTAAAAGAAGTTGCTAAAAAATTAATTAGCAAAGTTAAAAATGTATCTGCTGGTACTATTATAGGTATATATACAGTAATGAGAGGTTTCTTTTCTGCTCTTAATATATCTTTTGGTGGTGTTGCAGGCTTTGTTAAACCTATTATTTTACCTATGGCAATAGGTTCTGTTGAAACAAAAGTAAAAGATGCAAATGACCAACATATTGAAGAAATTAAAGGTATGTGTTCATCTGCCGAAAATATAGGTAACTTTTTTTGTAATGTAGTTTTTATAGGTAGTCCTGGTGCTTTACTTGTTCAAAGTACATTAAAAGATTTAGGACACGAAGTAACATTAGTAGATTTAGCAAAAGTTGAAATACCTGTTGCTATAACTGCTCTTATTTTAGGTGTTTTATTCTATTACTTTAAAGATAAAATGCTATATAAAAAATATTATACTAATAAAAAGTAGGTGAAAAAATGTCATTTTTTACAAATCCAGATATTACATTAGATACTAAATTATTAGAAATACTATACATATGTATGGGTTTAATATGTTTATATACAGGTTATAGAAACTTTAAAGATACAACTAACAAAAATAGGGTTGGTACTGCTATTTTTTGGACTTTATTAGGTATTGTTTTAGGTTTTGGTAACTGGTTACCAAGTAAAGTTAATGGTGCTTTAGTAATAGCTTTAACATTACCAGCAATATTTAAAAAAGTTGGTGTTGGTGAAAAAAAATCTATTCCTCAAGAAAAAATTGAAGAATTTGCTAATAAAATAGGTTTAAAATTATTTTTACCAGCTTTATCTATGGGTATATTCGCCATTATATTTGCTCTTTTAGGCAGTAATGCATTAGTTGGTATTGGTGTTGGTGTATTAGTTGGGGTTATATTATTAATGTCTTATTCAAAAGAAAATACTATAAAAGTATTTTTAAATGAAGCTTCTGACACATTAACTATTTTAGGTCCTTTAAGTTTAATGCCTATACTTTTAGCTAGTTTAGGTGCTATTTTTGAAAAAGCTGGTGTTGGACAAGTTATATCAAATTTAGTTTCTTATATAGTGCCTGAAGGTAATGTTACTGTTGGTATAATAGTATTCGCTTTAGGTATGGTACTATTTACAATGATTATGGGTAACGCATTTGCTGCTATTACTGTTATGTTAGTTGGTATTGCAGGTCCTTTCGTTTTACAATATGGTGCTAATCCTGTTATAATAGGTATGATAGGTTTAACAGCTGGTTATTGTGGTACATTATTAACACCTATGGCAGCTAATTTTAACGTATTGCCAGTAGCTATGCTTGATATGAAAGATAGATTTGGAGTTATAAAAAATCAAATTTTACTTTCTGTTTGTTTATTAATTTTTCAAATAATGTATATGATAATTTTTAGTTAATAAGGAGTGTTTTTTATGAAAATATTAGTTACAGGTTTTGACCCTTTTGATAAAGATATTATTAACCCTGCTTATGAAGCAGTTAAAAAATTACCAGACACAATAAAAGATACACAAATAATAAAATTAGAAATTCCTACTTCTTTTGAAAGAAGTAAAAAAGCTATAGAAGATGCAATAGAAAAATATAATCCAGATGTAGTTTTATCTATTGGTCAAGCTGGTGGAAGAAATGAAATAACAGTTGAAAAAGTAGCTATTAACTTAATAGAAGCTAGAATTAAAGATAATGATGGTGACCAACCTTTAGGAACACCTGTAAGAGAAGATGGTGAAACTGCTTATTTTACAAATTTACCTATTAAAGGTATGGTATCACACATAAAAGAAAATAATATACCTGCTACAATTTCTTATACTGCTGGTACATTTGTTTGTAACTCTGTTATGTATAATATTTTATATTTAATAAATAAAAAATATCCAAATTTAAAAGGTGGCTTTATACATGTTCCATTTTTACCAGAACAAGCTGTTTTAAAAAATCCTATGCCTTCTAGTATGTCATTAGAAATGATAGCTAAAGCAATAGAACTTTCTATAGAGGCTATTATATTAAATAAAGAAGACAATAATTTAGTGTCAGGTGAAACACATTAATTAATTTAAAAATGCTTAAAGATATTTGTCTTTAAGCATTTTTAATATTTAACTATAAAATCTATTCCCTTATCTAAATTTTTTATAATATTATCTATATTTTCATCTTTTTAATACCAAAAATATATATATTTAGCTTATCATTTATTATAGTTACTACTTCAAAAGAAATATTTTTATAAAGTACAAAATAATATTCATTAATTAACAGTTCTGCCATACAGTTTTCTAATTCAAATATAACTCTATACATATTTTTATTATTTTCTATAATTTCTATTGTAATTATACATTTATATTTTTCTTGTATATTACTTATCCATAAATTAATATATTTAATTATTTGTTCTATTTCATTTATAATAACTCCTTTATAATTTCAAAAAGGTTATAGATTTATTCTATAACCTAAAAAATATTATTCATCTAACATACTTGAAGCTTTTTCAAATTCAATTTGACTTTCTTGAAATTTCTTTTCTTTATAAGGAAATTTTTTATCAAATTCTTCAACTTCTTCATTTGTTGAATTTAAAGCATCTGAAAATACTACATATCCATTTATTCCATCTAAAGCTCCTTCATAAAGAGGTAATACTAATAATCCTCTATAAAATTTACCATCTTCCATAGATATATTATAATTTTTACCACTTAAAAATCCATAAGGTTCATAATGATAAGGATAACCTAAAGTTATAATAGCTTTATATCCTCTATTTTTTGCTTCATTTATAGAATGTGTTATAATTTTTCTTCCTAACCCTTTTCTATGATATTTAGGATCTATAAAAACTGGTCCAAAACTTATAGTTTTATATTCTTTATCACTACATATTATTTTTGAATGTGTATAAAAAATTGCTCCTACTATATTTCCATCTCGTTCTATAACAAATGATAATTCTTTTATAAAATCTTTATGGTTTCTCATTTTATTAACTACAAAATGTTCATGACACCCTGGGAAATATAAATTCCAAAAAGCCTCCCTTGCTATTTCTTCTACTATTTTATAATCTTTTTCTTCTTCATTTCTTATATTTATATTCATTTTTAATACCTTTCTAAATAATTTCTAAAGATAATTTTAAATGAAAAATTGCTCTATATAAACTAGCTATTACTTTTATTTGATTATTTAGTATAGCTGTTAATTTTTTATATATTATACTAAAATTATTAGTATTTGACAACATTTCATTTTCTAATTGTATCATATCTTTTTTATTATGTATTTTTGTATTATAAAAAGAAATGTTTTTTTCTTCTTCACCAACTATATTATTATATTCTTGATAGCAACTTATTTGTTCTTTAGATAATTTTTCTTTATTTTTAATTTTTTCATTGAATTTCTGCTTTATACCTTGTGATAATGTATTTTTTTCTTCAAGTAAATTT
>CALWDX010000028.1 GCA_944376805.1 uncultured Clostridia bacterium
AAGCTGAAAGCTATCCAGGTCCATCATTAATTATCGCTTATGCTCCTTGTATAAGCCATGGTATTAATATGACTTACTCTTTAGAAGAAGCTAAAAAAGCTGTTGATTGTGGTTACTGGCAATTATATAGATTTAACCCACTTCTTGAAGAAGAAGGCAAAAATCCATTTATTTTAGATTCTAAAGAACCTACTAGTTCATTTAAAGAATTCTTATCTGGTGAAGTTCGTTATACTTCTTTACAAAGAGCATTCCCAGAACTTGCAGAACAATTATTTGACTTATGTGAAAAAGATGCTAAAAAACGTCTTGATACTTATAAAAGTCTTGCAGATGCTTAATATATAAATCAAATAGTAAAAGAGTGAAGAAAAATCTTCGCTCTTTTACTCTATATACAATAAAAAAAGCTATAGATAAAATCTATAGCTTAAAATTTTTTAATCTTCTCTACTATTTAAAATAACAACTAATCTTAATAGTTGTAATATACCTGTTAAAGCTGCTGCAACATAAGTTAAAGCTGCTGCACTTAAAACTTTTTTAGAGCCATTTATTTCATTTTTTTGTAAAAATGAATATTCTTCTAACATATCTAAAGCTCTTTTAGAGGCATTAAATTCTACTGGTAAAGTTATTAATTGAAAAATAACAACAGCAGTAAATAAAAATATACCTATTTTTAACATTAAAATACTACTGCCCATAAATCCAAATATTAAACCTATTGTTATTAATATCCAAGATAATCTAGAGCTAATACCTACAATAGGTGCTATACTACTTCTAATAGTAAGTGGCATATAACCATAATGATGTTGTATAGCATGTCCTACTTCGTGTGCTGCAACACTTAAAGAAGCTATACTATTACCAGCATAAACATCTTGAGATAATCTTACAACCTTTTTTGTAGGGTCATAATGGTCGCTTAATCTTCCCCTATCATTTCAACAGAAACATCTGAAATACCAGCAATTCTTAAAAGATTTATAGCAACATCACTTCCTCTTAAACCTTTGCTATTTGATATACGAGAATATTGACTGTAAGCTGTACTTATTTTCATTTGTGCTATACTAGCAAGAATTACACCTGGTATTATTATAAGCATTGTAGGGTCAAAAAACATTCCAAATCCATACATAATAAACACCAACCTTTTTAAATTATAGCTAATAAAAAAATTAGCTTAAAAAACATTTTAACATAATATTATATTCTTTTCAATAGAATGTCCTCTTAAATAGTCAGAAGTTTTCATTCTTTTTCCACCTTTAGCTTGCATTTCCTTTATAATAATAGCTGTATCTTTAGTTTTTACTATAAAACCATCTTTTATAACATCTACTATTTCTCCAATATTTCCATTATAACCTGTTACTTCTTCTGCTTCACTTATTTTAAAAGTTTCATCTTTATAAATAGTATAAGCCATAGGCATAGGATTAATACCTCTTATTAAATTTATTATATCTTTAGAAGTGTTATTCCAATTTATATGTCCCATTTCTTTAGTTATCATAGGTGCATAAGTTGCCTCATCATCATTTTGTTTTTGGGCATTAACAGTTCCATTTTCAACTAATTCTAGTGCTTTAATAAGTGCCTCTGCTCCTACTATACTCATTTTATCGTGTAATGTTTTATAAGTATCTTTAGGTTCAATAATTATTTCTTCTTTTAAAATCATATCACCTGTGTCCATACCCTTTTCCATATACATAATAGTTACACCTGTTTTTTCTTCTCCATTTATTATAGACCATTGAATAGGTGCAGCTCCTCTATATTTAGGTAATAATGAACCGTGAACATTAATACAACCATATTTTGGTATATTTAATACTTGCTCTGATAATATTTGTCCATACGCTACAACTACAAATAAATCTGCATTTAATTTTTCAAGTTCTTTTACAAATTCTTCATCTTTTATCTTTTCTGGTTGATATATTTTTTCTATACCATTATCAACTGCAAATTGTTTTACTGGTGTATTAACAAGTTTTTTGCCTCTACCTTTAGGTTTATCTGGTTGAGATATAACTGCTATTACATTATGTTTTTCTATAAGTTTTTTTAAAGTTTCTACTGCAAAATCGGGTGTACCCATAAAAACTATATTCAAAAAAATCACTCCTTATACTTCTTCTATTTCACCTTCTACTTTATCTATATAAAGTATTCCATCAAGGTGGTCTATTTCGTGGCATAAAGCTCTAGCCATAAGTTCTTCACCTTCAACTATTATTTTTTCTCCTTCTCTATTTAAAGCCTCTACTTTACAATAATTAGGGCGTCTAACATCACCAGCCTTACCAGGAACACTAAGACAACCCTCTTCGCCAAATTGTTCTCCATCTGTTTCTACAATAACAGGATTTATAAGTTCTACAATACCATCACCAATATCTATAACTACAACACGTCTAAGTACTCCAACTTGTGGTGCTGCTAAACCTACACCATTAGCATCATACATAGTATCTGCCATATCGTCTAAAAGCTCTAAAATTTTATCATTTATTTCTTTTACTTCTTTTGATTTCTTTCTGAGTACCTCATCTGTTGATAATCTAATTTTTCTAAGTGCCATTTTTATCCTCCTTTATTTTAACTTATATAATTGGGGTTTAAATTTAAAATAATACTAAGTTTAGTAGTATCTATTTTATTTTTTAATATATTAATACAATATAGAACAAAATTTTTAAGTCTTGTTTCTTCTTCAGCTCTTATTATTATTTTATATCTATATTGATTATTTACTTTATAAACATATGCTTTAGCTACATCTGATATATAAAAATTAGTTTTTTGATTATAATATAACATAACATTATGTAAAAATTTTATAGCATTTAAAACATTATTTTCATTATCACCACTAATCATTATAAAAAATATATTTGAAAATGGTGGATAAAACATTATTTTTCTTTCAACTATTTCTTTATTATAAAAACCTATATAGTCATTATTTTTAGCAAAAACTATACTATAATGTTCTGGTGTATAAGTTTGTATAAAAACATTACCCTTTATATTTGCTCTGCCTGCTCTACCTGCAACTTGTGTCAATAATTGAAAAGTATTTTCAGAACTTTTATAATCACCTGTATTTAAAGTAATGTCTGCTGCTATAACACCTACTAAAGAAACTTTAGGAAAGTCTAAACCTTTAGCAATCATTTGTGTACCTATTAAAATATCAGCTTTATGATTTTTAAAATCTTCTAAAATATTTTGGTGACTATTTTTCTTTGAAGTTGTATCCATATCCATTCTTAAAACTTTAGCATTACTAAAATATTTTTCAATTTGTTCTTCTATTTTTTGAGTTCCAACACCAAAATATTTTATATATTTAGAATTACAACTAGGACAAATAGTAGGTACATTTTCTTCACTATTACAATAATGACAAACTAATTTATGTTCTTTTGAGTGATAAGTATAGCTTACATTACAATTTTTACACTCCATAACATAACCACATTTTCTACAAGATACAAATGTAGAGTGTCCACGCCTATTTAAAAACAATATAGTTTGCATATTATTTTTTAAGTTTTCTTTTATAGCCTCAAAAAGTGGTCTACTAAATACAGACATATTACCACTTTCAATTTCTTTTCTCATATCAACTATATTGATATTTGGCATATTTTCATTAACTCTATTATTTATAGAAATAAGGTCATATTCATTTATTTGTGTTTTATAGTAAGTATCTATACTGGGTGTAGCACTACCAAGAACTAGAGTAGCATTTGATAAAATACATAATTGTTCTGCTATTTCTTTTACATTATATTTAGGTGTAGTTTCAGATTTATAAGTACTTTCGTGTTCTTCATCAATTATTATTATACCTAAATTTTCAAAAGGTGTAAATATAGCAGACCTAGCACCTACCATAATTTTTATTTCACCATCTTTTGCCTTTTTCCATTGGTCAAACCTTTCACCATCACTTAATTTAGAGTGTGTAACACTAACTTTTTCACCAAATCTACTTATAAATCTTTCTACTGTTTGAGGTGTTAAAGATATTTCTGGAACAAGCATAATAGCATCTTTACCTTTTTTTAAAACTTTAGATATTAGTTGTAAATAAACTTCTGTTTTTCCACTGCCTGTAACACCATGTAAAACTATAGGTTTAGTACTTTTTTCTTCTATTTTTTTGATTATGAAATTAAAAGCATTTTTTTGACTTTCATTTAAATTTAAATGTTCTGTCTTTTTAAAATTTTCAACATTTACAACATTTCTTTTTACTTGTTTAGTAATAATTTTTATAATTTCATTTTTTTCTAATGTTTTTATAGGACTTAAAGTAACATTTAAAATTTTTTGTATATCAACTGTTTTTACATTATCATTTTTTAATAAAAATTTTAAAACTTTACTCTGTTGAGTATTTTTACTTATTATCTTATTTATAATTTCATTAATATTTTCTTTATCATAATTTATAATAGCATATTTTTCACCTTTATCTTTCATTATTTTAGGCATAATACATTGTAAACATTCTGACAAACTACAATAATATTTTTCTGCCATAAATTTAGCTATTTCTATCATAGTTTTACTAAAAATAATATAATTATCTGGTACACTATAAATATTTTTTATACGACTTTCATCTATTTCTATAACATTAGTAAAACCTATAACATAACCTTCTCTTAAACGATTTCCAAATCCAAAAGGCACAAAAACACGCATACCTATAAAAATAAGTTCTTTTAAATTATCTGGTATAGCATAATGAAAAATTTTATCTACATTTTCATTAGTTATATCAATTATTACTTCTGCATATTTCATAAGATTTCACCTTATTTAAAGTATTAAAAAGCCTTTGAAAACAAAGACTTTTTTAACAAAATAATTATTCTTCATCAGATAGTTTAATTTCTTTTCCTATGTCTTTAATATCTAAATCATCAAGGTCTAAATCATTATCATTAGTTTCTTTATTCTTATCTTTTTCAAAAATTAAAACAGTTCCTTCACCTTCTGGAACAATTTTTATTTTATTATTTAAAATTTCATCAACAGCAGTAGAAACAGGTTTACCTGGTCTATTTTTAACCATAGGTTCATCACCTTCTATAATTTGTCTAGCTCTTTTGGCAGCAGCTATAACTATAGTATATCTACTTGTTACCTCATCATGTTCACTACTATTTTGATTTAAAACATCCATTAATTCTGCATAAGATGGTTTTAACATTATTATTCAACTCCTTCTAAAAATGTATTAATTAAATCTATATGTCTTTTAGCTGACATTTTTTCAGTTTCTACAATATTATTTATATTGTTTACAGCTTCTTCTACTATATTATTAATAACAATATAATCATATTTATCAATTAGTTTTATTTCTTCTCTTGCTCTTTTCATACGCATATTTATTTTTTCTTCTGTTTCGGTTGCTCTATTTTCTAATCTACGTCTAAGCTCCACTATATTATGTGGTGTTAAAAATATTAAAATAGCATCTTCATATCTTTCTTTAACTTGTAAAGCACCTTGAACTTCTATTTCTAATATAACATTTTTGCCTTGTTCTAACTGTTCTTCAACATAAAACATAGGTGTACCATAATAATTTCCACAAAATTCCGCATATTCTAAAAGTTCATTTTTTTCTATCATTTTTTCAAATGTTTTTGTATCTCTAAAAAAATAATGCACACCATCTATTTCACCTTCTCTAGCTTGTCTAGTAGTTATAGATGTAGACAATGCATATGATTGATTTTTTATAAGCTCAGATACAACTGTACCTTTACCAGCACCAGAAGGACCTGAAACTATAACTAACAATCCTTTTTTATTCATTATGTACTCTCCTTTAAAATTTTATTCAGCATCACATTCATCTTGTTCAGAATCATTACTATCTTTAGTAACTATTCTATTAGCTACTGTTTCTGGTTGTATAGAAGATAATATTATATGTTCACTATCTGTTATAATTACAGCTCTTGTTCTTCTTCCATATGTAGCATCAACAAGTCTACCAGTATCCCTTGCTTCTTGTATAATTCTTTTTATAGGGGCAGACTCTGGACTAACTATTGCTATAATTCTATTAGCTAATACAATGTTGCCAAATCCAATGTTTATAAGCTTTATAGCAGACATAAAGATCCTCCATTAATAGTTATTTTTATATATTATACTAGAAAAATCAAATTTTTTAAAGTCTTTTTTTATTTTTATTAAAAAAATTTTTTAAAATTGAATAATATTTACAAGTAAGTTAATACTAAAAGTGGAGGTGTTATTAATGAATAACAATAATAACTTTTTTAAAAAGAACGGTTTTTCTATTGCTATATGTTCATTTATAGCTATAGCTATTGTAGCAAGTTTATATTTTTCTTATAATAGTTTTACAAATGAAAATAATCAAATAGCAAAAACAGAAGAAGAAACTTACTTTGATTTTGAACCTGTTAATAAAAGTGATGTAAAAAGTTATAAAGAAAGTGAATTAACAACAGAAGCTACTAGTACTGAAATTACTGAAAATAAACAAAGCCTTAAAGAAACTACTAATAAAATAGAAGAACCTACAACAGAAACTACAACAAAAGAAACTGCTACTACTAATTCACAAGCACAAGTTAATGAAGATGATAAAATATTCAGTTTATTTGAAGAAGGACAAGAAATGTCTTGGCCTGTTTTTGGCAATATTGTAACACCCTTTAATATGACAACAGGTGTATATGATAAAACTTTAGAGCAATATAAAACTAGTGATTCTATTTGTATATCTGCACCAGTTGGCACAGAAGTTAAAGCTGCTACAGAAGGTATAGTTAAAGATATTTTTGTAGATGATGAGTTAGGACAAACTATTGTTATTGACCATGGTAATAATTGGACATCTACATACAGCCAATTAGAAAAAAATGTTTCTGTTGCTGTAGGTGATGTTGTAAAAGAAGGGCAAGTTATAGCAAAAGTTGGTGAACCTTCAAAATATGGTGTAGCTCTTGGTCCTCATTTAGATTTTCAAATTGCTTTAGAAGAAAATCCTAAAGACCCAACGGAAATTTTAGCACAAGAAAATGAATAATATTAATACAAAAGCAAAGAAATAATCTTTGCTTTTTGTATTTTTACTTATATTTTAGATATTTAATAATACTATAATTCTTCTGCATGTAAAACTCCTTCTATACTACAAACTTTTTTAACAAGCTCATCACTTGTTAAATAGTTTTCACTTTTTAAAGATATAATAATAGGTGTTTCTTTATCTTTTAATATATTATTATTTTGTATTTGTAAATTACTTCCTTTTATTCCTCTACTTCTCAATGCTCTTATAAAGTCACCCATTATTATATTTTTATCCAACTCTATGTAAAGCTCTACAGTTTTTCTATTTTCTTTAAGATAATGGTCTAATTTATTTAATAATGTAAGAACTATAAATATAACTACACCACCTATAATAGCAACTTCGTGTAATCCTATACCTAAAGCTAATCCTACACAGGCAGTAGTCCAAAGTCCTGCTGCTGTTGTTAGTCCCTTTATCTGATTTTTAGATGTTACTATAATAGTCCCTGCCCCTAAAAACCCTATACCACTTATTACTTGTGCTCCCATTCTAACAGGGTCACCACCATCAAAAACTTGATAAACATATTGATTAGTCATCATAACTATACAAGCCCCCATACATACTAGTATATATGTTCTAAGGCCTGCTGGGTGATTCTTTAAACCTCTTTCTAACCCTATAATACCACCTAAAAATACAGATAAAAGTATTCTTATTATTGCTGATGTTACTGTTAATTCTCGTATGGTATCCATTTTTTAATTCCTTTCTATTCTTCATATTCTACTATTTGATATAAATCTATCCATTTATTTTTAATAAATTCTTTTCATAAAATAAAATCTTTTATTAAAGTATATATTTCTTCTCTTGTTAAACAACTTGTTGTTGGTATTTTCATAAACATTTAATTTTAAAATATTTATTTCTTTTATTGAATTTTTAATCTTTTCATTTATATCTTCTTCATTAATATAATTATTATAAAGATGTAAATCTATTTCATAAATTATATTTTTAATTACATTATTTATATCATTTTCATACTTTTTTAAATATAATTCAATATATTCTAAAATGGCAATATCATTATCATTAAAAAATATTAAAATCTTTATTGAAACTATTTAAAATATCTTCACTACATATTCTATCATTAAAAAAATCTTCAATTAAATTTTTTTGTAAATTCCACATATACAACCTACTTTAAATTATTATTTATTTTATAAAGTTGAGCTTTAGCAGTTTTACAAATAATAATATTATCATTTTTTGTTAATATTTTTAATTTCTCTAATGCTTTATCTAAGTCTGATTTTATAAATTCAGAATTTGCTGAGCTTAAATAAATATCACCTATTGCTTCAATACAATTTATATAAAAATTATCATCTAAATAGTCAAATTTTAATCCTATGGCTTTATATAAATAGTCTACACTCGAAATACAACCATAAGTTTTTATTAACGTAACTATTTCATTATGTTTTTTATGCCAACTTTCTAATAATAGTCTGTCTAATATTCCTCCACCATCTATTTCTGTTAGTTCTTCTTCTCTTTCAAAAACTTTATTATCAATTATAAAGTTTATTACCATTTCTAATTCTTCTACTAAATGATTTTTATATGCTACTGATAATATTGCGTCTATTGAATCTTCAGATATAATAAAATATTCATCTTTTGATAATAATTTTAATTTTTCTAATGCCTCTTTATTTTTAATTGCTAGATATCCTAAAAGATATATACATTTTTCTTCAAATGTTGTAGTATATCTTATTTTATATAAATTTAAATTTATTGCTTTATATAAATAATCTATACTTGTTGGTGAAGGATAATCAAATAATATATACATAATTTCATCATGATTATGATGCCAAGTTTCAATTAATAACTTGTTAAGTCTTTCAATATAGTTTTCATTAAATAAATTATATTTACTTATTATTGTTATTATAGCATATAAACTACCATCTAATTTATTATCTATACAAACATTAAATATTTCATCTAATAAAATTTTAAATTCTTGCATATTCCCATTTAAACTTTGTAAAAGATATTTATCATCTTTATTTTTATATATAAAATCATCTATTAAATTTTTATATTTAAATCTCATTATCTTTACCTTATTATTAATTTTATTGTAAATTACTTTACTTACTTTTTTAAATTCTAAATCTTGTTTAGATTTAAATATTATAAAAATATTTTATTAAAAAGATTATAATTTATCATATTTTTATTATTTCTTTCTTATTTTTACTTTCCTATATAAACTAATTATTAAGTTGTTTAATTATTTTACTGGTTATTCCAATAGATATATATTGAAAAAAATCTAAATCTTTTTCATCAAATCCTGAAAAAAATTGAATTACAGCTATATCATCTGTTTTTTTATACTCTATATCTATTATTGGTTTGTTATCTACTATAAATTTAAAATTACCTATATCTTCATCTACTTCTTTATATTAAAATTTGAAATTTAATTTTGACAAAAAATAACGTTCATTATTTTTAAAAAATAATAAATCATTTTCTAAATATATTAGACCATATATATCATTTTCAACCCTTACAAAATCTCCATTAATATCTTTATTATCTTCATTTTTGCATATACTAATTTCTCCATTTTCAATATTATAAAATATAGTATCATTATATTTATAAAAATTTTTAATATATTTAAATATAATATTCCCCTTATTACAAAATTATAAATATATTATATCAAATAAATAAAATTTGAACAATATTTTAATATATATATAATTTTTTCAACTTTATATAAAAATTTATATTTACACTTTATTTTAATTAATTTATAATAAGTATATAAAAATAATTTTAGAGGTGATAAAATGTTTAAATTACAACCAAGTTTTAAAGATTATCTTTGGGGAGGTACTAAATTAAGAACAGTATATGGTAAAGACTGTTCTTTAGATAAAGTAGCTGAAAGTTGGGAACTTTCTACTCATAAAGATGGACTTACTATTATTGATAGTGGAGAACATAAAGGAGAAACTTTATTATCTTATGTAGAAAAATATGGTAAAGAAGTTTTAGGTACTAAATGTCCTTTAGATACTGATATACCTATTTTAATTAAATTTATAGATGCTAAAGATGCTTTATCTATTCAAGTACACCCTGATAATGAATATGCCTTAAAAAATGAAAATGATTTTGGCAAAACTGAAATGTGGTATGTTATAGATGCTGAACCAAATGCAAAATTAATATATGGTTTTAAAGAAAATATTACAAAAGAACAATTTAAAAATGCTATTGAAACAAATACTTTAGAAGAATTAGTTAATGAAGTAGATGTTAAAGCTGGTGATGTTTTCTTTATTACTCCTGGTACAATGCATGCTATTGGTAAAGGTATTGTTATTGCTGAAATTCAACAACGCTCTAATGTAACTTATAGAATTTATGATTTCGGGCGTGTTGGTGCTGATGGTAAAACTAGAGAATTACATATTGATAAAGCTTTAGATGTTACTAAATTAGAATCTGCTAAAAATGCTAAAACAGAATATACATTAAATAAATTTGATGGTTATGAAAAAGGTAACCTTGCTACTTGTGAATACTTTAATGTAGATTTATTAAATATTGAAACTAGTGCTACTTTAAAATGTGATGAAACTACTTTTAATTGTATTACTGTTTTAGATGGCAATTGTACTATTATTGGTAAAAATAGTTTAGAAATGAAAAAAGGTGAGTCTATATTTATCCCTGCTAGTTATGGTGAATACACTATAAATGGTAATTGTAAAGTTGTATTATCTACTTTATAAAAATTAATTTTTATTAATAAAAAGTGAAATAAATAACCCCTATATAATTAATATATAGGGGCTTTTTATTAATCCATTTCTATTGCACCAGTATATAACTGATAGTATTTACCTTTTTGAGCTATAAGCTCATCATGATTACCAGATTCTATAATTCTACCTTTATCTAAAACTATAATTTTATCTGAATTTTGAATAGTAGAAAGTCTATGAGCAATAACAAAAACTGTTCTACCTTGCATAAGCATATCCATCCCTTTTTGAACGATTACCTCTGTATGTGTATCTATACTAGAAGTTGCTTCATCAAGTATCATAACTGGAGGGTTGGCAACAATAGCTCTAGCAATAGATAAAAGTTGTTTTTGCCCTTGTGATAAACCTTCACCACTACCAGATATTACTGTATTATAACCATCTTTTAAAAGTTCTATAAAATGGTGTGCATTTGCTTTTTTAGCAGCTTCTATACATTCTTCATCTGTTGCATCTAATTTACCATATCTTATATTATCAAGAACAGTACCTGTAAAAAGGTTTGTATCTTGTAAAACAACACCTAAAGAACGTCTTAAATCTGGCTTTCTAATTTTATTAATATTAATGCCATCATATCTTATTTTCCCATCTGCAATGTCATAAAATCTGTTAATAAGATTTGTAATAGTAGTTTTACCTGCACCTGTTGCACCAACAAAAGCTATTTTTTGACCATGTTTAGCATTTAAAGTTACATTGTGAAGAACTATTTTTTCTTCTGTATAACCAAAATCTACATCATTAAGCTCAACTTCACCTGTAAGTTCTGTATAAGTTAAAGTACCATCTTGATGAGGGTGTTTCCATGCCCAAATACCTGTTCTTTCATTAACTTCAACAAGATTACCATTTTCATATTTAACATTTACTAAAGTTACATAGCCGTCATCTTCTTCTATTTTTTCATCTAAAAGTTCAAAAATTCTTTTAGCACCTGCTAAACTCATTACAATAAAGTTCATTTGTTGAGATACTTGACTTATTGGAGTATTAAAATTTCTACTAAGCATTAAAAATGCAATAATTGTACCAATTGTTATACCTCCTATATTATTTATTGCTAAAGCACCACCAACTATTGCAAGTAAAATATATTGTAATATACCTAAATTATTCATCATAGGCATTATTATATTAGCAAAAGTATTAGCTTTATAAGCATTTTCTCTAAGCATTTCATTTTTACTATCAAATTCTTCTTTAGCTTTTTCTTCATGACAAAATACTTTTACAATTTTTTGTCCATTAATCATTTCTTCTATATAACCATTAAGTTCACCTAAAGACTTTTGTTGTTCTATAAAGTATCTAGAACTTTTACTAGCTACTATTTTAGCACAATATAATTGAAAAACTAAAAATAAAATAACAAATAATGTTAAATAAATACTTGTAGAAATCATTGTTACAAATACACTAATAACTGTTATAACAGCTGCAAATGCTTGAGGTATACTTTGAGATAAAGCCTGTCTTAAAGCATCTGTGTCATTAGTATAATGGCTCATAACATCACCATGTGAGTTTGTATCAAAATATCTTATAGGTAATTTTTGCATATGACAAAACATATCATTTCTTATTTTATTAAGTATACCTTGAGAAATATCTACCATAATTCGACTGTATAAAAAGGCAGCTATAACACCTACTATGAATATAGCAGATAGTGCACTTATAACTTTAACTATTCCATCATAAGAAGGATTTGTAGTACCTATTAAAGGTGTAATATAATCATCTATTAGTATTCTTATAGCAGTAGCACTTACTGCTGAAACAATAGAAGTTAATATAATACACACTATAACTATACCAAATTTGAGTTTATATTTTGTCATATAAGATATTAATCTTTTTATTGTTTGTTTATCAACAGATTTTCCATTAGGCATATTTTTATATCCTGATATTCTACTTCTAGTCATTTTCACTTCCTCCTTTCTGTTGAAGTCTATAAATATCTTTGTAAATTTCATTATTTTGTAAAAGTTCTTTATGTGTACCTATTGCATCAATTTTACCTTCATTCATAACAACAATTTTATCTGCATGTTGAATAGAAGATATTCTTTGAGCAATAATAATTTTTGTAGTATTAGGTATTTCATTTTTAAAAGCTTCTCTTATAAGTGAATCTGTTTTTGTATCTACTGCACTTGTAGAATCATCTAAAATTAAAATTTTAGGTTTTTTAAGTAAAGCACGCGCAATACAAAGACGTTGTTTTTGTCCACCAGATACATTTGTACCACCTTGTTCTATATATGTATCATATTTATTTTCAAAATCTTGTATAAAGTCATGAGCACAAGCAAGTTTACAAACTCTTTCCATTTCTTCATCTGTAGCATTTTCATTACCCCAACGTAAATTTTCTTTTATACTACCAGAAAAAAGCGTATTTTTTTGTAAAACCATAGCTACATTTTCTCTAAGAGCTTCTAAATCATAATTTCTAACATCTTCTCCACCAACATATACAGTACCACTTAAAGTATCATATAGTCTAGGAATAAGTTGTACTAATGTACTTTTTGAGCTACCAGTAGCACCTATTATACCAACTGTTTCACCCTCTTTTATATCTAAATTAATATTTACAAGACAACATTTATTTTTATCATTCGTATAACTAAAATTAACATTTTTAAAACTTATATCACCAGATTTAACTTCTGTTTTAGCTACATTATTATTTTTTATATCTGTTTCTTCTTTTAAAATTTCAACTATCCTTTCACCAGAAGCTTTAGATATAACTAACATAACAAGTATCATAGATAACATCATTAAACTCATTAAAATTTGTGTAGAATAAGTTATAAGAGTTGTTAAATCACCTGTTTGCATTTCACCTTGTATAATATATTCAGCACTAAACCAAGCTAAAGCTATTAAAGCACCATTTATAACTAAATTCATTAATGGATTAGTAAGAGCAACTATTTTTTCAGTTTTAACATATTTTTTAAATAAATCTGTTGCTACTTCTTTAAATTTATCTTCTTCAAAATCTTCTCTAACATAAGATTTTACAACTCTAATACCATGTAAGTTTTCTTGAACAACATTATTTAATTTATCATAAACTTTAAATATAACTTGAAATATTGGATAAGCATTTTTTATTATAAGGTATAAGCTAATGCTAAGAATAATTATAGCTACTAAAAATATTGTAGATAATTTAGCATTTAGATAGAAAGACATAACAAAAGCAGAAACCAACATAACAGGGCTTCTAACAGCCACCCTTATAATCATTTGATAAGCATTTTGTATATTTGTTACATCAGTTGTTAATCTAGTTATAATACTAGATGTTGAAAATTTATCTATATTTGTAAATGAAAAATTTTGTATATTATAATACATATCTTTTCTTAAGTTTTTTGAAAAACCTGAAGCAGCAGATGATGCATATTTACCAGATAATATACCACAAGTTAAAGATATAATGCAAAGAAGTGCTAAAAATAACCCCATTTTTAAAATATAGCTCATATTTTGAACTTGTATACCATCATTTATAAGTTTAGCCATATAAAAAGGTATTAAAACTTCCATAGCTACTTCACCAATCATAAAGACAGGAGCTAATAAAGAGTCTTTTTTGTATTCTCTAACAGATTTTAATAATGTTTTTATCATAAATTACCTCCTTTTGTTAGTGTACTAACATTATATTTAAAATTTTTTAATTACCTATATTATCTTTAATTTTTTCTAAAGTTTTACAAAATTGTTTAAGCTCTTCATCATTAATACCTTTTAAAATTTTTTCTTCCATATCTATAATTTCAGAAACAATTTTATTGTGTATAGCTTTTGCCTTATCTGTTAATATAATTTTTTTAAGCCTTGCATCACAATCTACACGCTCACGCCTTATCATACCATTTTTTTCCATAAGATTTAATATAGAAGTAAC
>CALWDX010000029.1 GCA_944376805.1 uncultured Clostridia bacterium
TATGTATGATTACCTATTTCAACATAACCACTATCAGATAATTCATTTATTTGTTTCCAAGTTAAATAGGAGTAATTTATATTATGGTCTTCATTTTCAGTAAAAGTGTCTGTAAAAGAACCAACAACAGATAAAACTGCTTTTAAATCATATTGTTTTAAAATAGGGTATATATATTCATAAAAACTTTCGTGTCCATCATCAAAAGTAATCATAATAGGTTTTTCTGGTAAAGGACTATTATTTTCAATGTAATCTAATAATTGTTTTACACTAATTGTTTCATAGCCTTTTTCTTTTAAATATATCATATCTTTTTCAAATTGTTCTGGACTAATAGTAAAATCATTCAATCTAGCATTATTTTTTGATATATGATGATACATAATTATAGGTAATTTTATATTATTGTTATTTGAGTTGTTATTATAACAAGGTGTAGTATTACTATAAATATAATTAAAAGAAAAAATAAGTGTAAATAGCAATATTAAAAAAATTGTAATACTAGTTATAAATTTTTTATATTTAACCATTATTATCCTCCATATATGTTAAAAAACTTTCTATATTATCTATTGTTTCTTTATCAAAAAAATGTTCAATTTGTTCTACTAAATATAAATTATCTTTATTATTTATTTTATTAAAAAATTTATATAATAAGTTATGTCTTTTTAAAAGATAATTTCCTAAATCCTTTCCATTTTGTGTTAAATTTATTTCACCATATTTTTCTTTTTCTACTAAATTTAATTCTTTTAATTTTTCAATCATTTTAGAAACAGAGGATGCTTTAATATTTAACAAACTTGCAAGTTCTGTTATTTTAATATTTTTTTTATTTACTCTATAAATCATTTCTACATAGTCTTCCATAGCAAAAGTTATTTTATTTTTTCTTTCTAAATCATAGGCTTTTTGTGTTTTAAATATAAAATCAACTCCTTTAATAATTATTATATTAAATTATAAATTTTATTATGAATGAAATATAACAAAAATACATTTATTGAAATTAAAAATTTTATATGATATAATTTATAAAATTAATTTAGGAGGGTTAAAAAATGGCATATAGTGAACTTATTAAAAATTTTAGCAAAATTCGTGATTATATGAGAGAATTTTATATATATGGTTTTAAAACTAGAGAAGAATTTAATAAAAAAAGTTCTCGTTCTTATGATAATGAACATAGAAGAATACAAAGTTATCTAAAAGAATATATGTCTTTTTCTCAAAATATAAATGGTAAAAATGTTTTTATTTGTGTAGATACTAGAAGTATTACAAATAACCCTTTATATAAAGCCTTAAAATCTAAAAGTTTTACTAATAAAGATATAACACTACATTTTATAATTTTTGATATTTTAAATAAAGAAGAAACTTATTTTACTTTAAATGAAATTATAGGAAAAATTTATAATGAATATTTATGTAATTTTAAAGAACCTTTGATATTTGATGAATCTACTATTAGAAAAAAATTGAAAGAGTATATACAATTAGAACTTATAATATGTAAAAAACAAGGTAAACAAGTTTTATATAGTAGGAATAAAATGTTTGATTATTCTTCTTTTTATGATGCTATTTCATTTTTTTCTGAAAGTGGTATAAATGGCATAATAGGAAGTTATTTAATGGATAGAGTACAAACAAAAAATGATATATTTTTATTTAAACATCATTATATTGCACAAGCATTAGAAAGCGAAATACTCTATAATTTATTTGATGCAATAAGTCAAAAAAAAGTAGTTTATATTACAAGTTTTGGACGTAGGAGTAAAAGTGAAAACTTACATAAAGTAGTACCTTTAAAAATATTTATTAGTTCACAAAGTGGAAGAAAATATTTAATAGGTTATAATTTAAAATTTAAGTATTTAATGACTTATAGATTAGATTATATTATAGATATTGAAATTAAAGATGAGTATAAAAATTTTGATAAATTGAGAGAAAAATTAAATGATATTCAAAAAAATATGTGGGGTATAAATTTATATAATGTAAATTCTAATTTAGAACATATTGAATTTACTATACATATAGAAAATTATGAACAACATATTTATAAAAGACTTGAAAGGGAAAAACGTTGTGGAAGAATAGAGAAAATAGATGATAATACATATAAATTCACTGCTGATATTTATGACTCAACAGAAATTATACCTTGGGTACGTACTTTTATTTCAAGAATTGTTCAATTAAATTTTTCAAATAGAACAGTAGAAAATTTAATAAAACAAGATATTGAACAAATGTATTGTTTATATGGTATTACAGGAGATGAAAAAGATGTTATTTAATGAAATTTTTGGTATATATTATAATACAATAGCAAAAATTATAACTTTGTCTATTGAAAATAAACTTACAGAAGAAAACATTTATAATATTATAAAAGAAAATGCATTTTCTGAAAGTAATTTAACAATTATACCTGCATTAAAAGAACAAAAATGGCAATTAATTAATGAAGATTTTTCTACACCTATTAAAAATATACCAACCATACCTTTAACTATTTTGGAAAAAAGGTGGTTAAAGTCAATTAGTTTAGACCCTAAAATAAAATTATTTGATTTACAATTAAAAGGTTTAGAGAATGTAAAACCACTTTTTACACAAGAAGATTATTATATATTTGACCAGTATAATGATAGAGATTTATTTGAAGATGAGGCATATATTAAAAATTTTAAAACTATATTAAAAGCTATAAAAGAAAATCTTTCACTTCAAGTTTTTTATAAAAATAGAAAAAATAAAATTGTTAAAGTTTATTGTAAACCATACAAGATAGAATATTCACAAAAAGATGATAAATTTAGAGTTAAGGTAAAAAATCATAGTTTTATAGAATTTTTAAATATAGGAAAAATAGAAGAATGTGAAATAATAGAAAATTTCAACTATGATAATAAACAATGTATTAATAGAGGTAAAAAATGTTACTTTATTATAGATTTAATTAATAAAAGAAATGCTTTAGAACGTATTATGATACATTTTGCACATTTTGAAAAACAAGCTGAAAAATTAAGTGAAGATAAATATAGATTAAAAATTTTTTATAATTCTAATGATGAAACAGAGTTAGTTATAAGAGTTTTATCTTTTGGACCATTAGTAAAAGTAATAGAGCCAGAACATTTTAAAAATTTAATAATAGAAAGACTTATTAAACAAAAAAATTTAAATTTAAAATAATTTTATATTAAAAGTTGCAAATTTAATTTATAAATAATTAAGTTCGCAACTTTTTTTCCGTGATTTAACAAAAATAAGATGTTAAAATATAAATGTGAATAAGATATTTGTTGTGTATGTATAAACACAAAGGTATGCAAGGTGTACCAAAGCATATGCCTAAAATATTTTATTTTCACCACCATTTTCAAATATCAGCTTTAATTACTGATATAGGAGTTAAAAAAGACTTTTTTATTAAAGTTATTTAGATTTTCGTAGGTTCGAATCCTACCTTAGCATTAGGCTATGCCAAGCGGTTTTGGAATTTATTATTTTATTTAGAATACAGAGTTATAGTATTCATCTGCAAATTTTATTTTAATTTTATATACAATTATCTTGTCATTAATAAAATATTAAAACTATACAACTTGTTTTAACATAATTAATATTTTAAAGATGATATATATTATTTGCCTTGTCTGAAAAAGGATACCGATTTTATGCAATAAATGCCAAAGTTTACACTTCCGCATTTATGAATTACTTCTTAATTTTTTAGCCGTAAATAATATATTGATAATTGTATATATAATTTTGGAAAGGGAGTTTTTTATATGATTAATATTAAAAAAATAATTATAAATGAAAATCAAAGAGGGTTTCTTTTTAATAATGGAAAATTTATTAAAATGTTACAATGTGGTAAATATTATAGTGGTTTTGGAAAATATATAGAAGTTGTTAGTATAGATAAGCCAATTAGTTCAAAATATTGTTCTTTAGATGTATTGTTAAAAGACAAAAATTTTAAAGAACAAACTAAAATGATAGAAATAAAAGATAATCAAATAGCATTACATTTTATAAATGGAAAATTTGAAAATTATTTGTCAACAGGTATACATATATTTTGGAATGTACATAATAAACACGATTTTAATTTAATAGATATTTTAACTCCTGAAATAGATGAAAGTATACCTAAATATATATTAGATAAACTTTCCAACACATTAGTTAAAAAAATTGAATTAAAAGAATATGAAAAAGCATTTTTATACTATGATAGTAAATTTGTTAAGCTACTTAATTGTGGTGTACATTACTTTTGGAATACAAATATAAAAATTGATTTTGAAATAGTAGATTTAGGGGTTTCTGTATCTTCAAAATATTGTTCTTTAGATGTACTTTTAAAAGACAAGGATATTTTATCAGAAATGATAACAGTAGAAGTTAAAGATGAAGAAATAGCATTACAATATATAAATGGTAACTATTTTAGATATTTAGAAACAGGAAAACATACATTTTGGACAACATATGATAAACACGAATTTAAAATAATAAATGTATCAAATCCAGAAATAGATGAAGATATATCTAAGTATATTTTAGATAAAATGCCAAAAGAATTAGTAGAAAAAATAAAACTTGAAGAATATGAAAAAGCATTTATATATTATGATAATAAATTCGTTAAATTATTAGATTGTGGTGTATATTATTTTTGGAATAAAATTGTTAAAGTTGAATATGAGAACGTAAATATAAATGAGCCTATTTTATCAAAGTTTTGTTCATTAGATTTACTTTTAGAAAATGAAGATATACAAAGAGAAACAGTAACTGTTGATATAAAAGATGAACAACTTGCATTACATTTTGTAAATGATAATTTTTCAGATTGTTTGAAAAGTGGTAAATATGCTTTTTGGACTACTTATAATGAACATAAATTTGAAATAGTTGATATTTCAAGTCCAGAAATAGAAGAAAGTTTTCCTAAATATATATTAGATAAAATTTCAACAAGTTTTTATAGTAAAGTACAAGTAGAACAATATGAAAAAGCACTTTTATATTTCAATAATAAATTTGTTAGACTATTAGATACAGGTACTTATTACTTTTGGAAAAATAATATTAAAATTAATACAAATATAGTTGATACAAGGCTTACACAAATGAATATTACAGGACAAGAAATTTTAACACAAGATAAGGTTTCTTTACGTATTAATTTTGTTTGTAATTATAAAGTAACTGACTATATAAAAATATTTTCTGAAATAGATAACTATGAAGAACAAATACACATTTCTGTTCAACTTGCACTTCGTGAATTTGTAGGTAAATATAAAATAGATGAAATTTTAGAAAATAAAGACCAAATTTCAACATATGTTTTTGAAAAATTAAAAGAAAAAGAAGAAACATTATATGTGTATTTTGAAGATGCAGGTGTAAAAGATATTATTTTACCAGGAGAAATAAGAGAAATTATGAATACAGTTTTATTAGCAGAAAAGAAAGCACAAGCTAATGTTATAACTCGTCGTGAAGAAGTTGCTTCTACTCGTTCATTACTTAATACTGCAAAACTTATGGAAGAAAATAAAATTTTATACAAACTTAAAGAACTTGAATATATAGAAAGAATTTCTGAAAATGTAGGAAATATTAACTTAAATGGTGGTGGAGATTTATTAACACAACTTACTAATATTATAAGTCGTGAAAAAGTTTAAAAGGAGAAAATATTTATGTTAGAAGTAAAAGGGAAATATAATATTGCAAAAGTTTATACAGATATTATAGAAGAAAAAGCAATTGACCAAATAAGAGAATTATGCAATCAAGAATTTTCAAAAGATTGTAAAATTCGTATTATGCCAGATGTTCATTGTGGGGCAGGTTGTGTTATAGGGTTTACGGCAAATATTGGTGAAAGAGTTATACCAAATATAGTAGGGGTTGACATTGGTTGTGGTATGCTTACTGTTGAACTTGGTAATATAAATATTAATGTTGAAGAACTTGACAATATTATTAATAAATATGTGCCAAGTGGAAAAAGTGTTCATAATGAAAGAATTTTAAAATTTTCTAAGTTACAAGAGCTAAATTGTTATAGAGCTTTAAAACAAACTAAGAGAATAGAGAGAAGTATAGGAAGTTTAGGTGGTGGAAATCACTTTATAGAAGTTGATGTTGATAATGAAAATAATAAGTATTTAGTTATTCATACAGGTAGCCGTAATTTAGGTAAACAAGTAGCAGAACATTATCAAAAAATGGCAATAGATATTATTAAAGGTAAAGATGAAATTTTTGAAAAGCGTGATAAAATAATTAAAGAATATAAAGAACAAGGTAGAAAACAAGAAATTCAAAATGCTATTAAAGAACTTATGAATAGCTTTGAAGCAAAAGAAATAAATGTACCAGAAAACCTTTGTTATCTTACAGGTAAATATCGTGATTTATATATTAATGATATGAAAATTTGTCAACAATATGCTACTTTAAATAGAATGAAAATAGCACAAATTATTTTAGAAAAGTTATTAAATAAAAGTTTAGATGAATTTTCTTATTTTGAAACTGTTCATAATTATATTGACTATGAAAATAATATTGTTAGAAAGGGAGCTGTTTCAGCTAAAAAAGATGAAAAATTTTTAGTACCTATAAATATGCGTGATGGTAGTTTAATTTGCACAGGTAAAGGTAATGAAGAATGGAATTTTTCAGCACCTCACGGAGCAGGACGACTTTATAGTAGGACACAAGCTAAAAATAATTTTACAGTAGATGAATTTAAACAATCTATGAATGGCATTTATACTAATTCAGTTAATGAATTTACATTAGATGAAAGTCCTATGGCTTATAAAGGTATAGATAATATTTTAAATAATATAGAACCTACTGCAAAAATTTTAAAAGTAATAAAACCTATTTATAATTTTAAAGCTAATAATTAAAAGGTGATTTTATGATAGATATAATAAAGCAAAAAATATGTGAAATAGAAGAAAAAGAACAAGTAAAAATTATTTATGCTACAGAATCTGGAAGTCGTGCTTGGGGTTTTGTATCACCTAATAGTGATTATGATGTAAGATTTATTTATATAAGAAAGCCAGAATTTTATTTGAAATTGGAAAAAACTAAAGATTTTATAGAATATGAAATAAATGATATTTTTGATATAAATGGTTGGGATATTTCTAAAACATTAAAACTTTTACATTCTTCAAATCCTACATTATTTGAGTGGGCAAATTCACCTTATATATATAAAAAAACAGAAGAATGGACTTTAGTTCAAAATATAATGAATGATTATTTTTTATCAAAAAAAGCACTAAATCATTATTTAAGCACTGCTAAAAATCAATATAATAGATATTTAAAAGATGATATTGTAAAACTTAAAAAATATTTTTATATACTTCGTCCTATATTGGCTTGTAAATGGATATTAAATGAAAAAACACCACCACCTATGCTTTTTGCTGAACTTGTAAATACTCAATTAGAAAAAGATTTAAAGTCTATTGTTGAAAATCTTGTTCAAAAGAAAATAAATTCACAAGAAACAGAGTTAATACCTAAAATACAAATACTTAATGAATATATAGAAGAAAATTTTATTAAATTAAACACTATTATTAATAATTTACCAAAAAGTAAAAATAATAATTATAAACAACTAAATGATTTATTTTTAAATTTAATAAACTTTAAAACACTATATTAATTTTTTAATATAGTGTTTTTTGTTTATTAAAAATTTTAAATTAATTGTAACATTTTAAAAATTTTTTAATATAATACATAAAAGTTTCCTTAAGCTAAATATATTAAAAGGAGGATTATTATGAATAAAACTACACTAAATTATTTACAACTTGGTGAAGATTGTTATATTAGAAAAATATTTTTAGAAGATAGTACAAAAAGAAGGTTACAAGAACTTGGATTTATAAAGGGAAGTGTTGTAAAATGTGTATTAAAAAGTCCATTTAATGACCCTACAGCATATTTAGTAAAAGGTACTGTAATTGCAATTAGAGAAGAAATAACAGAAAATATATTAATAGAAAGGATATAGTATGAAACAAGAAAAAATTATAACTCTTGTAGGTAATCCTAATGTAGGTAAAAGTACTGTTTTTAATGCTTTAACAGGTATGAACCAACATACAGGTAACTGGGCAGGTAAAACTGTTACAAATGCAAAAGGTCATTTTAAATATAATGATGAAAATTATACTATAATAGATATACCAGGAACATATTCTTTAATAAGTCAATCTAAAGATGAAGAAGTAGCAAGAGATTTTATATGTTTTCAAGATACATATAAAATAATAATAGTTTGTGATGCAACTACTTTAGAAAGAAATTTACCCCTTGTTTTACAAGTTATAGAGGCAAGAAAAAATGTTATTTTATGTATTAATCTTTTAGATGAAGCTAAAAAGAAAGGGATTAGTGTAAATATAGAAAAATTAAGTGAAATATTAGGTATACAAGTAGTAGGTATAAGTGCTAGAAAAAAACAAAATATAAATGGACTTTTAGAAAAATTAGAAAAAAGTAATAATAATCCTTATATTATAAATTATAATGAACATATAGAAAAGAGTATTAATATATTACAACAGGCTTTAAAAGAAATAGACACTAAAAATTTAGATAAAAAATTTATTTGTTTAAAATTATTAGAAAATAATAAAAAATTAATAGAAAATATAGAATGTTATATTAATTTTAATTTATTAAAAGATAATCTTATAATAAAATCATTAGAAGATGCTAAAAAATATCTTGAAGAAAATAATATAAATATTGTAGATAGTGTAATAATTCAAATATATAATAACTGTGAAAATATAGTAAAAGAAGTAGTAATTTATAATAATAAAGATTATTATAGTAAAAATATAAAAATAGACAAATATTTAACTAATAAATCAATAGGTATACCTATTATGTTATTATTACTTGGTTTAATATTTTGGATAACTATTGTTGGTGCAAATTATCCTTCTAGTATATTATCAAATATGTTTTTTGGTATGGAGCATAGTATACAAAGTATTTTAGAATATATACATTTACCAGATTTTATTATAAATATACTTATAGATGGTGTTTATAAAGTTGTAACTTGGGTTGTTTCTGTTATGTTGCCTCCTATGGCTATATTTTTCCCACTATTTACTATATTAGAAGATTTAGGATATTTGCCTAGAATAGCTTTTAATATGGATAAATTATTTAAAAAATGTAATGCTTGCGGAAAACAAGCATTAACTATGTGTATGGGGTTTGGTTGTAATGCTTGTGCAATAACAAGTTGTAGAATAATAGATAGTCCTAGAGAAAGATTAATAGCTATTTTAACTAATAATTTTGTACCTTGTAATGGACGTTTTCCTACATTAATATCTATTATATCAATGTTTTTTATAGGCGGTGCAATAGGTATTTATAATTCATTTTTTTCAGCAGTATTTTTAATATTAATAATATTATTAGGTGTATCTATGACTTTTTTAATATCTAATATTTTATCTAAAACTATATTAAAAGGTATACCTACTAATTTTACATTAGAATTACCACCATATAGAAAACCTGAAATTTTAAAAACTATTGTAAGGTCTATATTTGATAGAACATTATTTGTTTTAGGTAGAGCTATTGTTGTTTCTATACCAGCTGGTATTATAATTTGGCTTATGGCAAATATAACAATATCAGATAAAACAATTTTATTATATATAACAGATTTTTTAAATCCTTTTGCTAATCTTATGGGGTTAGATGGTATAATATTAATGGCTTTTATATTAGGGTTTCCAGCTAATGAAATAGTTTTTCCTATAATAATAATGAGTTATTTAGGTG
>CALWDX010000030.1 GCA_944376805.1 uncultured Clostridia bacterium
TTTAACCTTATGACATCTAACTAATTTTTTCTACTTTCGTTACATTCACACTTAAGTTTTTTTCAACTTTATGTTTTAGTTTAGTTAGCTTTAGGGGTTCCCAGCAATTCGAGTAGTATTGGATAGGTTTCTCCTATCTCTACATACAAGTTTCCCTGTATGCTGACTATATTTAGCTACTAACTTATGACTAAAGCCATGAGTTTGTGTAGCTATTTTTAATCAAAAATTAAATTATTTAATTTAATGTTATAGTTATTTAAAAATACAATATCTGTTTTTGCATCTATAGTTATCTTTTTATAATCTTCCTCAAAAAATGGTTTTAATAATTTTAATATTTCTGTTTCACTTATATTGTTATAAACTTTTATAAAAGTTCCTACATCTTCTTTTGTAGTAAAGCCTATACCTATAAATATATTATCATCATATATCATTTTATAAGCTATTTCTTCATCTTTTTTTATATTTTCAATATAATTTTTAGCATCTTCAATATTTTCTATAAGGTTAAAATTAAATCTTTCTTCTTCTTTTTTCTCATTTTGAAATTTAGATAATATAGTTTTTAATTCATACTTTTTACATTGTTCAAAAAAGTTTTCATTAAAAATATTTTCAGTTTTTATATTTGAAAACTCTATTGGTACATTTGTATCAATAGTTACTAAATATTTACTAAGTAAAGCTTGTTCTTTATATTGTAATATATTATCACTAGCTTTTTTAGGTTTTATATTAGAAGCATTTTCAATAGCATTTTCAACTGTTTTATATTCACTAATAATCTTTATAGCTGTTTTTTCACCAATAGATGGCACACCTGGTATATTATCAGAAGTATCTCCCATAAGTGCTTTAACCTCTATAAATTCTTTAGGTGTTACACCATATTTTTCTATAACATCTTTAGCAAAATAATCTTCTATTTCTGTTTTACCTGCTTTAGTTTTAGGTATTTTTATTTTTATACTATCTGTTGCTATTTGTAATAAATCCCTATCACCACTTACAATTATAGGATTTATACCTATACTTTCTGCTTTTTTAGCAATAGTTGCTAAAACATCATCTGCTTCATAACCTTCTTTTTCATAAATAAAAATATTCATAGACTTTAATACTTCTTTTATTAAAGGTATTTGACTTGTGAGTTCTTGTGATGATTTTTTTCTATTTCCTTTATATTCACTATATTTTAAATGTCTAAATGTTGGTTTAGATAAATCAAAACTTACTCCTATGTATGCAGGTTGTTCTTCTTCTATAAGTTTAAATAAAATATTTAAAAATCCATAAATAGCATTTGTATATTGCCCATCTTTATTAGTTAAAAGTGGTATTGCATAAAAAGCCCTATTCATTATACTATGTCCATCAATAAGCATTAATTTTTCCATATTATTCTCCTTAAAAAATTTTTTAGCCAAATAATATATATATCGTAAATTGTATCGTATATTTATAACTATATAAGTATTTTAACATAAACTAAAAAATATATCCATAAATATTAAATTTTTTAATTTTATATACAAAAAAAAGCATACGCATATAGCGTACACCCCTTTTTACTAAGTGAGTCACCCGGGGTTCGAACCCGGGACACCTGGATTAAAAGTCCAGTGCTCTACCAACTGAGCTAGTGACCCTTAAAATATGCCCAGAGACGGAATCGAACCGCCGACACGAGGATTTTCAGTCCTCTGCTCTACCGACTGAGCTATCTGGGCTTGTCTTAACAACAAAATTAATTATAAAGTATAAGTTTAAATTTGTCAACACTTTTTTTAAAATTTTTTTAAAAATTTTTTAAGTATTAAATTTTCAAAAAAATTTGACCTTTTTATAGCTTTATAATATAATAATAAATTAATAGTTAGTAATATTTGGAGGATATTATGGAGCTTTTAGATAACCTAAAAGATATTATTACAAACGCTAGTGATTTTGAAAAAAGTAAAAATTATTATTTTGAAAATCATATTTGCCAAAAAACTGGTAATAATATAAAAGTAAATTTAGATTTTAAACTTTCAAATGAAAATATTGATAAAATTATGAAATTTGGTATATGTGAACATTGTAAAAAAGTATTTTATTACTATGATTTTGAAAGTAACTCTTTTTAATATTAATTATATTTTTAAAACTAGGAGGAATTTTTTATTATGGAAACTGAAAATAACAGCTTAACTCAAACTGGTAATTTTATACATAGTTATATACAAGCTGACCTTGAAGGTAAATTAAATAAATTACACACTAGATTTCCACCAGAACCTAATGGTTATCTTCATATAGGACATGCAAAAAGTATATGTTTAAATTTTAGCCTTGCTGAATATTATGGTGGTAAATGTAATCTTCGTTTTGATGACACAAACCCTGCAAAAGAAGATGATGAATTTGTACGTTCTATAAAAGAAGATATAAAATGGCTTGGTTTTGATTGGGAAGATAGACTTTATTTTGCATCTAGCTATTTTGAAAAAATGTATGAATGTGCTGTTACACTTATAAAAAAAGGAAAAGCCTTTGTATGTGATTTAACAGCTGATGAAATAAGGGAAAAAAGAGGTAATTTAAATAGTCCTGGTGAAGAAAGCCCTTATAGAAATCGTTCAATAGAAGAAAATTTAGACCTTTTTGAACGTATGCGTAAAGGCGAGTTCAAAGATGGTGAAAAAACTTTAAGAGCAAAAATTGATATGACTTCTCCTAATATAAATATGAGAGACCCTGTTATATATAGAATAGCTCATATACCACATCATAAAACAGGTGATAAATGGTGTATATATCCTATGTATGACTTTGCTCACCCTTTAGAAGATGCTTTTGAAGGAATAACTCATTCTATTTGTACAATGGAATTTGAAGACCATAGACCTTTATATGACTGGTTTATAAATGAACTTGATTTTGAAATAAAACCACGCCAAATAGAATTTGCAAAACTTAATTTATCTAATACTATTATGGGTAAAAGATATTTAAGACAATTAGTAGAAGAAGGAAAAGTAGATGGTTGGGATGACCCACGCCTTGTTACCCTTTCTGGTATAAGAAGAAGAGGTTATACACCAGAGTCTATAAGAAACTTTTGTCAAATGGTAGGTGTATCTAAAGCTTCAAGTATTGTAGATACAGCTCAATTAGAATATTGCATAAGAGAAGACTTAAAATCTAAAGTAAATGTTGTTATGGCAGTTTTAGACCCTATTAAAGTTGTTATAACAAATTATCCTGAAGATAAGGAAGAAACTTTGATTATTGAAAATAACCCAGAAAATGAAGAATTAGGTAGTAGAGAAGTTACATTTTATCGTGAGCTTTATATAGAAAGAGAAGATTTCTTAGAAGATGCTCCTAAAAAATTTTTCCGTCTTTCTGTTGGTAAAGAAGTTAGATTAAAAGGTGCATATTTTATAATGTGTAATGAAGTTATAAAAGATGAAAACGGCAATATTATTGAGCTTAGATGTACTTATGACCCAGAAACAAAAAGTGGCTCTGGATTTACAGGACGTAAAGTAAAAGGAACTATACATTGGGTATCTGCTAAACACGCAGTTAAATCTACTGTTAATTTATATGATAGCCTTGTTGTTCCATCTGAAGAAGATGAAAAAGAACTTGTTGAAAATAAAAATTCTTTAATTGTATTAAATAATGCTTATATTGAACCTTCTATCCTTAATGCAAATAAAATGGATAGATTTCAATTTATTAGAAATGGTTACTTTATAGCTGATAGTAAACACTTTGATAAAGATAACCTTGTATTTAATAGAATTGTATCTTTAAAAAGTTCTTTTAAACCTTGATTTTTATAAACTAGATTTTTAGAGGGGGCTTTATTATGAAAAGTTTGAGAACTTATATATTTTTAAACTTATATTTACCTGTTATGTTAGAACAAACACTTTCTACCGTTTCAACTATGCTTGGTACTATGTTAGTTAGTGGACTTGGAACAGCTGTTAGTGCTGGTGTTGGTATGGTAGACCAAATAAATTTTGTATTTATGAATATTTTAACTTGTATAGCAACAGGTATAACAGCAATAGTTTCTCAATGTGTAGGTAAAGGTGATATTAAAAAAGCTCAAGATTGTGCTAGTCATTCTATTACCATATCCATATATGCATCTATTATCATTAGTGCCTTTTTAATAATATTTAGAACCCCTCTTTTAAATGCACTTTTTGGAAGAGCTGAACATGCTGTTTTAGACTCTGCTAGTGTTTATTTATTTTTTACATCTATATCTTTACCATTTTTAACATTATTTAATGTTTTTACTGGTATAAGACGTGCTACTGGTGATAATTTAAGCCCACTTATAGGAGCTTTTTTATCTAACATATTTTATGTAATAATTACTGTTTTTTGTATAAAAGTTTTAAAACTTGGTATAAGTAGTGTTGGTTATGGACTTTTAGCTTCTCGTCTTATTTCTAGCTCTATTCTTCAGTTTTTTGTTTATTTTAGACCTAGAATATTAAAAATACCCAAACCGACTATAAAAGTTAGTTTTAATATATTAAAACCTGTTTTAGATATTGCTATACCAAACTCTATTGATGGTATTATATTTAATGGTGGTAAATTATTAGTTCAAGTTTTTATGTCTGGTATGGGTACTGCTGCATTATCGGCTAATACTATATCAAATTCTATATCAAACTTTATACAATTACCAGGTAAAACTTTCCAAGTTACTTGTGTACCATCTACAGGTAATGCTTATGGTAGTGGAGATATGGAAAGAACAAAAAAAGTTATGATTAGTCAAACTTTAGGTGCTAACATATCCCAGCTTATAATGAATGTTATATTTTACATATTTTGTAGCAAAATATATATATTATATACAAATGACCCTCAAGTATTAGAATATTCACATAATCTTATAAATAGTTTTTTAATATTAAGTCCTATTTTTTGGGCTACTTCATTTATGACTCCTAGTGCTTTAAGAGCAACAGGTGATGCTAAATTTACTATGAATATTTCTGTAATAAGTTTAATTATATTTAGAATATTCTTCTCTTGGCTTTTAGGTGTATATTTTAATTATGGTATATATGGTGTGTGGGCTGGTATGTATATTGATTGGGTATTTAGATCTATATTCTATACTTTAAGGATATTCTCTAAAAAATGGCATATGAAAAATATGTAAAGTAATTATTAATCATAATAAAGTTAAATAGTTTACTTATGATATAACTATTGTTAGTGTAACAAAAGATAAATTAAAAGAAATTTCTAATGAACCAACTAAAGAAAATTCTTCAAATTGAAAACTAATTATTTTATAATATTTAACATATTTTTATATTTTAACCTAATTCTACATATATAGACAAAATCTATATTTTATCAAAATATATAAAATAATTGGAGGAAATATGCAAAATACAAAAAAAAGAAAAAAGAAAAGAAAAAGAAAACCTCGTCCTATTTTAAAATTTATTAAAATTGTTTTTTCTATTCTTATAATATATTTTATAGGTGTTATGTGTTTCTTTGTTTATGCATTTATAAATGGAACTCCTAATGCTAATGAAGGTGGTACTTTTATTGATAAGGTTGTTGATAAAGTTGTACCAAAAGCTCCTGAAAGAACTCTTGTACTTGTTGCTTGTACTGATGAAGGAGAAGGCAGAACAGATGGTATTATGCTTGTTGATTATAATTCTATAAATAATCAAATTTCTGTTGTTTCTATACCTAGAGATACAAAAGTAAATATACCTTCAGATATGTGGGAAATTATGACTGAAAATTATCCTGAAATAAAAAATGATGACCCTTCATTTAAAAAAATAAATGCTATACCTAATTATGGTAAAGATAGAGGTATAGAATTTTTACAAACTTATTTAGAAGATTTACTTGATGTTAAAATAGATTATTATGTTCACTTTAATTTTGAAGGATTTAGATATATTATAGACTCTATCGGTGGTATAGATTTCGATGTTCCTCAACGTATGTACTATTCTGACCCTACACAAGATTTATATATAAACTTAAAACCAGATATGCAACATTTAGATGGTGAAAAAGCTGAACATTTATTACGTTTTAGAAGTTATCCTCAAGGAGATTTAAAAAGAGTAGAAGTTCAACAAGCATTTTTAAATGAATTTTTTAAAAAAATAGTTAGTGTAGATACTATTATATCAAATCCAGAAACATATTTTAACACATTAACACAATATATTGATACTAATTTTACAATAAGTGATGGTTTAAAATATGTAGGTGAAATAAAAGAACTTGATGTTAACAATACTCAAACTTATACTCTTCCTTGTACTCCTGAAACTATAAGTGGTATATCATTTGTAATAGTAGATGAAGATGAATTAAAAGAGTTTGCCTATGAAGTATTTAAAAAGCCTACTGTAAAACCTGAAGATATTGTTTATGAAGACAGTTTTAATAAATCTATTCAAGTTTTAAATGGTAGTTATACTTCTGGTTTTGCTAAGAAAACTAAAGAACTTTTAGAAAATAATGGTTATATTATTGGCAATATTGGTGATTCTTCTGATGTAAAATCTGAAGAAACTAAAATATATGTTTCTAAAATTGGTCAAGGTAATGACTTACAAAAATTCTTTACCAACTCCAAAATAGTTGTCAATCCAGAAAAATTAAAAAAATCTGGCTATGATATAACTATTGTTCTTGGAACAAAAGAAGAATTAAAAGAAAATTCTACTGAAGTATCTGAAGATACAAATAATTAAATTAATATATTAATTGCACAAAAATTAAACCACTACTAAAGTAGTGGTTTAATAATCTATAAAAATATAATTAAGGTGATAAAATGAAAAAAACTTTAGCTATTATAGGTGGTGGTGCTGTTGGTCTTACATCTGCTATACACGCTTATAATTTTTCAAAAGGCAATATAAATATAATTATACTTGAAAAAATGGACAGAGTAGGTAAAAAAATATTAGCTACTGGTAATGGGCGTTGTAATTTTACAAATATTTATGCTACTTATGAAAATTTTTATGGTGAAGATAAATTTTTTAGCAAATACTTTTTAGAACAATTTTCTGTACAAGATACAATAGACTTTTTTTATAATTTAGGTGTTTTACATACTGTTTTAGAAAATGGAAAAGTATATCCATATAGTGAACAAGCCTCTAGCATTTTAGATGCTTTAAGAAATAAAATAGATAATTTAAACATACCTATAAAAACAGAATTTGATGTTAAAAGTATTAATAAAAAAAATGATAAATTTAAAATAGTATCAACTAAAAATGAAACTATTTTAGCTAATAAAATAATTTTTGCTACTGGTGGTATGGCTAGTCAAAATTTAGGTTCTAATGGTAGTGGTATAAAAATATTAAAATCTTTAGGTCATAGTTGTACCAAACTTACTCCTGCTTTAGTACAACTAAAAACACCACCTGAAAAAGTAAAATCTTTAAAAGGTATAAAAATAACTGGTAATTTAAAAATGTATAGTAATGATACTTTTTTAAAAGAAGAATATGGTGAAATTTTATTTACTGATTATGGTATATCTGGTCCACCTGTTTTTCAATTATCTACTCTATTTTCTAGATATAAAAATTTAATTGCATATATAGATTTTATGCCTAGTTTTACAGAAGAAGAAGTATTTAATATATTAAAAGATAGAAAAAAACTATTAAACTATACAAATATGGAAAATTACTTTAATGGACTTTTAAATAAACGTTTAGGAAATATTATTGCTAAAAGTAGTGGTATAGAAAAGTTATCATTTTTAGTAGAAAATTTAACTGACAATATACTTAAAAATATGGCTAATCTTATTAAAAATTATAAACTAGAAATATTAGATACAAACGGCTTTAATAATGCTCAAGTTACTTCTGGAGGTATTAAAACAAGTGAATTTAATAATAAAACTTTAGAATCTAAAATAATAAAAGGTTTATATTGTGCTGGTGAAATTTTAGATGTTGTTGGTGATTGTGGTGGTTTTAATCTTCAATGGGCTTGGTCTTCTTCTTATGTAGCTACAAAATGTTGTGTAAAATCTATGATTTAATTTAGAAAGGAAAAAATATGATAAAAATATCAAATGTAAAATATCCTTTAGAAAAAGAAATAAATGAAGATAACTTGAAAAATATTACTTCTAAAATATTAAAAACAAATATTAATAATATTATTAAAATTAAAATAGCTAAAAAATCTATTGATGCAAGAGAAAAAAAAGGTGGCTTTTATGTTCTTGCATTAGATGTTGAAATAAAAGATGAAAAAAAATATTTAAAAATTAAAGATGTTTCAAAAATTGAACCTTTTGTATATAACATACCTAAAAAACAACATAATAAAAACCCTATTATAATAGGCTTTGGTCCTGCTGGTCTTATGGCTGGTCTTATACTTGCTCGTGCTGGTCTTAAACCTATTATTATAGAGCGTGGAAAAAGTGTAGATAAACGTAAAAAAGATATAGATACATTTTGGAAAAATGGAAAACTAGACGAAAATTCAAATGTTCAATTTGGTGAAGGTGGTGCTGGTACATTTTCTGATGGCAAACTTACAACTGGTATAAAAGATTATAGATGTAGAGTATTATTAGAAGAATTTGTTAAAGCCTCTGCACCTGAAGAAATATTATATACTGCCAAACCTCATATTGGAACAGATAAACTTATAACAATGGTTAAAAATATAAGAGAAGAAATAATTTCTTTAGGTGGATTAGTTTTATTTGAACATAAAATGATTGATTTATTAACAGAAAATAATACTATAATTGGTATTACTGTTGAAAATTTAGAAAATAATAATATTTTCAATATAGAAACTGATAATGTTATATTAGCAATAGGACATAGTGCTAGAGATACTTTTGAACTTATTAACAATAAAAATCACCCTATTGAAAAAAAACCTTTTGCTGTTGGTGTTCGTATAGAACATAGTCAAGAATTTATTAATAATGCACAATATGGCAAATTTGCTTGTTATTTACCACCTGCCGATTATAAATTAGCAGTAAGATTACCTAATAACCGTGGAGCTTATACTTTTTGTATGTGTCCAGGTGGTTATGTTGTAAATGCTTCATCTGAAAAAAATAGACTTGTTACTAATGGTATGAGTTATTTTGATAGAGGTGGTAAAAATGCCAATAGTGCTTTATTAATAGAAGTATATCCTGAAGATTTAGATAATAATAATATTTTATCTGGTGTTGAGTTTCAACGAGAACTTGAAGAAAAAGCATTTATTGCTGGTGGTAGTAATTATTTTGCACCTGTTCAAAAAATTGGTGATATTTTAAAAGGTGTAGCCTCCACTTCTATTGGTAATATTGAACCTACTTTTAAACCTGGTGTAACACCTTGTAATTTTAAAGAAATTTTTCCAGATTTCATATATGAATCTATAAAACTTGGTATTATTGAAATGGATAAAAAAATTAAAGGCTTTGGTGATGAAAATGGTATTTTAACAGCTGTTGAAAGTCGTAGCTCCTCCCCTATTAGAATTATTAGAAATAAAGAAACTTTACAATCTATAAAATTTAAAGGTCTTTATCCTTGTGGTGAAGGTTGTGGCTATGCTGGAGGTATTGTTTCTGCTGGGGTTGATGGTATAAAATGTGCTGAAGCTATTATTAATAGTTTGTAAAAAGTTTCTATTTTGTCAAAAATATGTTGAAATTTGTTATATTTTAATATAAAATTTATTATATAAAATATATTAAAATTAGAGGTAATAATAATGTTAGAAGATGAAATTTTAACACTAAATGATATTGATAATCTTTCTCCATTAGAATTTGAAGAAAAAACAGCTATTATTTTAACAAAAATAGGATATAATGCAAGAGTTACTAAAGCTTCTGGTGATTTTGGTGCTGATGTTATAGCTGAAAAAGATGGCATTACTTATGCTATACAATGTAAACTATATTCAAATAAAGTAAATTTAGAAGCTATACAACAAGTTAATAGTGCTAAAAATCATTATAATTGCAATTTAGGTATAGTTTTAACTAATAATTATTTTAACCAAAGTGCTAAAGAATTAGCTAAAACAACTAATACTATTTTATGGGATAGAGATTTTTTAAAAGAATTAATTGAAAAATTTAATTATAAATTAGATAATGATGAAGATGATATAAGTGTATTATTAGAAGACCTTTATAAATATGATGATGAATTAAAATATGATATTTACTCTATTCTTAAAATTGATAATAAAGAATATGTAATTGTTTTACCAACTAAACAAGAAAAACTTTTAATATATGAAAAAATAAATATTAATGAAAATAAATTTAAACTTATTAATATAAAAAATAATTATGAAATTGAAGAAATAAAAAATATATATTATGGTAAATTAAATAGTGTTAATATGGAATTTTTAGGAGAAAAAAATTATATTAAAGCTAATGAATTAATAGATAACAATAAAGATATTCATAAAATTAAAACACATACTTTAAAAGAAGATACTTATACCAAATATAATGATATAACAAATCAAGGATTTTTAAACTATGATATAAAAGATAAACAACTAAATAAAAATAAATATTTAGATAATACAAATAAAGATATAATTATTAACAAAAACTTTAAAAATAAAAGAAATAATAAATGGTGTGCTCTTCTTTTATTATTATTTTTTGGATTATTTGGTATACATAAATTTTATGAGGAAAAAATACCACAAGGTGTATTATATATATTAATTTTATATACCCCACTATCACCACTATTATTAATATTATGTGTTAAAGATTTTATTGTAATATTAAAACAAAAAAATCCATATTACACATAAATTTTATTAGCACTCTTTTTAAAAGAGTGCTATTTTTTTCTTGACATTTTCTAATTATAATATTAAAATATAGTTAATATAAAATTTTTAGGAGGTACAAAAATGAAAAAAGGTAATCTTTCAATAAATAGTGAAAATATTTTACCAATTATAAAAAAATGGCTTTATTCAGATTCTGATATATTTATTAGAGAATTAGTATCTAATGGTTGTGATGCTATAAACAAATTAAAAAAATTATCTACTATGGGTGAAGCTACTCTTAAAGAAGATGAAAAATTTAGTATAAGAGTTGTACTTGACAAAGAAAACAGTACTATACAAATTATAGATAATGGTATAGGTATGACTGCTGAAGAAATAGAAGAATATATTACACAAATAGCTTTTTCTGGTGCTAGTGATTTTGTAAATAAATATAAAGACCAATTAGAAGATGGTGGAGATATCATTGGACACTTTGGACTTGGTTTTTATTCTGCATTTATGGTAGCAGACAAAGTAATGATAGATACACTTTCTTATAAAGAAGGTGCTACACCTGCAAAATGGATTTGTGATGGTGGTATAGAATATGAAATTGGCGAAAGTGATAGAACAGAAAGAGGTACTACTATTACACTTTTTGTAGGAGAAGAAGGAAAAGACTTTTTAAATGCTTTTAAACTTAGAGAAATATTAAATAAATATTGCTACTTTATGCCTATTGAAATTTTCTTTGAAGATATTGAAGCAATGAAAAAAGAGGCAGAAAAAGACTCTGAAAATGACACAATAGATGAAAATGAAGTTAAAGAACTTCTACCTATTAACAAAACAAATCCTCTTTGGTTAAAACAACCTAATGAATGTACAGATGAAGAATATAAAGAATTTTATCATCAAGTATTTTCAGACTTTAACGAACCACTATTTTGGATACATTTAAATATGGACTATCCTTTTAAACTTAAAGGTATTTTATATTTTCCAAAATTAAAACATGAATTAGACTCTATTGAAGGACAAGTTAAATTATATAACAATCAAGTATTTATAGCTGATAACTTAAAAGAAGTTATACCAGAATTTTTACTTCTTTTAAAAGGTACTTTAGATTGTCCTGACTTACCACTTAATGTAAGTCGTAGTTTCTTACAAAATGACGGCTATGTTACAAAAATGAGTAAATATATTACTAAAAAAGTTGCTGATAAACTAAATAGCTTATTTAAAAAACAGCGTGAACAGTTTGAAGGTTTTTGGGACGATATAAGCCAATTTATTAAATATGGTTGTCTTAGAGAAAAAGATTTTTATGATAAAGTAAAAGATAGTTTATTATTTAAAACTATTAATAATAAATATGTAACATTAAATGAATATTTAGAACAAAATAAAGAACACCACGAAAATAAAGTATTTTATGTTACAGATGAAAACCAACAAGCACAATATATTAAAATGTTCAAAGATAATAATATGGATGCAGTTATACTAGATACTAAATTAGATAATCCTTATATGTCTACTTTAGAAATGTATAATCAAGGTACTACTTTTGTTAGAATAGATAGTGATTTATCTGATACATTAAAAGATAGTTCACAAGAAGAAAATAAAGAACTTAATGAAGCTTTAGAAACTTTATTTAAAGATACACTTAATAAAGGTGATAACCTTAAAATTAAAGTAGAAAATCTTAAAGCTACTGATATATCTGGTGTAATTCAGCTTAGTGAACAAGCTAGAAGAATGGAAGAAATGGCTAAAATGTATGGTATGAATATGCCTTTTGGTGCTATGCCTTCTGATGAGACTTTAGTTTTAAATGGTAATAATAATGTCGTTAAACTTCTTTTAAAAGTTAAAGATGATGAAAACAAAAAAGAAGAAACTAAACTTATTTGTAATCAAATATATGATTTAGCTAAAATGAGTCATAAACATTTAGATATGAATTCTATGACTAACTTTATAGAAAGAAGTAATAAAATATTAGAAATGTTATTAAATAATGGTTTATATTAAAAACCAAGGGCTGATTAATTTTCAGCCCTTATTTTTAATAATTATTATAGTATTAATTCTATTCTATTATTTCTTATATATATTTCTTCTATTATTTTTCTAAAATCTTTTGCTTTATATTTTTGACCATTAAACTCTAATATTACTTTTATATGGTATGTTTTATAATAAGTTCTTATATTTATAAAATATAGTTTTCCAGGTATTAAATATTCAAAATCTGTAAATCCTTGGTCATAAATCATATCTATATCATAATATTTTATATATATTGGTAAACTTTCACTAAATACAATTATGCCATCATTACAAAAAACAAACTGTTTTATATTATTATAAGTTTTTCTCTCTTTCCATATTTTTTCTATATTTTCTGGTAGTTTTTCAATAGCATTTTTAGTACATAATAAAATTATTGGATAAGTAAATGTTAACATAATTATAAAAATTAAAGTAAATATTAAAAATATATTCCTATTAAGAATATAATCCTCTAATGAATTAGGTTTTAAAACAGTCATAGTTAATATTAAAAATGTAGCACTTAATATTAACCCAAAAATACTAAGTTTTGTAACTTTTCTTGTCTTTTCTCGTGCAATACTATAACAATGATTTTTTAATTCTTCCATAGTTATTTAATAATATCTCCTCTATTAAAATATTTTTAATTTATTATAGCACAATATTATATTATTTCAATTATTTTATATAAATTGTTGAATAAAGTATAATATTCTGCTAAACTAAATAATAATAACTTTTTATGAAGTGTGGTGATATTATGGAAACTTGCCCTGTATGTAATTGCCTTATTACTGAAAATAAATGTGTTATGTGTGGTTATGAATTAAATAAATATAGTACAAAACAAGATAATAGTGGAAGTGTTTTTGATATATTTGACTTTATAGATGGTAAAAATATTAAATCAATTGATGAAGAAAACAATAAAAAGGATAATAATGTAATTTATAAAAATAATAAAACTGGTACAAAATATGAAAAACAACAATATATTGAAGAAAAATACAATAATTCTATAAAAAAAGATATTAAAGATAATAAAACTTTATCTAATAACAATACAAATAACATACCACATAATACATTTAAACCTAAAGTAACAAAAAATAAAAGTTTTAAAATACCTAGTATAATCTATATTATATTATTTTTTATAAACCCTGCTTTAGCTATAATTTTCTATATAGTAGGAGGAATAATAGAAAGTGGAACAAAAGCAAAAAATAAGAACTAAATATTTAAATTTAAGAAATAATTTTTCTAACGAATATATAAATAATATAAGTAAAACTATATCAAATAAACTTTTTAGTTTATCTGAATATAAAGAAAGTAAAAATATTTTTATTTATTTAAGTTTAGAAAAAGAATTAAATACAAAATATATAATAGAAAAAGCAATAAAAGATAATAAAAATATATATTGCCCTGTTTTAACAAATAAAAAAAGAGAAATGATTTTTAAAAAATATAATAAAAATAATCTTATAAAAAATAAATTTAACATTTTAGAACCTATAAATGAAGTTGAAAAAATTAGTGACAACAAAACTATTATAATAGTACCTGCTATTGTTTATAACAAAAATAAATATAGAATAGGTTATGGTGGTGGATACTATGATACATTTTTAAAAAACAATATATATTTAAGTTCTATTGGAATATGCTTTGATAATTTTATTATAGATTTTACTGAAGATAACTATGATAAAAATGTAGATATTATTCTAACAGAAAAAAATATATACTAAAGAAAGGAATAATATGAGTTTTAAAAAAATTTGTAAAATACCAACTAAAGAAGAAATAATATATTTATTACCTTTAGATAATAAATTAAAAACTATAAAACAAAAAAATGATGAAGAAATAAAAAATATATTAGCATCAAAATCTAATAAAATGTTAATAATAATAGGTCCTTGTTCTGCTGATAGTGAAAAATCTGTTTGTGAATATTTAGAAATGCTTTATAAAATAAATGAACAAGTAAAAGATAAACTTTTTATAGTACCTAGAATATATACAAGTAAACCAAGAACAACTGGTGATGGTTATAAAGGTATGATACATCAACCTAATATTAATAATGAACCTAATATGAAAGAAGGAATATTAGCTATAAGAAAATTAGATATAAAAATAATATCTGAATATGGTTTTCCTATTGCTGATGAAATGCTTTATACTTCTACATATCCTTTTATAGAGGATTTATTAAGCTATGTTGCTATAGGTGCAAGAAGTGTAGAAAATCAACATCATAGATTAATTGCTAGTGGTATAGATTGTGCTGTTGGCATGAAAAATCCTATGAGTGGGGATATATCTGTTATGTTAAATGCTATAAGTACAGCACAAAAAAGCCATAATTTTATATATGATAATTATGAAGTAGATACAACTGGAAATCCTTTTTCACATAGTATATTAAGAGGTGGCATAGACTTAGAAGGAAACCATTTCCCTAACTATCATTATGAAAGCCTTTTAAATATTATTAATCTTTATAATAAAACAGAATTAATAAATAAATCAATAATAATAGATACTAACCACTCTAATTCTGGGAAACTATTTTATAAACAACCTACTATTGTTAAAGATGTATTAAATAGTATATCTAAAAATAAAGAATTAAAAAATATAGTTAAAGGATTTATGATAGAAAGCTATATAAAAGAAGGTAATGACCCAACAGGAAAAACTTATGGTAAATCTATAACAGACCCTTGTATAAGTATAGAAACTACAAAAGAATTGTTATTTAATATAGCAGAAAGCCTAGATTAAAAAATATATTCTAGGCTTTTTGTTTATGTTATTTAAAATTATAAACACATGTTAAATATATTAACTATATCTTGTTTATTTAACTTTTTAAATCCATTTATACAATTATTTCCACAAGCTTTTTCAGCCATTATATCAAAGTCTTCTTGTTTTATGCCAACTTTTGTAAAAGTATCATCTAAATTTAAAGTATTAAAGAAAAATTCTGATAACATTTTTATACTTTGTTTAGCAACTTCCATAGGTTCTAAATTTTTATCAATATCAAAAACATTTGTACCAAATTGATAATATTTTGAAACAGTTGTTTCATCTAAACAATATTCTAACCATCTAGGAGTAACAAGTGCAAGTCCCAAACCGTGAGTTATATCATATATTGCAGAAAGTTCGTGTTCTATTGGGTGACAAGTCCAAGCTTGATTTTTATCTAAACTTATAAATCCATTTATAGCCCAAGAAGAAGTCCACATAAGATTAGCTCTAGCTTCATAGTTGTTTGGCTCTTTCATAGCAATAGGTGCATATTTAATAATAGTTTTCATCATACCTTCCATAAAGCAATCTAGCATATACAGACTATTTGACATATTAAAATATACTTCCATAATATGAGACATCATATCTACTGCCCCACAAGCTGTTTGATAAGGATTAACTGTATAAGTTACAGTTGGATCTAAAAATGAAACTTTTGGTAATAAAACTGGTGCTAATCTACCTATTTTATCTTTTGTTTCAAGGTTACTAATTACACCACCTGCGTCCATTTCAGAACCTGCTGCTGCAAGAGTAAGAATTGTAACTATTGGTAAAGCTTTTTCAATAGGTGCATTTTTAGTAAAGAAGTCCCAAGGGTCAACATCTGTACAAGCTCCTGCTGCCATAAATTTTGTAGCATCTATTGTAGACCCCCCACCAACAGCTAAAAGTACATCTATATTTTGTTCTTTACATATTTTAGCTCCTTCTCTTACAGATTGTATACGAGGATTAGGCTCTATACCTGAAAGCTCAAATAATTCTAAACCATATTTTTCAAGCTCTTTTAAAATTTCATCATATAGCCCTATTTTTTTAATTGAACCTCCACCATATGTTAATAAAACTTTTTTACCATATTTACTTAATTCTTTTCCTAAATTACATAATTGATTTTCACCAAAATAAACTTTTACTGGTATATCATAAATAAAATTATTCATTAAATATCCTCCTTTAAAATTGACTTATATTATATTTATTGATATAATTATTATAGACCTTAAAGTTAACTTTAAGTCAATATAATATTTTATTATTGGAGTTATTAATTTATGTTTTATACTATTGGCGAAGTTTCAAAGAAATTTAATATACCTACATCTACTTTAAGATATTATGAAAAAGAAGGACTTTTACCATTTATTGAACGTGATAAAAATGGTATAAGAAAATTTAAAGAAGAAAATTTTGAATGGATACATACTATAGAGTGTTTAAAAAATACAGGTATGCCTATTAAAGATATAAAAAAATTTATAGATTGTTGCATAAAAGGTGATAATACAATTAATGAAAGACTAGAAACTATTGATAATCATAGAAAATCTGTTATAAAACAAATAGAAGAACTAAATAAAAACCTTGAAAATCTTAACTATAAATATTGGTATTATAAAACTGCTCAAAAATATGGAACTTGTTCTATTCATAAAAATATAAATATATATGAAATACCTAAAGAGTTAAAAAATGCCTATTTAAAAAATAAATGTAATTAAATAATCCCCTCTTTTATAGAAGGGATAACTTTACTGGGTTTATATATGTAACTATAAGGACATCTTCCTTATAGTTTATTCCATTTCTTTATAAAGTTTTTCTAAGGCTTTTTTTTCTATTCTAGAAACATAGCTTCTACTTATGCCAAGTATTTTAGCAATATCCCTTTGAGTGAGTTCTTCACCATTAATAAGACCATACCTAAGCTCAATTATAGTTTTTTCACGCCCTTTTAAAACTTTTTTCATTTTTTCATATAATACTTTACTTTGCATTTTTAATGTAACTTCTTCATCAATACTCATACTATCATCAGCTACTTTATCTTCCAAGGTAACTTCATTTCCGTCTTTATCTATACCTATAGTATCTTGTAAATAAACATCTTTATTATATTTTTTATTACTTCTTATGTACATTAAAATTTCATTTTCTATACATCTAGCAGCATAAGTTGCAAGTTTAATACCTTTATCATTTTTAAAAGTTGTAATAGCTTTTATAAGACCAATTGTACCAATAGAAATTAAGTCTTCACTATCTTTTTGATAGTTGTTATATTTTTTTACTATATGTGCAACTAATCTTAGATTTCTTTCTATAAGTATATTTTTAGCTTCTATACTGCCTTGTTCATATTGTTTTAAGTATTTTTCTTCTTCTTCTAAACTTAATGGCTTAGGAAAAGTATTTGCACTAGATATGCAAGAAAACATAAAAAAATAGTTAAAAAATGAAAAAAGCAAAAAAACACCCCCAGCAAAGCTATTTTATATAATATGCTAAAGGTGTTAAATTTGTGCAAGTCTAAAGCAATTTTTTATAGTTTTAACCAACATAAATAATATTATCTTTTAATGAAATATTTATTTGTAAAATATCTTTTATAAGATCTTCTGGTACATATACAGAATTATTTTTTATAAAATTGCTATAATTAGTTTTTATTTCTATTTTTTTATTATTTTTTTCCAAAGTAACAATTTTTAATTCTTCATTCCAGTAAATATTATAATTAAACACTTCTGCAATAGGTCTAATAGGTAAATATAATTTATCATTAATAAAATATGGTATTTGTTCTATAAATTTACCTTCTATATTTATTGCCTTATTATTAAGTATACTTTTACCTAAAGACTTAAAAGGAGTTATAAATAGTTTTTCTACATTATTTCTATTATCAAAATCTACTAAAACTTTTGTATATTTACTTATTTGATTAAAATTATTATTTAGTTTTGAGTTATCAGAATTATAAGGGTATATAAACTCAATCTTTGTACTTTTATCAACATTATAAATATTTTCATTTTCTTCAACAGTAAATTTTAACTTTTCTTTATCTATTTTTTTTATAGTATAAATTTGCAAGTTATTTTCTTTAGGTAAATTTGTTATAATTATTTCAAAGTTATCAAATTCTGTACTATATAAATATTTATCTTCTTTATTATTTATAATACTATAATAATCAATAACTTTTTCATTTGTTGCATCAAATACTAATTTATTATATATAGAAACATTATTTTTAACAGTTATATCTTCTACATTTTCTTTAGCAAAAACATTTATATATATAGTAAATATTATTGTAAAGTAAATAAGTATTTGTATAGAATTTTTCATACTCTCTCCCCTTTAAAATATAGTTAATCATAGCAACTTAATTATTTTACACCATATTTTAACAATTTGCAATATTTATATAAATTTTAATAAAAGGGCTTGAAATTAATTCAAGCCCTTTTACATTAATTTAATACTAATATTTTAATAGGATTGTTAATAGGTGGTAAACTTCTAGTCATAATAGGACTATATTCAACTTCTAATTTTTGACCTTCAACCATCCAGTTATAAGCGTGCATACCAACACCATTTTTATATTCAATTTTTAAATCATCGTGAATATTTAAAACAACTTCACCCATTTTTTCATCTTCTACTAAAATAGTTTTATTTTCTTTATCAACTTTTTTAATAGTAGCATTACCTTTTAAAACGTCTTGGTTAGTTTCACCTTTGTTTTCTTTATTATTATTTTCATCTAAATTTATAACAGATACACTAGTAGGATTAGTCATAGGTGGTAAACTCATAGTCATAGCTTTACCTAAAACAACTTCTAAATCTTGACCTTTTTTAAGTTCTTTATCTTCAGTAGTAAAGTTTACTTTAAAATCTGGAGCTAAATTTAAAACAACTTCACCCATTTCCTCATCTTTAAATAAAACTCTAGTATTACCTTTGTCGTCTTTTTCAACATTTAAAACTTCGCCATAAGAAAATTTATCAACAACTTTTACACTTTTAGGTGTATTAATAGGTGGTTGACTAGCAGTCATAATTTCACCATATTCAACATCTAAAGCTTGACCAACATATAAACTTTTTTCTCCATTAGTAAATTGTACTTCTAAATCTTTAGTATTTAAAACAATTGTTCCTTTTTTATCATCTTTAACAGTTATAGTATTATTTTTTTCATCTATTTCAGTAATAATAATTTGGTCTTTTTTAGTATTAGATTTTTCTTCTTTAACTTCTTTTTTATTTTCTTCAATATTACTAGTTTCTTTAACTTTTTCACCAATATATAAAGAGTTGTTAGAAGTTACATTTACTTCTATACCCATTAATTCAAATAATTCAACAGGTACATAAGTAATACCATCCTTAACAATAGGTACTTGACCTAAAGGTTGTGGTGCCATTCTAGCAAAAGTATAAGCATCAGCATTAGTAGCAAAAGTTATAAAATGAGCTCCTTTTGTCATACTAATAATTTTAGTATTAGCATCATAAGATATTTGATAGCCAAGTTTTTCAAAAATACTTCTAACAGGCATTAAATTTTTGCCATTTTCTTGGATAATATTTGCACCTTCTAATAATTGACCATCAATATAAATTTGATTAGATTTAGTTTCAAGTTCAACATTATTGTCTTCTTCTTTTACTTCATTTTTAAAAGTAGTTAAAAAACATTTTTCAAGTTGTTTATCTTCATTTGGATAAATAACTATTTTACTACCTTCTACAAGTTCATCAAAAGTAGGCATACTTTTAATGCCAGGTGTACCATATGCAAAAATACAATTAAAATTAGTATCTTTATTTATTATATATTTTGCATTATCTTCTTTTATAGTAATTTCAAGTGTACTATCATCAATTTTTTTAGTTTCACTAACAGTAACAACAATAGGAGCTTTAAAGTCTTGAGGTATATTAGCTATAATAATACTATCATCACCTACATTATAAACATATGCCGATTGATTTTCCATAATTTCATCATATTTTATAGAAGTACCTTTAACAGCATCAATAACTAAAGTAAATTTACCAATATTAACTTCTTTTCCATCAATAGTTATTTTATTGCTATCTTTTGAAACTTCTGTAATTAAACCAGATATTTTATTATTTTCTTTTACAACAACTTTTTCAGGTTGAGTATTAGTATTAGCAAAAACACTAGTAGTCATTAAAGTAGCAATAGCTACCATAGGTATAATTTTTTTAATATTTTTTTTCATAAAAATTTCCTCCAAACATATATAAAAATTCAACTTATTTTTAAAACTAACAAAAAATTTAATGTTTTATTTCTTATATTTATTAAACGTAATTTAAAATTTTTTGTTCCAACTTATTTTATTTTTTTATTTATATTTATTAAACGAACTAAAAAAACTTTTGTTCCACTAAAAAAATAATTTTTATAAAAAAATAAATACAACTAAATAGTTGTACTTATTATTATATATAAATTATTTATTTTTTTCTTCTTTTTTAGCTTCTTTTTCTTTTTGTTTTTTAGCCTTTTTAATTTGTTTAAGTTCTTGTTGTGATTTCATACCAACAACACTAACAATATAAATACCAGCAAGTTCAACTTTAACATTTTTTTTAACAGTAATTGCATTAAAAACATGTTTATCACACATTAAAGTTAAAATTTGAGGGCCTATTTTAGCTTGCACAAAATATAGTTTTAAAAACTTATACATTTTTGGCATTTGGTCTGTAACAATTTTAGGCATATTAACTTCAGTAATTTTAGCTTTTTTCTTATCTATAACAAAAATTGTAGTAGTTTGTTTTGAACGATTTATCATATCTTGATGGTCACCCATTTTTTTGGTAGCTTTTTTGTTAAGCCAATAAAGACCACCTAAAATAATACCTATAATCAAGGTAACAATAATAATTATATCACCTGTACCCAATATAAAATCTCCCTTCATTTATGTAATAATAAAAAGTTAAATTTATAAAATATCTAAATAATTTTAACATATTAATAATTAAAAGTCAATGATTAGATAATTTGAAGAAAAATTTTAAAGTAATAATAACTTAATAAAAAATAGACTATAGAATTAAATCTATAGCCTATTAATATAAAGTGCATAATAAAATATAATTATTTAGCAGCTGCTAAAACATCATATAATTTAGACATAATAGTAGCCATTTCAGCTCTAGTAAC
>CALWDX010000031.1 GCA_944376805.1 uncultured Clostridia bacterium
AATGCACCTGAAGAAATAGTAAAAGGAAGTATAGATGCTATTAATGATAATAAAAATATAAAAATTATATTAGTAGGAAAAGAACAAGAAATAGATAGTGAGCTTAAAAAATATCAATATAATAAAGAACAAGTACAAATACAAAATGCAACAGAAGTTATACAAACAACAGAAAGTCCAACGGCTGCTATTAGAGAAAAGAAAGATTCTTCTATAGTAGTAGGTTTAAAACTATTAAAAGAGGGAAAAGCTAGTGCATTTGTATCTGCTGGAAGTACAGGGGCTTTACTTACAGGTGCTACTGTTATTATAAAGCGTATAAAAGGAGTAGAAAGACCAGCTTTAGCTACATTAATACCAAATGCTAATAATGGATATACTTTTTTAATAGATTCTGGAGCAAATATGGATTGTAAACCTTCTTATTTACCTAATTTCGCTAAAATGGGCAAAATATATATGGAAAATATAATGAAAATAAATAATCCTAAAGTAGCTATTGTAAATGTAGGTTCTGAAAAAGAAAAAGGTGATACATTTACAAAAGAAGCTTATGAGTTATTAGAACAAACTAAAAATATAAATTTTATTGGAAATATAGAAAGTAGAGAAATACCAGCAGGTGATGCTGATGTTGTTGTATGTGATGGTTTTGTAGGAAATGTTATATTAAAGTTATCTGAAGGTATTGTAAAAACATTTTCTAAAGTTGTAAAAAATGAAATAAAATCTAATTTTTTATATTCTATAGGTGGGCTTTTATCTAAAGGAGCCTTTAGTAATGTGAAGAAAAAATTTGATTATGCTGAAGTAGGTGGAGCACCATTTTTAGGACTTAAGTCACTTGTTGTTAAAGCACATGGTAGCTCTAATGCTAAAGCTATTAAAAGTGCTATAAATCAATGTTATAAATTTATTGATACAGATATTGCAACAAAAATAGAAAATGCTATTTTAGAAGATAATAATTTATAAAAAATTTTTATAAAAAATCAAAAAAATACTTGTAAAATTTACTTTTATCTAGTATATTTATATATGTTAAAAAACATAAAGGAGGTAGTGCAATTATGGTATTTGAAAAAGTTAGAGAAATCATTGCTGAACAAATGAGTATTTCTGAAGACGAAATTACTTTAGAAACTACTTTTGCTGATGATTTAGGTGCTGATTCATTAGATTTATTCCAAATTATATCAGATTTAGAAGATAGCTTTGGTATTGAATTCCAAAATGAAGATGCAGAAAAAATTAAAACAGTTGGAGATGCAGTGAATTATATAGAAGCTGCAAAATAATTGTATTTAATTATTTTTAGTGAGCTATGCCTTTTTTGGTTATGCTCACTTTTTAAATATATTAATATAAATAAAGTATAGAAAATAAATTTTTGTTAAATATAAATAATAATTGTGTAGTATATTTGTTTTTAAGAAAGATTTATTATAGGAGGATAAATGTTAGAAATTGGATATAATTTTAAAAATAAAAATTTATTAGAAGTTGCCCTTACTCATACATCATTTAGCCATGAAAAAAAACAAGATATAGAACATAATGAAAGATTAGAATTTTTAGGAGATGCTGTTTTAGAGCTTGTTATAAGTAAACATATTTTTACTAGATTTAGTGAACTATCAGAAGGTGAACTTACAAAACTTAGAGCTAGTATTGTATGTGAAGATTCTTTAGCTAGAAAAGCTAGAGAAATTAAAATAGGAGAAAATATTAAACTTGGTAAAGGTGAAGAATTAACAGGGGGTAGAGAAAGAGATTCTATATTAGCAGATGCTTTTGAGGCTATTATAGGTGCTATATATATAGATTCTAATGACATATTAAAAGCTCAAGACTTTATAATTTCAAAAATGGAAGATATTATAGTAGAAAAAAGACAAACTTTTGAAATGAATGATTGTAAAACATATTTACAAGAAATTATACAAAAAGAAAGTACAGAACCTATAAAATATGAAATTGTAAAAGAAGAAGGACCCGCTCATGATAAATTATTTACAATAAAAGTGACACATAAGAATAAACAGTTGGGTATAGGTAAAGGAAAGAGTAAAAAAGATGCCGAACAAGCAGCAGCTTTTAAAGCAATAAAACTATTAGAAAAATAATTTATAAAATAGTATGTATACTTGTTATATATACTATTTTTTGATATAATATTTTTTGAGGTGAAGTATGTATGTTAGTTTTTTCCATTGAAGATGAAGAAGTAAAAATATTTATGCAAAAACTTTTAAAAGAAGATAGTTTTGATAAATTAGAAGTTAGAAACATAACTTTAGAAACTATAGTTAAATATGAAATTACAGGTAATATTAATAGAGATTATTTACAAGAAGATGAAAAAAGATATTTTATAAAATGGAAAGAGTTAAGGCCTTATATTATAAATCTTGTAAAAGGAAATATAAAACCTAAATTTTTTAAAATAGTATTTTCTTTAGATGATGAAACAGTCAATAACCTTTTTGATAATGCTAATGCTATGTTTTTAAATATTACATATCAAAATAATATTATAGCTGGTACAACAGGTACAAGTCAAAGAGCATTTTCTTTAGATAAAAAAGAAGATAAAATTTGGGAAGATATTATTTTAAAATTTTTCAAAAAAAATGGTATAAATGTAAAAATTGAAAATTAGTAAGACAAGGTTTAAATCTTGTCTTTTATAAAGTAAAGGAGGATATTATGGAAAAAGGTTATATACAAATTTATACAGGCAATGGAAAAGGTAAAACTACTTGTATGTTAGGGTTAACATTAAGAGCAAGTGGAGCAGGTAAAAAAATATATATAGGACAATTTATGAAAGATGATGAATATAGTGAAATAAAAGCTATAAGAGAGTTTTTACCTAATGTTACAGTTGAACAATATGGAACAGGAAAAGGATTTGCTAAAAAGGGTAATTTAAAAGATTATGATATATCTTGTGGTAATAATGGTTATGATAGAGCAATAGAAGTTTTACAGAAAAATGAATATGATATTTATATTTTTGATGAAATAAATGTAGCTGTTTATATGGAAATTTTAACAGAAAATCAAATACTTGATTTAATGGACAAAAAACCAGAAAATGTTGAACTTATACTTACAGGTAGATATGCTTTAGATAGTGTTAAAGAAAAAGCAGATTTAGTTACAGAAATGAAAGAAATAAAACATTATTATACTAAAGGTGTTATGGCAAGAGTAGGTATAGAAAAATAATGGAGAATATTATGTTAGATTATAAATTTATTTTTGATTTGGATTCTACTATTACAAAAGAAGAAATATTACCAGTAATAGCTAAAGAAATAGGATTATATAATAAAATACAAGCCCTAACTGAAAAAGCTATGAATGGACAAGAAGATTTTTCAATAAATTTTATAAATAGAATTAATATGTTGAAAGATATACCTATATCAACTATACATAAAATTGTAGAAAATATAAAATTAAATGAATATATAGAAAAATTTATATTAGAAAATAAAAATAATTGTTATATTATAACAGGTAATTTAGATATTATAATACAACCTATTTTAAAAAAATTAAATATGGAAAATAGTTATTTTTCTTGTGAAAGTGTTATTAAAGATAATAAAATATATAATGTAACAAAAGTTATAAATAAAGAAAAAGTAGTTAAAAATTTTGATTTTAATTTTGTTGCTATTGGTGATGGTGATAATGATATAGGAATGTTAAAAAATGCTAATATTGGTATAGCTTTTAGTGGTAGTAGACAAATATCTAATAATTTAAAAGAAGTAGCAGATTATATTTTTTATAATGATAAGGAATTATACAAATTTTTAAATAGTTTAATAAGAGGTTAAATATGATTTTTAAATATGCTATATTAATAGGGTTTATAATAGATTGTATATTAGGTGACCCACAAAACCCTTTACACCCTATAAGATTTTTAGGATATATAAATAATATAGGTATTAAAATATATGATAAACTAAATATAAAAAATTATAAGTTACAATTTTTATATGGTATGTTTATGAATATTTTTATATTAGTAATAGTGTTTTTTATAAACTTATTTTTAATTTCTGTTTTTTATAAAATAAATTTTATTGTAGGTATTATATTTGAAAGTATTATGTGTTATTTTATAATAGCTCCTAAATGTCTTTATACTGAAAGTATGAAAATATATAAACAACTTAAAAATAATAATATAAAAGATGCTAGACTATATTTATCTTATATAGTAGGTAGGGACACAGATAATTTGGAAGAAGAAAAAATAGTTAAAGCTACTGTTGAAACTATATCAGAAAATTTGTCAGATGGAGTTATAGCACCTTTAATATTTTTAGCTATAGGTGGAGTTCCTTTAGGTATGATTTATAAAGCAATAAATACATTAGACTCTATGATAGGTTATAAAAATGAAAAATTTATGTATTTTGGTAGATTTTCTGCTAAATTAGATGATGTTGTAAATTTTATACCAGCTAGAATATCAGCTATTTTAATGATAATAGCTACATTTGTAAGTAGACTTAATACAAAAAATGCAATAAAAATTTATATAAGAGATAGATATAATCATTTAAGTCCTAATTCTGCTCATACAGAGTCAGTTTGTGCAGGAGCATTAAATATTCAGCTAGGGGGGAAAAGTACATATAAAGGAAAGGTTGTAGATAAAAAAACGATAGGTGATAATATTAAAAATCCTAATATAAATGATATTTTATTAGCTAATAAACTTATGTATATATCTACAATAATTTTTATTTTAATATTATTAATAATTTATTTTATAATATAGGTTATCAACATTTTATATTAAAAATTTTTTAGTGGAGTGATAATGTGTATAACTATGAACATGGTGGAAATGCAATTTTTAAAAATAAAAATATATTAGATTTTTCTGCAAATATTAACCCTTTAGGCTTAAGAGAAAATAGTTTTCATATATTAAAAGAGGCTTTAAGTAAAAGTATTTTTTATCCAGATAATTTTTCAACAGAATTAAGAAAATCTATTTCAAATTATGAAAATGTGGATAAAGATTATATATTTTGTAGTAATGGTGCATCAGATATAATTTTTAGGTTTGTTAACTATATAAAGCCTAGAAAAGCATTAATATTAGCACCTACATTTTCAGATTATGAAAGAGCCTTAAAAACAGTAAATTGTAAAATATATAAACATATTTTATTAGAAGAAGATAATTTTAATTTAAAAGATAATATATTAAATATTATTAATAAAGAAAAATTTGATATAATATTTTTATGTAATCCGAATAATCCAACAGGACAATTAATAGAAAATACTTTAATAGAAAAAATTTTGCAATTAAGTAAAGGGTATGTTTTTATAGATGAATGTTTTATTGATTTTATAGAAAACAATAATAAATATACAAGTAAAAAATTTATAGATAAATATAATAATTTAATTATTTTAAAAGCCTTTACAAAAATATTTGCTTTAGCAGGTTTTAGATTAGGTTATTGTATAACATCAAATTTAAAAACTATTGAAAATTTATATTTTTATGGTGCAGATTGGGCTGTTTCTACATTTGCACAAGAAATGGGGATATATTGTCTTAAAGATTGTAATATATATTTACAAGAAAGTTTAAATTATATAAATGTAGAAAAAGAAAAAATAATAAAAAGCCTTAAAAGTGTAAATTTTAAAATAATAGGAAGTAATGCAAATTATATATTTTTTAAAGGTTTTAAAAATTTTGATAAAATTTTATATGAACAATTTAATATTTGTATAAGGAATTGTAGTAACTATACTAATTTAACAGATGAGTTTTTTAGAATAGGTATACATAAAAAAGAACAAAATGAAAAGTTAATAAATGCAATAGAAAAAATGAAAGAAACAAAGGTGATAAAATGATAAAAGAAAGTTTAAAAGGTAAAAAATTTGTAGCATCTTATAGTGGTGGTAAAGATAGTATGTTATCTATATATAGAGCTATTAAAGCTGGATTAGAACCAATATGTTTAATAATAACTTATAATAAAGATAGAAATTTATCTTGGTTTCACGGTGTACCTAAAGATGTTTTAAATAGTGTTTCAAAATCTTTAAATATACCTATATGGCTTATAGAAACAAGTGGAGAAGAATATACGAAAAATTTTCAAAATGCACTTACTAAAGCAAAACGAGAGGGGGCAGAAGTTTGTATATTTGGAGACATAGATTTAGAGGGACATTTAAAATGGTGTAGTGAAAGATGTGAAAATGTAGGGTTAGAACCTTGCTTTCCACTTTGGCAAGAAGATAGAAAAAAATTGGTATATGAATTTTTAGAAAGTGGGTTTACTTCTACATTTACAGTTATAAATACAAAAATGTTAAATGATAAATTTTTAGGACTTACTATGACAAAAGAAATTTGTGAGCAAATAGAAAAAGAGGGAGCAGACATATGTGGAGAAAATGGAGAATATCATACATTTGTATCTGATGGGCCTCTTTTTAAAGAAAAAGTAAATTTTAAATTTGGCGATAAAATAGAAAATGATGGATATTCAATTTTACCTATTTTATCTAATAAAAAATAAAAGATAAAAAATTTTAAATACAATTATAAAAATAAATAGTGTAATAGATATTATTAAAATGCCTAAAGTTATTGCAGAATATTTACTATAATATTTTTTAGATAAGTAATAACATAGTATAAATATAATAATAGCTATTACACTATAATTATTATTATCGTTTTTAGTTAAATATGAATATAAATTTCCATAATGAGTTGGTGTAAAATAAAATATAAAATTAAATATACACATTAAAAGTGTAAATTTATCTATATCATTATTATTTGATTTTTCCATAAAATTCCCCTTATAACTTAAACATACATAGTTGATATAATTGCAAAGATTGATATTATAATAAATATTGTTATTAGTGATTTTAAAATACCTAAAGTTATTTTAGAGTACTTAGTTATTTTTTCTTTAGCTAAAAAGTAAGAAACTACAAGTAAACCTAATGTTATTTCACCAGAAAAATTTCCAAATAAAATATCACTAACAGTACCATATTTTGTATGTGTAGACATAATTAATAAAGTGAAGCATATTAAAAAAGTACTTATTTTATCACTATAACGATTAATAAAAACTTTCATATAAACACCCCTTTTTAATTATTTATATAAAACATTATATAGTAATTTTTAACTAAAGTAAATATAGAAAAGTATACAAATATATGATATAATATAAGGAAAAAATTTTTAGGAGTGATAAAAAATGAATATACCAAAAGACCCATATATGCTATTAAGTTTTATAAATACAAAACTTAGAGATGATTTTGATAGTTTAGAAAATTTTTGTGAAAGTTATAATGTAAATATAAAAGAAATAGAAGAAAAACTACAAAATGTAGGGTATAAGTATATAAAAGAAGAAAATCAATTTAAGGCTTAGGTGAAAAAATGATTAGTTTTATAAAGGGAAATATTGAAATATTAAAAGAAAATTTTTTAGTAATAGAAAATAATGGTATAGGTTATAAAATAAATATTTCAGGTAAATTATATACTTATTTGAGTAAAAATAGAGAAAACATAAAATTATATACTTTTATGAATGTTAAAGAGGGAGATATTTCTCTTTTTGGATTTTTAACACTAGAGGAATTACAGTTGTTTGAAAAACTTATAACAGTATCTGGTGTAGGACCAAAGGGAGCGATAGCTCTCTTAAATATTATGAACCCACAAGAAATAATTTCAGCTATTATAACTTCAGATATAAAAACATTATCTAGTGGGCAAGGAATAGGTAAAAAAATAGCACAAAGAATGGTATTAGAACTAAAAGATAAAGTTGATATAATAGATGCAATAAATATAAAACCAGAAACAGTTGAAGATATAGAAGAAAATGATACAACAAAGGAAACATTAGAAGCACTTTTAGCATTAGGATTTACAAGACAAGAAATATTAAAAGTTATTAATGGTATAGAAGATAAAAATATACCAGTAGAAAAAATGATAAGTTTATGCCTTAGAAAAATGAATAAATAAGGGGTGATTAATATAAAAGATAGAATAATAACTTCAGATTTTAAACAAGAAGATAGTGAAATAGAAACAAAACTACGTCCACAAAGTATAGATACTTATATAGGACAAGAAAAAGTTAAGGAAACATTAAAAGTTTATATAGAGGCAGCAAAAATGAGAAATGAGCCTTTAGACCATGTTTTATTATATGGTCCTCCAGGGCTTGGAAAAACTACTTTATCAAATATTATAGCAAATGAAATGGGAGTTAATATAAAAACCACATTAGGACCAGCAATAGAAAGAGCTGGGGATATGGCTGCAATATTAAATTCTTTAAATGAAGGTGATATTTTATTTATAGATGAAATACATAGACTTAATAGGACAATAGAAGAAGTTTTATATTCTGCAATGGAAGATTTTACACTTGATATAATGATAGGTAAAGGACCAAATAGTAAAAGTATAAGAGTAGATTTACCTAAGTTTACACTTATAGGAGCAACAACAAGAATAGGACTTTTAACAAATCCTTTAAGGGATAGATTTGGTGTTATAAGTCGTTTAGAAATGTATAATCCAGAACAGTTAACACATATAATAGAACGTTCATCAAATGTATTAGGGGTTGAAATAGAAAGTGATGGAGCATTAGAAATAGCAAGACGTTCAAGAGGAACACCAAGAATAGCAAACAGATTACTAAAAAGAGTAAGGGATTTTGCACAAGTAAGATATGATGGAAATATAACAAAAGTTGTAGCAGATGAAACACTTAATCTATTAGATGTAGATAAATTGGGTCTTGACCCTATTGACCAAAAAATATTAAAAACTATTATAGAAAAATTTTCTGGTGGACCTGTTGGGTTAGATAATTTAGCAGTTTCTATTGGTGAAGAAAGTGATACAATAGAGGAAGTTTATGAGCCTTATCTTATACAATTAGGATTTATAAAAAGAACTCCAAGAGGTAGAGAAATAACACAAATAGGATATGAACATTTTGGTGTAAATTTTGACAAAAAATAATATTTTTTTAAGATTAATCGTATTATATTATAGTCTAATCTTTAGGAAGGTGAAGTTATGAAAAAGAAAATAGCAATAATAATTGGAATTATAGTAATAGGTGGTATAGGTTTTGGTGTATATACTACAATGAATAAACCTAAAACAGCTGTAGAAAATGTTATAACAGTATCAGTAGATAAAGTTGCCAAACAGCAAATGGTAACAACTATTGAAGCAGATGGTATGGTTGCTTTTAGGGATAAAATATCTGTATATGCTAAAAATAATGGAAAAGTAAATAATTTACCAATAAAAGAAGGGGACCCAGTAAATAAAGGAGCTGTTTTAGTAAACTATGATAAGTCTTCATTAGAAACTTTACAAAGACAACTAGAAGATGCTAAACTTTCTTTAAAATCAGCTAATTTAGCATTAGAAGGCCTTATGATACCAACAGATGATAGTCAAATAAAGCAATTAGAGGCACAAATTAGCCAAACAGAAAAATCTATTCTTGATTTAGAAAATAATATTACACAGTTAGATACAGACATATCTAAAGCTCAATCAGATTTAGAAGGTGCAAATGTATTATATACTCAAGGTGCAATTTCAAAAACAGAATTTGACAGTTTTGAAACTAAACTTACAAATTTACAAAACCAAAAAACAAGTGCACAAAATAGTTTAGATAGTACAAAAAAACAATTAGAAGCTAATAAATCACAATATGAAAGTGCTAAAAATAAAAATGAAGACCCTAATACAAAAAATAAAATAGATAGTCAAAAAGTTATGGTACAACAGGCACAACTTAAAGTAAACCAAATTACAGAAGATATAAATGACTTTGAAAGTACATCTACATCACCAATAACAGGTACTTTAGTAAAACTTTATGTATCAGATGGTGAAGCAGTAACAGAAGGTAAGATAGTAGCAGAAGTAGGGGATTTGAAAGATTTAGTTATAGAGGCTTACATACCAGAATATGATATGGATGGAGTAGCTGTTGGGCAAGAGGTTACTATTAAAAGTGATATAACAGATAATGAATACAAAGGACAAATAACAAAAGTATATCCTTTAGCTGAATTAAATAAAGAAAATAAAAGTGTTGTAAAAGTAGAAATATCTATGCCTAAAGATACACCATTAAAAGCTGGGTATACAACAGATTTAGTTATTACTACAAAAGTAGATGATAATGCTTTAGTTATACCTATTATGTCTTATATGACAGAAAAAGTAGGTGATGAAAGTTCTGAATATGTTTTTGTTGTTAAAGAAGATGGTACACTTGAAAAAAGAACTATAAAAACAAAAACTATTAAAAATTCTGTTGTATCTGTAGAAGGGCTTCAAGAAGGTGAAAAAGTTGTAAATTCACCAGCTGAAAATTTAACTGATGGTATGAAAGTTAGTGTAATAGATGATACTGAAGTAGAACAAAATACTAATCCTACTAATTAGGGAGGTGTTTTTATGAGTATAATTGAAATAAAAAATGTTAAGAAAGTATATAAAAATGGTAAAATAGAAGTAGAGGCTTTAAAAGGAATAAATTTTACTGTATCAAAAGGTGAATTTGTTTCTATAATGGGTTCATCTGGTTGTGGTAAATCTACAATGATGAATATTTTAGGGTGCTTAGACACATTGTCTTCAGGACAGTACATATTAGATGGAGAAGATGTTAGTAAAATATCAGGTAAAAAACTTGCTTTTGTTAGAAATAAAAAAATAGGATTTGTATTTCAATCATTTAACCTTTTACCAAAACTTTCAGCATTGCAAAATGTAGAGTTACCTATGGTTTATGCAGGGGTTGGTAGAGAAGAAAGAAAAAAAAGAGCATTACATTCTTTAGAAATAGTAGGGCTTAAAGGTAGAGAACACCATAAGCCTAATGAAATGTCAGGGGGACAACGTCAAAGGGTGGCAATAGCTAGAAGTCTTGTAAATGACCCAGCAATAATATTAGCAGATGAACCTACAGGTAACTTAGATTCTAAATCTACTTTTGAAATTATAGAAATTTTTCAAAAATTAAATAATGATGGTGTAACTATAGTAATGGTTACCCACGAACCGGATGTAGCTGAATATACAAAAAGAATAATACGTTTTAAAGATGGTGTAGTTTTGGAAGATTACCTAAATCAAAATCAAAAGATTGTAGGTGAAGATTAATGAATATTATAGAAAATTTTAAATCTGCAATATTTAATATTTTTTCTAGTAAAATGAGAACTTTCCTTACAACACTTGGTATAATTATAGGAATAACAGCAGTTATAATAATAACAGCTATTGGTAAAGGTTTTGAAAATGATATGAATAAAACTTTTTCAGGTATAGATACTGGTGCAATAGATGTTGGAATTTCTTATGGTAAGAAAGTAACTAGTAAAGATAAATTTACTTTTAAAGATATTGAAGATTTAAGAAAAATAGACAATATTGAATATATATCTACTCAATATGGTTCAAATGTTTCTATAAAAATGAAAGACCCTTCTCAATTAAAAAGTGGTTCTATAATAGGTATTAATGAAGATGGAAAAAATTTAAAAACTTTAAAAATAAAATATGGTAGATTTTTAAATGAAAAAGATATACAATCAAAATCAAAAATATGTGTTATAGATAATCAACTTGCTAAAGAAATTTTTGGAAGAGAAGATGTAATAGGCGAAAAAATTTCTGTAGAAACTGTTTATAGAAAAATTAAAAGTATAGAACTTGAAATAGTAGGTATTTATGAAATAGAAGAAAAGGCTTTTTATAGTCCACAAATATATTATCCTATAACAACAGCTTTTGAATTTTTAGATAATGTTGATGAAACTTTTGAAAGTATTACTTTAAAGTTAAAAAATGAAAAATTGGTAAATGAAACAGAAAGAATAATAATTAAAATATTAAATGCAAATCATAATAATAAAGATGACATATATTATGTTAATGGTAATTTTGATATGTTAAACTCAATGACTGGTACTATAAAAATAGTTACAACATTTATAGGGCTTGTAGCAGGTATATCACTATTAGTAGGTGGTGTAGGTGTAATGAATATAATGCTTGTAACAGTAACAGAAAGAACTAGAGAAATAGGTATAAGAAAGTCATTAGGTGCTACTAATGGAAATATAAAAATGCAATTTTTAATCGAGGCTATAACAGTATCATTATTAGGTGGTGGTATTGGTATATTATTTGGATATATAGGAAGTTTTATAGCAGGTAAAGTAATAACTGCTATGGGTTCTACTATAATGCCTGAAGTTTCTATACCAATAGTTATAGGGGCTGTTATAATATCTAGTATGATAGGTATAATATTTGGAGTATATCCAGCAAGTAAAGCAGCAAAATTAGACCCTATAGAAGCTCTTAGATATGAATAGAAAGGGTGTGATTATATGAATATTTTTGAAAATATATCTGCTGCAGTATCAAGTGTTTTTTCAAATAAAATGAGAACTTTTCTTACTATGATAGGTATTATAATAGGGGTATCTTCTGTTATAACTATAACAGCACTTGGCAAAGGGTTTGAAAATACAATTTCAAGTGCATTTGAAATATTAAACTCAAAAGCATTACAAATTATGCCTAACTGGAGTGCTAATCTTACAGCTAAAGATAAAATATTTATGGAAGATGTAGAAAATATAAGAAAACATCCGAATGTTAAATATGTATCAGGATATGCTGGTTCTTATGGTATAGTTGATATTAGACTTCCAAATTCAACTAAAAGTGTTCAAATAATGGGTTCAGATGTAGAATTCTCATATATGCAAAAAAACTTTTTTCAAGTTAAATATGGTAGAGTATTTACAGAACAAGAAAATGATTTAAAAGCTAAAGTATGTCTTATAGATGAAGAATTAGCATTTGAAATTTTTGGCAGAAGAAATGTTGTAGATGAAGAAATAGAAGTTTTTATAAATGATAAAGACTATAAATTTAAAATTGTAGGTGTTACTGATGGTAAAAATGCTAAACTTATGGGTTCTATAATGCCTATGCCTATAAATACACTTTTAGATATAAACAATACAGAGCAATTAGATATGATGTATGCTGAAGTTGAAGATACAGAAAATTTAACAAGAACAAAAAATGAAATAATAAGAATTATCGCAGCAAACCATAATACAACAGATGATAAATATATGGCTATGTCTAATATGGAGCAAGTAAAAATGATAGAAAATGTTATTAATATGTTTACTATATTTATAACATTTGTAGCAGGTATATCATTATTAGTAGGTGGTATAGGTGTAATGAATATAATGCTTGTAACAGTAACAGAAAGAACAAAAGAAATAGGTATAAGAAAATCATTAGGTGCTACTAATAGTAATATTAAAACACAATTTTTAATAGAGTCTATGTTTATATGTGCTTTAGGAGGTATTATTGGTATAATAGTTGGATATAGTATAGCTATGTCATTAGGGAATGTTTTAAATACATTTTTTACACAGACTACAGGTATGGATATGAAACCTCCTGTTTTATCTATGCCAGTAGCTATAGGAGCAATGCTTATATCTACAATAGTTGGTGTAGTGTTTGGAGTATATCCAGCAGGTAAAGCAGCAAAACTAGACCCTATAGAAGCTCTTAGATATGAATAATAATTTATAAAGGAATTTAATATGGAGAATTTAATATATACAAATAGACTTATATTAAGACAATTTAATAAAGAAGATATACAAGCAATATTTGAAATTTATAAAGATAAGGAAGTTAATAAATATCTTCCTTGGTATCCTTTAAAAAGTATAGAAGAAGCAGAAAGTTTATATTGTGAAAAGTATGAAAAAGAATATAAAAATAATAATGGTTATAAATATGCTATATGTTTAAAAGAAAATAATATACCTATAGGTTATGTTCATTTATCTAATAATGATAGTTATGATTTAGGATATGGTTTAAAAAAAGAATTTTGGCATAAAGGAATAGTAACAGAGGCAACAAAAGCTATAATTGAAATGTTAAAAGAAGATAATATACCATATATTACTGCTACACATGATATTAATAATATTAGAAGTGGAAATGTAATGAAAAATATCGGTATGCAATATTGCTATACATATAAAGAATTATGGCAACCTAAAAATATATTAGTTACATTTAGAATGTATCAATTAAATTTAGATGAAAATAAAGATAGAATATACAAAAAATATTGGGAACAGTATTCAGAACATTTTATAGAAAAAAATATTTAAAGGAGTAGATATGGAGTACTTAAAGAAATTAAAATATAATTCACCAGTTATATTAACATTTACATTAATTTGTTTAATTGTTTTAGGTTTAGGAACTATAACAGGTGGTTATACAACACAAAAATTCTTTTGTGTTTATCGTTCAAGTCTTTCAGACCCTCTTTCATATATAAGAGTATTTACTCATATATTGGGACATTCTAGTTTTGAGCATTTTTTTAATAATTTTTTAATAATACTTATGGTAGGACCTATGCTTGAAGAAAAGTATGGTTCTAAAGTGTTGTTAGCTCTTATTGTTATAACAGCACTTATAACAGGTATTGTTCAAGTTATTATATCAGATGAGGGACTTTTAGGAGCTAGTGGAATAGCATTTATGCTTATTATTTTAACATCTTTTACTAATGTAGAAGATGGTAAAATACCTATAACAATGATACTTATAGCTACTATGTATCTTGGTAAAGAAATATATTATGGTATAGTTTATAGTGATAATATATCACAAATAACTCACATTATAGGGGGAATTTGTGGTATAATAATTGGTATGATTATATCAAAATATTACAAAAGGAGAAATTAATATGATAAAACTTGAGATTGAAGAGTTTATATTTGAAGTAAAAGATGAAATATTAAGTTATGAAGAATTAGGTCAAGAACAAGCAGATATGTGGGAACTTAACTTTTTAAAATGGCTTAAAAACGATAATATAAAAAAGAAAAATGTTAAAATAGAAAAAGGAAATACGTATTATTTAATAGATGATGAAAGTGAAATTTTTGACATAGCAGATGAATATTACTATGCAGTAGATGTTAATAAAATAGATGAATACTGGAAAAAATTTCAGTAATTTTTAAATGTTGTAATTTTCAAGTATTTAAGAAAAAATGTGATTAAATGCTTGAAAATTATACTTTTTTAATATAAAATTATAATGTTATATTTTATATTAAATTTAAAAATAAGATTTTAGGTGAAAAGATGAATTCTAGAGAAATTGCAGTTTATACACTTATAGATATATTAGAACAACAATCATATAATAATTTAACATTAAAAAGAGTTTTTAATGAAAATAAAAATATAACAGTGCAAGATAGAGCATTTATAACAGAACTTGTAAATGGAACTTTAAGAAATATTATTTATATTGATTATATAATAAATAGTTTTTCAAATACTAAAACAAAAAAAATGAAACCACTTATATTAAATATAATAAGAATATCTGTTTATCAAATAATGTTTATGGAAAAAATACCTGTTTCAGCTGTATGTAATGAAGCAGTAAAATTTACTAAAAAGAAAAAATTTAATGGACTTAGTGGTTTTGTAAATGGAGTTTTAAGAAATATAGTAAGAAATATAAATAATATAAAGTTACCAGATGAACAAAAAAATCCAGTTGAATTTTTAGCTACAAAATATTCTTATAATAATTGGGTAATTGAAAAATGGATAAATCAATTTGGATACAATAAAACAAAAGAAATTTGTAAAGCTAATGTATTAGCACCAAAAGTGTCTATATGTGTAAATACTAATAAAATAACTAAAGAAAAGTTACAAGAAATATTTATACAAGAAGGTATGATAGTAGAAGATGGGCATATATCAAAAAATAGTATATATATAACAAAAACAAAAAATATAGTAGATAGTGAAGCTTTTAAAAATGGTTATTTTCATATTATGGACGAAAGCTCAATGATTTTAGTAGAAATATTAAATCCTAATGAAAATGATACTATAATAGATGTATGTTCAGCACCAGGTGGAAAATCTTTTTATAGTTCTTATATTATGAATAATAAAGGAACAATTTTTTCAAGGGATATACATAGCCATAAAATAGCCCTTATGCAAGATACTATAAAAAGATTAGATATTAAAAATATAAATTTACAATTAAAAGATGCAACACAGTTTTATAAAGAAGATGAAGAAACAGCAGATAAATTAATAGTAGATGTACCTTGTTCTGGCTTTGGTATAGTTAGAAAGAAACCAGATATAAAATATACAAAAACAGAAAATGATATAAAAGAACTTGTTTCTATACAAAGAGAAATATTAAAAGCATCTTTTAGATATGTAAAAAAAGGTGGAATATTAATATATAGCACTTGTACTTTATTTGAAGAAGAAAATATAGAAAATGTAAATTGGTTTTGTGAAAATTATGGATTTGAATTATGTAAAATAGATTATCATACAAATATAGAAGGAATGGAAGAAGGCTATATAAATATTTTACCTAGTATGTTTAATACAGATGGATTTTTTATTGCAAAATTAAAAAGAATAAATTAGAAAGGTAATATATGGATAAAATAGATATAAAAACACTTACATTAGAAGAACTAGAAAAGGAAATAATATTATTAGGTGAAGCAAAATTTAGAGCAAAACAAATTTTTGTTTGGTTGCACAATAAAAATATTTCTTCTTTTGATGAAATGACAAATATATCTAAAGAGTTTAGAGAAAAATTAAAAGATAACTTTAAGTTAACAGAAATAGAAATAATAGATAAATTAGTATCTAATGTTGATAAAACAACAAAATATTTATTTAAACTTGAAAATAATTACATTATAGAAAGTGTATTAATGAAATATAGTTATGGTAATGCTGTTTGTATATCCTCACAAGTAGGTTGTAGAATGGGTTGTACATTTTGTGCTTCAACTTTAGATGGATTAGAAAGAAATTTAACAGTAGCAGAAATGTTGTCTCAAATATATGAAATACAAAAAGATAGTGGTGAAAAAATAAGAAGTATAGTTCTTATGGGTAGTGGTGAACCTTTTGATAATTTTGATAATTTTTTAAAGTTTATTGAAATAATAAATCATAAAGATGGATTAAATATAGGACAACGACATATAACAGTTTCTACTTGTGGAATTGTACCTAAAATATATGAATTAGCAGATAAAAAACTACAAATAAACCTTGCATTATCATTACACGCACCTAAAGATGAAGATAGAAAAAATATAATGCCTATTGCTAGAAAGTACACAGTAAAAGAAATTGTAGAAGCTTGTAAATATTTTGCAAACACAACAAAAAGGCGTGTTACTTATGAATATGCACTTATAGCAGGTGTAAATGATAGAGAAGAAAATGCAAAAGAAATTATAAAATTATTAAAAGGTAGTCTTTGTCATATTAATCTTATACCTGTAAATGATGTTAAAGAAAGAAACTATATAAAAAGTTCAAAAGAACAAATTAAAAAGTTTGCAAATACTTTAATGGATGCAGGTATAGAAACAACTATAAGGCGTGAATTAGGTAGTGATATAAATGCAGCTTGTGGACAACTTAGAAAAAGCTACAAATATTAGAAAAGAGGTGTTATTATGATAGGTTTTGGAAATACTGATGTTGGAAAACTAAGAAAGGTAAATCAAGACTATGTATACATTAATAATGAACCAATAGGTAGCCTTGATAATTTATATATTGTTGCAGATGGTGTAGGTGGGCATAAAGCAGGTGAAATAGCTAGTGAATCGGCAATAGATTTTTTTGAGCAATTTATATATGAAACAGAAGATGATGAAGTTCTAGACCTTTTAGTTTCAGCACTTGCATATGCAAATGAACAAGTTTTCAAACTTTCAAGAAGTAGTAAACAATATGAAAATATGGGAACGACATTATTAGCAGCAACTATAAAAGACAATAGGATATTTATAGCACATGTAGGCGATTGCAGACTATATGGAATAAGAAACAATAAAATAGCACAAATGACATCAGACCATACTTATGCTATGGACTTGTTTAAAGCAGGTGTAATATCTAGAGAAGAAGCAGAAAATTCTAAAGATTCAAATGTTTTAACAAGGGCATTAGGTACAGAAAAAAGCGTAAAAGCAGATGCACTATTTTGTGATGTATATGAAGATGATATTTTTGTAATGTGTTCAGATGGTTTAAGTGATATGATAACAGATGATGAAATTTTAAAAATAGCATCTAATAAAGAAATTACTACAGACCAAAAAGTAGATTGTCTTATACAAAGAGCAAATGATAATGGTGGTAAAGATAATATAGCTGTTATTATTATAGAAAATTAGGGGTGATGATATGAGATTACAGCCAAAAACAGTTGTTAGTGATAGGTATGAAATACTAGAGCTAATAGGTGTGGGTGGTATGGCAAATGTTTATTGTGCCAAAGATTTAAAATTAGATAGAAAAGTAAGTCTTAAAGTATTAAAAGAAGAATTTATAGATGAAGAATTTATAGGAAAGTTTAGTAAAGAGGCTAGAGCAGCAGCAAGAATAGCAGATATAAATATAGCAAATGTATATGATGTTGGAAATGATGGTAACATATATTATATTGTTATGGAATATGTAGACGGTTATACATTAAAAGATATAATAAAAACAAAAGCTCCTTTTACTAATGAAGAAATATTGGGAATAGCTATACAAATATCTAGTGCATTGGAAGTTGCACATAGTAATGGGATAGTGCATAGGGATATAAAACCACAAAACATATTGGTAACAAAAGAAGGTGGAATAAAAGTAACCGATTTTGGTATAGCAAGAGCCACAACAGCAAACACAATAACAACAGATACAATGGGAAGTGTACATTATTTTTCACCAGAACAAGCAAGAGGTGGTTATGTAGACTTTAAAAGTGATATATATTCATTAGGTATAATAATGTTTGAAATGGCAACAGGGAAATTACCTTTTGATGGTGATGGTGTTGTTCAGCTTGCAATGAAACATATAAATGAGCCTATACCAAATATGAAGGAGTTAAATCCAAATATATCAAACAGTTTAGAAAAGATAATATTAAAGGCAACAGCTAAAAATTCAGATAATAGATATTCTTCAACAAAAGAACTTAATCAAGATTTAAAGAAAGCATTATCAGATGAAAGTGGCAATTTTGTAACAGATAGAAATATTGTAGATGAAGATAGTCCAACGGTTGTTATAAAACCAGAAGAAATGGAAGAAATAAAAAGAATGATAGAAAAAAATAAAGGAAATAATAACATAAATAATAATGTAAATAGTGGTTTAAATAATAATATAAATAATAATAGACCAAAAGATAAATATGAAGATAAAGAATATGTAGAACAAGAAAGATTTAATAAACCAAGTCAATCATCACAAAATTTACAAAGACAAAATATACAACCACAAAAGGTAAAACCAAAAGTTACACCACCTAAAATAGAAATAGAAGAAAATGATAGAGGTATGGAAAGAAAAGTAACTATATGGGCGGTTGTAACGTCTTTATTACTTATAGGTGTAATAACAGGATTTTTAATAGTATGGGTGCTATCTGGGGGAAAGTCTAAAGTACCAGATTTTACAGGTAAAACTTGGGAACAAGCAGTTGAAATAGCAAAAGATAAAGAAGTATATATAACAAATGCAAAAGAAGATTTTAGTGATACTGTAGAAAAAGGTGCTATAATAGAACAAGATATAAAAGCAGGTACAAAAGTAAAAAAGGGCAGTAATATAAATATTACACTTAGTTTAGGTACTGGAAAATTTGAAATAGAAGATTATGTTGGGCTTGATATATCTGAAGTTTATAGAAAAGTAGAAAAATTAGATGTAAATTTAAAAGAGGAATATATATCTGATGATAAGGTACAAATAGGAAAAGTTATAAAACAAAGTCCAAATGGTGGAAGTAAATTAAATCCAGGTGATGATTTAACACTTTATATAAGTAAAGGTGAAGAAAATGAAGAAACAGATGTTGAAGTACCATATTTAATAGGACTTAGTGAAAAAGAGGCAAAAGATAAACTTCAAAGAGAAGGTTTAAATGTTGGTAGAGTTAGTAAGACAGAAAGTAGTACAGTAGAAAAAGGAAATGTTATACAACAAAGTATAGCATATGGAACTAAAGTAGCAGAAGGTACATCAGTAAGTATAGTTGTTAGTAGTGGTAAAAAAGAAACGACAACTAAAGAAACAACAACAGAAACGACAACACAACCAATAGTAGAAGATACAACTGTGGACACTTCAACAGAAATAACAACTAAAATAGAAACAACAACAGAAACAACAACACAACCTGTTTTAAAATCTGATAATTTAGTTATAAATCCAACTTTACCAGAGGGAGCAGAAAGTGTAGAAGTAAAAGTGGTGAAAGTAGTAGATGGACAATCTAGTGTAATATGGTCAAGTAACCATAGTGCAAATAATTTTCCATTTTCAATAACTGTTACAGGTGATAAACCTACACAGTTTGAATTATATATAGATGGAAAATTAATAGGAACAGAAACTAAAAGTTTTAGTTAAAAAGAGGCATTTTGCCTCTTTTTTATTTACCTAAATATTAAAAATAGACTATAGAATTAAATCTATAGCCTATTAATATAAAGTGCATAATAAAATATAATTATTTAGCAGCTGCTAAAACATCATATAATTTAGACATAATAGTAGCCATTTCAGCTCTAGTAAC
>CALWDX010000032.1 GCA_944376805.1 uncultured Clostridia bacterium
TTCATAGTTATTACCTCCAAAAAATCTATATTTTAATTATATGCACCAACTTTGAAATTATTGACAATTTTTAAAAAAATTTATTTAAACAAGCCTAAAAATGTTGTACAAGTATATTTTTTGTAAAAAAATAATAACACTTTTCTAAAATTTAGCATAAACTAAATTAGAATTATAAAAGAGGTATAATATGTGTAATGTAGAATTAATAATTGAAAGTAATTTGTCTAGCGAAGAAGAAGAAATGTTAAAATCTATTGCAAATATAAAGTATAAAATACCTTTAATAAATTCTATTGTTATCGAAATAGAAGAAAATAATATGGAAGAACTAAAAAATTTAGGGTTTTTAAAAACAGTCTTTCAAAATGCACATATAACTATGCAAATGGATACAGCTAGAAAAACTGTAAATGCAAATATCGTCCAAGAAAAAGGCTATACTGGTAAAGGTATAGGTGTTGCTATTTTAGATACTGGTATTGCACCTTGTAATGACTTTTTATACCCAAAAAACAGAATAATAGCATTTAAAGACCTTATAAATAATAAGTCTACACCCTATGACGATAATGGACACGGTACACATGTTGCAGGAATAGCTGGGGGTAATGGTATAAACTCAAATGGTAAATATAAAGGTATAGCCCCAGATTGTAATCTTATAGGTGTAAAAGTATTAAATAAAGAGGGTCAAGGCAATGCCTCTGACGTTTTAGCTGGTTTACAATGGATTATTGACAATAAAGAAAAATACAATATAAAAATAGCTAACTTGTCAATTGGTACTAACAATACTTCTTCTAATGACCCTTTAGTAAAGGCAGTTGAAAAAATTTGGGATAGTGGTATTATTGTTACAATAGCTGCAGGTAATGAAGGTCCTAAAAAATACACTATTAGCTCCCCTGCTATTAGTAAAAAAGTTATAGCCATTGGCGCATCTGATGATAATATAACAGCTAATGTTTGGGGAAACAAATTAATAAATTTTTCTGGTCGTGGTCCTACTTTAGAATGTATTATTAAACCAGATGTAATAGCCCCAGGCGTTAATATAATATCTTGCCTATCTAACAATATATCTAAACAATCAAATGAAATTATAGACCAAAATTATTTTTCATTGAGTGGTACTTCTATGTCTACTCCTATTGTTTCTGGTGCTATTGCTCTATTATTAGAAAAATACAACAATTTACAACCTGATGATGTAAAATTAATGTTAAAAAAATGTTGTAAAAATTTACACTTACCAAAAAACCAACAAGGTTGGGGATTAGTAGATGTTTATAAATTGTTATCTCAGGAGGTATGTTATGCAAGAAAATAATATTATATATGAAATAGCTCAAAAGTTTCAAGATAAAGAAGTTATAGAAAATGATATGAAAGAGGCTTTTTCTTTAGTTACTAATTTATTTAAAACAAAATATATTGATAAAATAAATTTAGAACTTAAAAATAATATAGATAATATAAAAAATAATCCTCCTAAAGAAATTGTACTATTAAATGCTATTAAACCTTTTATGTTAGAAGAAAATCATAAAAATATTGATAATGCTATAAATTTAGTAACAAATATTTCTGCCTTAAACTATATGATACCTAAAAACTTTGATACTAATATAGAAAATAACAATGTAATAAAAGTAAATTCTTTAAACGTTGACCCTTCTGTTAAAGAAGATGGCGTTTACGATATTGATGAAAATTGTATGTTTTCTATAAATAATAGTTTTAATTCTAATAATTTATTACTAATTGTTTTTATATTATTATTATTTAAACTATAATTATTGATTAATCTTTTTACCTATGATAATATAAAATAAAAAACAAAAGGAGCTAAAAATGATAGAAAAAATTAAGTGTCTTGTAGATAAACTTAATAAAGCTAGAAAGGCTTATTATCAACAAAGTTATGAAATAATGTCTGACTTTGAATATGACAAATTATATGATGAACTAGAGGCATTAGAAAAAGAAACTGGTATAATATTATCAAACAGTCCTACTCAAGAAGTTGGCTATATAGTTTTAAGTGAACTTAAAAAAGTTAAACACGATAAAAAAATGTTATCATTAGATAAAACTAAAGAAATATCTAAAATACAAGAATTTTTAAATACAAAAGATGGTTTATTATCTTTTAAAATGGATGGTCTTACTATTGTTTTAACTTATAATGATGGTTCTCTTATTAGTGCTGTTACAAGAGGAAATGGAGAAATTGGCGAAGATATTACTCATAATTGTAAAGTTTTTAAAAATATCCCTTTAAAAATACCTTTTAAAGATGAACTTATTATTCGTGGAGAGGCTTTAATATCTTTTAAAGACTTTGAAAATATAAATGAAAATTTAGATATAACAGAAAAATATAAAAACCCTAGAAATTTATGTAGTGGTACTGTTAGACAACTTAATAATGAAATTGCTAAAGATAGAAATGTTAGCTTTTTAGCCTTTTCCTTAGTAAATTGTAATAAACAGTTTAATTTAAAGTCTGAACAATTAAAATTTTTAAATTCTTTAGGTTTTGAAACAGTAGAATTCACTTTAGTAAATAAAGATAATGTAGAAAAAACTATCCTTGATTTTGAACATAAAGTTAAAACTAATAAATTTGCTACTGATGGTTTAGTAATAACTTTTGATAATATTTCTTATAGTAACAGTTTAGGTGAAACATCAAAATTTCCTAAAGATTCCATAGCTTTTAAATGGGCTGATGATTTAGCTACAACTACATTATTAGAAGTTGAATGGAATACCTCAAGAACAGGGCTTATTAACCCTGTTGCTATATTTGAACCCGTTGAATTAGAAGGTACTACTGTTAATCGTGCTAGTTTACACAATATAAGTATTATTAAAAATTTAAAATTAGGTATAGGTGATACTATTAAAGTTTATAAAGCTAATATGATTATACCTCAAGTGGCAGAAAATGAAACTAATAGTGATAATTTAGAAATACCTAGTAAATGCAATGCTTGTGGTGGGAAAGCTGAAACTATACAAATTCGAGATGGTTTAGCTTTAAAATGTACAAATCCAAATTGTATTGCTAAAATAATTAATGGTATTGTTCATTATGTTTCAAGAGATGCTATGAATATAATAGACTTTTCTAAAGCTACAATAGAAAAATTTATTGATAATGGCTTTATAACAAATTATACAGATATTTATGATTTACAAAAATATAAAGAAAAAATAGTTGAAATGCAAGGTTTTGGGGAAAAATCTTATAACAATATTATAAATGCAATAGAAAATTCTAAAAATACAACATTATATAATTTTATTTATGCTTTAGGTATTGAACATATAGGTCTTAGTAATGCAAAACTTTTATGTAAAAATTTTAACTATAATTTTGATAATATAAAAAATGCTACTTTTGAACAAATTGTAGCAATAGATGGCTTTGGGGAAATTATGGCAAACTCCTTAATAGATTACTTTGCTAACATAGATAATATAAATCTTATTAATAAAGTTTTTCCACTATTAAAGCTAAATGATAATATTATTAATGAAAATATTGAAAATAACAATATAAACAATAAAACTTTTGTAATTACTGGCGATTTACAAACTTTTAAAAATAGAAAAGAATTACAACAAAAAATTGAAGATTTAGGTGGAAAAGTTACAAGTAGTGTATCTTCAAAAACAGATTTTCTTATTAACAATGATAAAAATTCAACTTCATCTAAAAATAAAAAAGCTAAAGAACTTAATATCCCTATAATAAGTGAACAAGACTTCCTTAATTTAATATAATATAGGTGAAAATATGATTAAATTTATAACAGATAGTAACAAAAAACAAGAAATAACAAAAACAATTTTAAATGATTTACCAGAATGGTTTGGCATACCAGAAAGCACTTAAGAATATATAGATAATGTTATAAACTTACCTTTTTTAGTATATGAAGAAAATAACATTATAAAAGGTTTTATATCCTTAAAAGAAAATAGTAAATATACTTGTGAAATATATGTTATAGGTGTATTAAAAAAATACCATAAAAATAATATTGGTAAAATTCTATTTAATGAATTTTATAATTATGCTAAAAATAAAGGATATGAATTTATACAAGTTAAAACAGTAAAAGAAGGGCTTTACCCTGTTTATGATATTACTAATAGCTTTTATAAATCTTTAGGATTTAAAGAATTTGAATGTTTTCCTACTTTATGGGATAAAAGCAACCCTTGTCAAATTTATGTAAAACATATTAATAGGCTGTAAATTTTTACAGCCTATCTTTTTAATATTAAACCTATTATATAATATATTATAAAAGCTATTATATTTACAACTGCTATACTTGCACCTGTTGGCATATCATATAAATAAGAAATAAATATACCTATTAAAAAACATATAATAGAAATAACTAATGAATTTATTATAACTTGTTTAAAACTTTTAAATATTCTCATAGATGTAAGGGTAGGAAAAATCATAAGACTTGATATTAACAGAGAACCCATTGTTTTCATACCTAAAACTATTACAAGAGAAGTTAAAAGTGCAATTATCATATTATATAAATTTGCATTAATTCCTGTCGCTTTAGAAAATATTTCATCAAATGTAATGGCAAATATTTTATTGTAAAAAAGTATAAATACTAATACTACTACTATTGCTAAAATAGAAGTTAATATAACATCTTGTTTTGTTAATCCTAATATAGAACCAAATAAATAATTTGATACATCTGTATTCATACCAGTTGACATTGAAAGTACCATAACACCAATTGCCAATGAACTTGTAGAAATTAAAGCAATTGCAGAATCCCCTTTTATCTTTCTATTTTCATTTATTTTAAGCAAAAAAAATGATACTAATACAACTATTGGTATTGATATTAATAGAGGCTCTTTATTTAATACTGTTGCTATTGCTAATGCTCCAAATCCAACATGTGATAATCCGTCCCCTATCATAGAATATCTTTTTAATACAAGTATAACTCCTAAAAGTGCCGAACATATAGAAATTAATAACCCTACTATTATAGCTCTTACCATAAATGGATAAGAAAATATTTCTAAAATAATATCTAACATAAACCTCCTCCATTTAAAAAATTTTTACCTATTTCACTATTAATATAATCTTTACTTGTGCCAAAAAATAATTGTTTTTTTTGTATGTGTAATATATGTGTTGCATATTTTATAGAGTATTTTATGTCATGTGAAACCATTATAATTGCTATATTTAATTCTTTGTTTATATTTGAAACTAATTCATAAAATTCTTTTGTAACAATAGGGTCTAATCCTGTTGTTGGTTCATCTAACAACAATATTTTACTTGTAGCACATAAAGCCCTTGCTAAAAGTACTCTTTGTTGTTGTCCTCCTGATAAATCTTTAAAAGATTTATTTCTTATATCATATATTCCCATTTTCTTCATATTTTCATATATAATATTTTTATCTTGTTTTTTATAAAAAGGTATTATATTTAATTTATTTAAGTATCCTGAAAACACTATTTCTTTTACAATAGCAGGAAAATCTTTTTGATAATTACTTTTTTGTGGTAAATACCCTATTTCTTTAGATTTTAAATTATTTTCAAATATAAGTTGTCCACTATCTGCTTTTTTCAATTTTAATAATCCTTTTATTAATGTACTTTTTCCAGCTCCATTTTCTCCTATAATACAAATATAATCACCTTTATTAATTGTAAAATTTATATTTTCTACTGCTATTTTATTGTCATATGAAAATGTTAAATTATTAGAAGTTATCAATTTCATTTAATTTAAAGCCTCCTTTAAAATTTCAACATTTTCTTTCATTAAAGATAAATAAGTTACTCCACTTTCAAATTGTTCTTTTGTTATATTATGCCCTGAATTAAGTAATACCTTTTTAGCTCCTGTTGCTTCAGAAATAGAATTAGCTATTTTTCCATTTGAAAACTCTATTGTAAATACAATAGGTAAATTTTCTTCTTTTACTTTATCAATTAAAAATCCAACAGTTTTTGGACTAGCCTCTGTTTCTGTTGAACAACCTGAAAATGCTGCATAATAGTTTAATCCATATTCATCTGCAAAATATCTAAAAGGAAATCTATCACCAAATAAAATAGTATTTCTTTTTCCATTTTCAACTACTTCTTTAAATTTTAAATCTAAATTATTTAATTCTTTTATATAATTGTTGGCATTTTCATCATAAAAATTAGTATTTTCACTATTTTTAATCTTTAAAATTTTTGTTATTTCCTCTACTATAATAATAGCATTTTTAGGTGATGTCCAAATATGTTCATCTATTGTATGGTTATGTTCTGTATGATTATGTTCTTCTTCGTGTTCATCTTCCATACCTTCAACTATTTCTTCTTCAACAGTTGGTACAGTTTCTAATAATTTTAAAGTATCTGGTTTATTATCTCCCATAGAATTTAAAATATCATTTATCCAACTTTCATTTTCACCCCCAATATATATAAACAAATCACTATTTTGTATATCTTTTATATCTTTAGGGGTTGGTTCATAAGAATGACTTTCTTCTCCAGGTTTTAATAACATTTTTACATTAACTTTGTCTTGTCCTATTTGTCTAACAAAATCATAAGGTGGAAAATTCGTTGTAATAATATTTAGTTTATTATCTTTTACAATTTCTTTATTAGATGAATTTTTATTAGTACAACCAGAAACAAAACATAATATTATTGCCAAACTAATAAAAATGAATTTCTTATACATATTTTAACTCCTTATTTTCTTTATTACATTTATCACAAATTCCATAATAAATAGTTTTAGATAAATCAATATTAATATGGTGTTCATTTATAAAATGTATATATAAATTATTTAATTCACTACATTTAAAATGTGATAACTTATTACATTTATTACATTTTAAATGAAATTTTATACTTTCTTTTTCACTTTCTCCTATATATTCAAAGTAAGCACACTTTTCACCTTCTAATATATATTTCTTTATAACTTTATCTGCAACAAGTTTATCTAAATGCCTGTAAATAGTAGTAATACCTACTGAATTATCCTCTTTTTTTAAATAATTATATATATCTTGTACTGTAATATGTTTATTTTGAAATTTTTTAAAATAATTTAGAATAATTTCTTTTTGTTTAGTTTTATAAGTTTTATTTTGATTAATCATTTTATATCACCTCAATTTAAAAATCATTTTCATTTTATCATTTATGGATATTGTTGTCAATAAAACTGAAAATAATTTTCAATTTTATAAAAATAGTATTTTTATTTATTTTTTATATTAATTATTTTAATATCTTTAAATTTATCTTACTTTTTATAATAAAATTTAATAACTTTTTAAATTTTATTATATATTTTAACTATATTAATTGACAAAACTAAATAAAAATTATATTATAATATTATAATTTAATATTTAGGAGGTTTATTATATGAGTATAAGCGTTAATACATTTAAACAAGAACCTTATAAATTAATCACATTAAAAAATAATAATATAATAGTTAAATTAACAAATATTGGTGCATCTATTGTTTCTGTTATATTAAAGGATAAAAATAATAATAATATTGATATAATTTTAGGTTATAATGACCCTAAATGTTATTTAAATAATAATTGTTATTTAGGGGCTACTATTGGTAGAAATGCTAATAGAATAGAAAATGCTACTTTTAAAATTGATAATAAAACTTATAAGTTAGATAAAAATGATGGTGAAAATAATCTACATAGTGGGTTTAATAAAACTTCTGAAATAGTTTGGGATTACAAATTAAATGAAGAAAATAATTCTGTCACTTTTTTTACTATATTAAAAGATGGTTTTCAAGGTATAGAAGGTAATTTTAATATTTCTGTTACATATACTTTAAAAAATGATAACTCTTTACAAATAGATTATGATGGTATTTGTGATAAAAAAACAATAGCTAATTTTACAAATCATACATATTTTAACTTAAATGGTCATAATTCAGGTAATATATTAAATCATAAAGTTATGATAAATGCTGATAATTTTACACCTTTTAAAGAAAATACAAATATACCTAATGGAGAAGTTTTAAGTGTTTTAAATACACCTATGGACTTTACACAATTTAAAGAAATAGGAAAAGAAATAGAAGACAATTACCCACAATTAAAATATGGTAATGGTTATGACCATAACTATGTTATAAATAGAAATAATAATGAAATAATATTAGTAGCAAAAGCCTATTCAGAACAAACAGGAATAACTTTAGAAGCTTATTCAGATTTACCAGGCTTACAATTTTATACAGGCAATTTTAATAATGTAACAGAGTTTGGAAAAGATAATGCACAATATTTATTTAGAAGTGGTTTTTGTTTTGAAACACAATATTTTCCTAATTGTTATAATATAGATAATTTTAAAAAGCCTATTTTTGAAGCTAATGAAATTTATAAAACTACAACTATATATAAATTTATTGAACCTAAAAATAATTAGTAATAAAAATACTATTTTAAGTAAAATCTTGTAGTAGTATTCAGAATGTAGATAAAAGGTATATTGAAAATGTTTCAATATACCTTTTATCTACATTCTGTTTTTATATTATAATATGAAATATTAAATTAATAAATATTTAAAAAAAATTTTTTTATTTTTAAAACTTTTTATATTGTAAATGTATCTATATAATATAAAGACAATAAAAAATAATTAAATTATGAAAGAAGGAATTATTATGTTAAGAAAAATAAATAAATATGCTTTTATTGCTACTTTAATTATTGGTGTAAATTGTAATTTAATTAGCAGTTATGCTACTCAACCTACTACTGACTCAAAAATTTCTGTTTCTGTAAAAAATAATAAAGAACTTGAGAAAAAAATTAATAATGAAATAAACAAGGTTATTAACGATTATAAAACTAAAGCTATTAAAGATATTGCTGAATATAAAAAAGCTTTTCTTGAAACTGGTGGTACTGAAAAAGAATTTAATGCAAAAAATCTTAAACCTCAAGCAAATTATGAACTTAAATATAGTGATGATAATATTTTATCTTTTGTTTTACATTGTCCTGAACCTTGGAATAATTCTTTATCTACGGATTATTATTATAACATAGATTTAAAAACTGGTAAAAATATTACATTAAATAGTTTACTTGGTGATGATTATATTAATATAGTTAATAAAGATATTGATAATCAAATAAAAGAAAGGATAGCAAAAGATAAAAATAGTATATTTTGGGGTTATGGAATTGATAAAAGTATAGATGGTTTTAAAACTATAACAAGTGAAACAAAATTTTATATAAATAAAGATAAAAATCCTGTAATTGTTTTTGATAAGTATGAAATTGCTCCTGGTTCTATGGGTAAACTTGAATTTGTAATTAAAAAAGCTCAAGTTGATAAAATAAACAAAGTTATTAATGATTATAAAACTAAAGCTAATAAAGATATTGCTGAATACAAAAAAGCTTTCCTTGAAACTGGTGGTACTGAAAAACAATTTAATGAAAAAAACTTTAAACCTCAAGTAAATTATGAACTTAAATATAGTGATGATAATATCTTATCTTTTGTTTTACATTGTCCTGAACCTTGGAATAATACTTCTTCTGTAGACTATTATTATAATATAGACTTAAAAACTGGTAAAGATATTACATTAAATAGTTTACTTGGTAATGATTATATTAATATAGCTAATAAAAGCATTGATAATCAAATAAAAGAAAGAATTAAAGCAAATCCTAAAGAAACTTTCTTTGGATATAATGAAACTACATTTGCTAATGAAAAATTTAAAACTATTTCTCAAAATCAAAAATTTTATATAAATAAAGATAAAAACCCTTTAATTGTTTTTGATAAATATGAAATAGCTCCTGGTTCTATGGGACAAATTGAATTTGTAATTAAAAAAGATACTTCTAAAAAATAAGTCGATAATATAAAAGTAAAGGTAATATATACCTTTACTTTTTATATTATATTTTTAATATTATTTA
>CALWDX010000033.1 GCA_944376805.1 uncultured Clostridia bacterium
TATCTAAACCACTATTTTGAACAATAAAGAATTGACTACCATTAGTATTAGCTCCACTATTAGCCATACTTAATGCACCATTAAAGTGTCTTAAATCTGGTGGAAAGTTAATTTCATCTTCAAATGGTTCGCCATAAATACTTTCACCACCAGTACCATCACCTTTAGGGTCACCACCTTGTATCATAAAATCTTTAATAACTCTGTGGAAAGTTAAACCATTATAGTAACCTTCTTTAGCATGAGTTATAAAGTTTTCAACTGCTTTAGGTGCTTGGTCTTTAAAAAATCTTATTTTTATATCTCCATAATTAGTTTTTAAAATAGCAATTTCTTCACCTTTTTTTATTTCAGAAAATTGTAATAATTCATTAGATGTTGATTTATTATCTTCATTTTTATCAGTATTAGAATTTTTTTCACTAGAAGTTTCAGTAGTAGTAGTTTCCGTACTAGTTTCAGTAGTAGTTTCTGATGTAGTAGAAGTTGTAGTAGTTTCATCTTTTTTACTACAAGCAACACTAAAAGTCATAGTAACTAGTAATAAAGCTAAAATTAAATTTTTTTTCATAAAATATGCCTCCAATTATACTAATTCTTTCTATTATATTTTATACTAAATTATAAATTTGTCAATAAAAATATATAATAATTTACATAATTTTAAAAATTAAAATAATAAATATTTTTAGTTATGTTGTTTAAAAATATTTAACAAAAATATACAAATATTTAATTGTATATAAAAAAATTTTTTGTTATAATATTTGTAGAATTGGAGGGGATTTATATTGAAAGATAATATAATTTTAATAACAACAGACCAACAAAGATTTGATACAATACAAGCATTAGGAAATAAAAATATATTTACACCACATTTAAATTATTTAGTTACTCAAGGTATATCTTATACAAGATGTTATGCAGATTGCCCTATATGTGTACCGTCTAGAATAACTATAATGACAGGTAAAAAAGGTTATGAAAGTGGTGTAGTATCAAATGCTAATCATCAAAATTTTATGGAAAATATGACTAATCAAAGAAAAACTTTACCAGCTATATTAACAGATAATGGATATCAAACAAAAGCTATGGGCAAAATGCATTTTGAACCAGCAAGAGCTTGTTATGGATTTGAAAGTATGCGTTTACCACTTGATTATATGAGAGAATATGATAAAAAATCTAGTGTTAGTAGACCAAAATCACATGGTGTTGGAGAATGTGAAATAGAGCCAGTTATATCAACTGTTGATATAAAAGATAGTATAACAACTTGGACAGTAGATGGTTCAATTGATTTTATAGAAACAAGAGATCCTTTGAGACCATTTTTTTTATGGACTAGTTTTACAAAACCACACCCACCATTTGACCCTTGCAAAGACTTTTGGGATTTATATCAAAATATATCTATGCCAGATGCTGTATATGGTGATTGGTCTAAAGATATAGATAATGTACCAATGGGGCTTATAGAAGGAGCATTTGAAAATACAAATGTTCATCTTTTTAGTGAAGAACAGTTGAAAGCAAGTAAAAGAGCATATTATGCAATGATTACACAATTAGATTATTCTTTAGGATTACTTTTTGGTTGTTTAAGAGAAAATAATTTGTTTGAAAATACTTGGATAATATTTACTTCAGATCACGGAGAAATGTTAGGTTATCATCATATGGCACAAAAAAATCTATTTTTAGAAGGTGCTTCACATATACCTATGATAATAGTACCACCTAAAAATAGTAATTATAAAAGAAATGAAATAAAAGCATATTTAGCTAAAATAAATGATGTATATCCTACAATACTTGCAATGGCTAACATAGAAAAGCCTGAAAATATAACAGGTAAAAACTTATTAGAATTAGATGAAGAAAGAATATTTTATGGTAATAGTTTAAATAAACATTTTTGTATTATAAAAGATAATATTAAACTTATATATTGTTCAAGAGGTGATGTGAAATTATTATTTGATTTAAATGAAGATAAAATGGAACAACACAATTTAATAAATGATAAAAATTATAAACATATAAAAGAAGAGCTTTGGAAATTACTAATAGAACATACAAAAAAACATACACCAGATCTTTTAGAAAATGATTATTTTATAACAAGTGAACCACCTAAAAATTTTAAAGATATACAAAATCGTTGGTTTGGGTTTCATTTTAAAGATTATAATGTAGATACATTTCATTAATTAGTGTGAAAATAATTATATAAATTTTAAAATATATATGTCATTTTATATAATATATAAGAAAATATAAATATAATAAATTTGTAATATTATTGTAATTGTATTATTAATAAAAAAATGTAATAATATATGTATAATAAATTTTAAAGGAGTGTAAAAATGAAGAAAATTTTGACTATATTTTTAAGCTTTATTTTAATTTTTTCATTTACATTTAAAAATGTGTATGCAGACAATATAAATATTGGAGCAAAAACTATAAATATAAATAAAAATAATATTATAATATATGGAGAATATCCTTTTATATCTGGATTAAAAAATACATCATTTCAAAGTAATGTAAATAAAAAGATAGATAATATAATAAAAAGTAAAACTACAGCTTATTCACAAAAGACACCAAGTAAAATAGAAGTGTATTATGATACTATACAAGATGAAAACAATTTGTCTATTATAATTTATTTTAAAAATATATATAATAATGATATAACACCATATAGTGTTAATATTGATATAGAAAATAATAAATATATAACAATTAATGATTATTTTGGAGCTAATGGAATAAATTATAGTAATAAAGTAGTATCTAATAAAGCATCTAATATGGGTGTTGCGTATAAAAAAGTTACAGAAACTACACCATTTTATATAAAAAATAAAAATACATATATTATTTATGGTGCAGGAAGTATTACATTTTCTCAAAAAGGAAATATAATTTTTGAAATACCTTATAATAATTTAAATAATTTTAATATTAGTAAAGAAAATTATTATAAAAAGTCTGAATATAATGTAAAAATGGTACCTTTAAGAGGACCTTTAGAATATTTCGGTTATACAATGAATTGGGAAATGGGTAAAAATACAATAACTATATTGAAAAATGGAAAATTTGTTTCATATTTAGTTATAGGTGAAAATAGATATTCTGATAAAAATAATAAAGTTATAAGACAGCTAGAATTTGCCCCAGAAATTAAAAATGGTAAAACATATGTGCCAATATCATATTTTAGTGAAATTTTAGAAATGTTATTTGCTGTTGATAATCAAAATAATATTATTATATCTTCTTATAAATTATAATAAATAAAAAAACTATTATTGATTTTAATATGTTTATTAAATAAAAATAGTCTTTTTATATACAGATTATACTAGTTAAAATAATGAAATATTGAAAATTTAAGTATTAGTTTTTTACATTCAAAAATTAAGTTTTATAAACACTAATATTTTCAATATATAAAATTAACTAGTACAATCCGTTTTTCTATATAAAAATTTTAAGTATAGATTTTTAAAATCTTTTTATTAATAAATATAATTATAAAGACGATATTATAATTAGAGGTGAAATTTATGAATATAGATAAGATAAACAATAGTATTATAAATATCAATAATATACAAAATAAAAATATTAAGTTTAAAGAAGGAGATATTTTAACAGGATATATAAAAGATTTAAAAGATAATTCATATATAATTGATATAGAAGACAAAATAACTATAAATGCAGATAAAGATAAAATTATAGGAAATGTAGGAGACACTATATATTTCAAAGTTGTAGATGATAATAATACTTTAAAACAAATTGTTGAAACAGAAGATGAAAAAAATATCAATGAAATAACTGAAGATATTTCTATACAAAGTGAAGAAAATAAGCCTAAAAATAGAGTAAAACGTTCATTAGATGATTTTGTAGAAATAAACAAGGTTCAACAACAATATAAAAAATATTTAGATAAAAATAGTCAACCATCAGTACAAGAAAATATTTTATATACAAATAAAGTAAAAAATAAATTATCACATATATCTAATACAATAACAAAAGAAGATTTACAAAAATTTGCTAATAGTGGAGTAAATCCTAAAAATTTAGATATGATGTCTTTTAGTGATTATTTAAATGATAGTTTAGGGGTAGATACTGAAAAAAATACTTTAGATGAAAAAACTTTAAAAGAAATAAAAGAAGAAAAAGCTAAATCTATGAAAATGGATTTAAATATGAATGGTGTAGATGAGGAAAAAATGTTTAGATTTGAGGCTTTTTTATCTGAAATGGGTTTACCTGCTATAGAAAAAAATATTTCTACTTTAAAGAATGTTAAAGAAAAAGTTGAAAGTATTGAAAATTTAGATAAAGAAACAGCCTTAAATGTTATAAAAAATAGTAATAAAACAACAATAGAAGATTTGTATACTTCTAAATATAAAAAAGTTTCTAATATGTCAAATATTAATATAGATAATATAGAAAATCTTGATAGTCAAATAGAAAATGTATTAACACAAAATAATATTGAAGTAAATGATGAAAATATTAATATTGCTAAAGATTTTATTAAAAATGAAATAGATGTAACTAATAATAATATTGAAAAATTTAAAAAATTACAAAATTTAAAAGAAAATATAGATATAAAAGATATATTAGAAAAAAGTGCTAAAAATATTTTAAAAAATGAAAATATTTTAAATGTAGAAATTTTTAATGATACAAATATAGAACAACAATATAATAAATATAAAGCTATTTTACCTAACATTTTACCTGAACATATACAAAGCCTTATTGATAGTAAAATAAAAATAAATCTTAAAAATATAGAAAATAACTATGAAAATATAAATATTGAAAATGTTAATGTAACACAAGATGCTATAAAAGAAAAGTTAAACTTATATAAAATACAATTAAAATTAACAAGCGAGGCTATGTATAGTTTATATGATAAAGGTATAAATATAGATACAAAACCATTACAAGAAGTTATAAAGCATCTTGAAAGTATAGAAGAAGAAAATTATAAAAAATATTTGGAATTAAATAAAGTACCTTCTACACAAGAAAATGTTGATACAATTAAAAGTGTAGTTTCAACTATACAAAATATATACCCTAATGTAGTTTATAAAACATTTAAAGATATAATAAATGAAAATGTAGATTTTTCTTTATCAGGTATTAATAAAAGTTTAAAAGTACAAAATATTATTGACGATTTTGAAAATTTTAAAACTATGCCTAATAGTTCTTTTGGTGATAATATAAATAAACTTAAAGATAATTTTAAACAATTATTAGAACAAAATGGTTTTGAAGCTAATGAAACAAATATAAAAGCACTTAAAATATTATCACTTAATAATATTGATTTTTCAGAAGAAAATATGTTAAATGTTAAACTGTTAGATAGTAAAATAGACTATTTAGCTAATAACTTACATCCTTTAACAATAGCTAAAATGTTAAAAGATAATTTTAACCCTATGGATAAAAATATAAATGATGTTATAGATTATTTAGATAATAATAGCTTTGGGCAAACTTCAAGAGAAAAAATAGCTGAACAAATTTTAGAAATAGATAAAGATAATAAATTATCTAAAGAAGAAAGAAATGCAATAGTATCTGTTTATAGAATGCTTAATATGGTTCAAAAAGGGGATAGTATGGCAATAGGTAATATTTTAAAATCTGAAAAAAATATTACATTAGCGAATCTTTTAGAAGCTTCTAAAATATCAGAAAAACAAAGAAGAAAAATAAGTTTTGATAAAAAAGTAGATGAAAATACAGGAGAAAGTGAAAAACTTGTTTCAGAAAACAATATTAAAAAAAATATAGAAAATGGTTTAAATAAAACAAATGAAAATTATAATAAATTTGTTTTAAATCAATTAATAAACTATTCAAGCCCAGAAATTATTCAAAATTTAGATTTTAATACTACTATTGAAAGTTTACTTGATAATCTAAAAGATGATAATAAACAAACTATATCTACACAAACAAAAGAAAATTTATTAAAAGATATAAGTAATTTAGATAATATAAGTAAAGATACTGTTAATTATCTTATAAAAAATAATATTCCTATAACACTTAATAATATACAAGTAATGGAAAGTATATTGAAAGAAAACTACAAATTAAGTAAAGATATAGATGAATTTAAAACAGAACTTGAAGAAAGAGAAATTCCTTTTGGTGAAAGTATATTTGATACAGAAGATAATAAAATTATTAATAAAGAAGAAGCTATTGATACAATTAACCAATTAGACAAAGAAAATGAAGAAGTATTTGATGATATTTTAAATTTAGAAGATTTAAATGATATTAAATATATGATATTAAAAAATAAACAAGTAAAATCAAATATTAACTTTATGAAAGATAATA
>CALWDX010000034.1 GCA_944376805.1 uncultured Clostridia bacterium
TATAATACTTGATAAAAATAAATTATATATGTTAATATAGAAATATATTTAAAATCAAGTAAAATGAGGTGATAGTAGTGGAAAAAGCTTATAAGTTTAGAATATATCCAAATAAAAAACAAGAAGAGTTAATTAATAAAACTTTTAGATGTTGTAGATTTATATATAATAGATATCTTTCAAAAAGAATAGAAACTTATAAAAATAATAAAGAAACATTTACTTATAAGCAATGTAGTTCTGATTTAACTAGCTTAAAAAAAGAGTTAGAATGGCTTAAAGAACCAGATAAATTTGCACTACAAAACTCATTAAAAGATTTAGAAAATGCATATAAAAAATTCTTTAAAGAAAACACATGTTTTCCTAAATTTAAATCTAAGAAAACTAATAAATTTTCATATAAAACTAATTTTACAAATGGAAATATACAATATTGTGATAAATATATAAAATTACCTAAGTTAGGTATGGTCAAAATAAGAGATAAACAAATACCTAAAGGTAGGATACTTAATGCTACAATATCAAAAGAATCAAGTGGCAAATATTATGTATCATTATGTTGTACAGATATAGATATTAAACCATTAGAAAGTACAAATAGTTTTATAGGCTTAGATTTAGGTATAAAAGAATTTTGTATATTAAGTAATGGAGAATTTATAGAAAATCCTAAATATTTAAATAAATCATTAAATAAACTTACTAATCTACAAAGAAAACTATCAAGAAAAACAATTGGTAGTTCAAATAGGAACAAAGAAAAGTAGCAAAACTTCAAGAATATATAGCTAATCAAAGAAAGGATTTTTTACAAAAATTATCTACTAAATTAATTAGAGAAAATGATATTATTTGTATAGAAAATTTATAAGTTAAAAATATGATGAAAAATCATAAATTAGCTAAAGCTATTGCAGATGTATCATGGACAGAATTTATAAGAATGTTAGAATACAAAGCTAATTGGTATGGAAGAAAAGTTATAAAAGTAGATAAATTTTTTACAAGTTCTCAATTATGTAGTAAATGTGGTTATAAAAATAAGAAAGTAAAAAATCTAAATATAAGAGAATGGATTTGTCCTTGTTGTAATACACATCACAATAGAGATATAAATGCAAGTAGAAATATATTAAAAGAAGGATTAAGGTTAGTATAAATAATATATGTAAGAACCGTAGGAACTACGGGGATAGCCTGTGGAGAATTAGTAAGACATATTTAAAATATGCAAAATTCTATGAAGCAGGAACCCCGCGACTTTAGTCGTGGGAGGTTCAGTGGAAAAGAAAAGAAAGTGCTAGAGCTAAAATGAGATTAATGGTTAAAAAACTATTAAAAAAATATAAGTACCCACCAGATGATTGTAATGAAGCAATAGATACAGTTATAGAACAATGTGAATTATGGACAGAGAATTTATAATATTATTATAAGCATAAAAATCAATTTATGTAAAAAAATGTCAATAAATACTTTAAAATGTCTTTAAAATAGTATATAATATATGTAACAATTAGTATTATATATTTATTTTAAGGACAAATATGTGTAAATATTATTTTAGATTTATTTATAATAAAAATATATTTTATATATTATTCAAAAAGGCAACTAATAATTATTTATTAGTTTGCCTTTTTTTGTGTCTTATAAAGTCTAAAATAGTATTAAAAATAAGAAGTTCTCCTGTTTTTATTTTGAATTTAATAGCAAAATAGAAAATTTTAGGAGGACAAAAAAATGGATTATATATTTTTTAATGGTAAAAAAATAAAAGTTAGTGAAAAAGTTAAAAAAGGTTATTATAAAGATAAATATAAAGAAAGATATTTTATGAAAAAATTAAAACAAGATAAGATTTTAATAGATACAGAAAATGAAGAAATTAAAATTTTAAAAAATAGAGAATGTTATATTGAAAATTTAAAAGAATTTAATTTTGAAGTAAGTGATGATTTTAATTTAGAACAATTTGTAATATTAAAAATTGAAATAGAAAAATTGAGAAAAGCTTTAAAATTATTAAAAGATAATGATTTATACATAATAGAAAATATATATTTTTTAAATAAAAGTAAAAGAACAGTAGCTAATGATTTAGGTATTTCACATACAACTTTACTTGAAAAAGAAAAAAGAATATTAAAGCAATTAAATAAACTATTCTTATCTATACAAGATGTATAAAATTATAAATATAAAAAAATAAATTTTGTTTAATTTTTTACCCTACCAAAAGATAATTTTATTTCCTTATATATATAGAGGGGTATTTTTCACCTCTATATGAACATTGAAAATTAAATAGACAATATAACAAATACAAAGTTAAATAAATGGAGCAACATATTAAAACACGCTTGACGAGAAATGTTTGTAATAATAAGGTTTGTGATAAACTAATTGCCAAGATATTTATTTAATATAATGATACTTCTACATAGTCTTAACTTATCGTATAGAGTGTAGTCCGTCTGTTAGGGGGAAATCCAAAGGGGGTTATGGTTGTCTATCTAATCAATAGACCATTTGTTATATTATAAAAAAGTAAAAAACAGGAAGACTACAAAACAAGCTATAAAGATATTAATATAATATTTGTAATAATTAAAATAGCTTGTTTTGTATTAAATATAAATCTTTTTTTAAGTATAAAACAAAATGTATTTTATATTTAAAAATTATTTTATATTTTAGAATAATTATAACAATAATCAAATATATTAAATTAAAAAAAGGAGAAGAATTTATGAAAAATAAATTTAATATATCAAAGGAAGAATTAGAAAATTATAAAAATATTGATTTTAACAAATTAAAAAATATGGATATAAATAGTATAAGATTAGAAGATTTAAAAGATATTAATGATATAGAAATTGATGATAGTTTACCATATGAATTAAAAGTTTTAAAATTTATACAACAAATAAAAAATCCATATTTTTTTAAAGTAGATGATGTTATAGTAAATAGTACTTATAATGACCCTAAAGAGAATATTTACATTGAAGACTGTTTAAATAAATAAAATATAATTATAAAAATCAACTAGACATATGAAAAAATTTATGATATACTTTCAAAAAATAAGACGTATCAAAACTCTAGTTGATTTTTTTGATTAAAAATAATCAATTGGGAGTGTTAGAAATGAAAAAGTATAAAGTTTCAATGTACTTAAGAATATCTCGTGAGGATAATAATAAAAACGAAAGTGAAAGTATAATAAATCAAAAATCTATGATACAAACTTTTATTAATGAAAGAGAAGATTTAGAATTAGTTTCTATAAAAATTGATGATGGTTATAGTGGTGGAAATTTTGAACGCCCAGCTTTTAAAGAACTAATGGAAGAAATAAAATCTAAAAAAGTAAATTGTATTATAGTAAAAGATTTTTCTAGGTTTGGACGTAATTTTGTTGAAGTAGGAAAATATATAGAAGAAATTTTTCCTTTTTTAGGTATTAGATTTATATCTATTAATGATGGATATGATAGTATTAAGAATAATTCAGAACAAAGTTTAATAGTACCTTTTAAAAATCTTATAAATGATGTTTATTTAAGAGATATATCAATAAAAGTAAGAACTCAATTAGATTCAAAAAGAAAGAACGGAGAATTTATAGGTTCTTTTGCACCATATGGATATTTAAAAGACCCTAACAATAAAAATAAATTAATTATAGATGATTATGCCTCAAAAATAGTACAAGAAATCTTTGAAATGAAACTAGAAGGTTATACTCATACTAAAATAGCTGAAAAATTAAATAATAGAGGTGTTTTATCTCCAATAGAGTATAAAAAACATATAGGTTTAAACTTTAAAAATAGTGCAAAATCTAAAAAAGCCTCTTTATGGAGTCATAAAACTATAATTGACATTTTAAAAAGTAAAGTTTATATAGGTATATTAGAACAAGCAAAATTTACATCTTTAAATTATAGAGTTAAAAAGTTAGTTAAAAATCCTGAAGAAAAATGGCTAATTTGTGAAGATACTCATCTACCAATAATAGATAAACAAACTTTTGAAATTGTGCAAAGTCTTATGCTTTCTGATACAAGAGTAGCACCTAATAATGAAAAAGTATCTTTATTTTCTGGTATTTTATATTGTGCTGACTGTGGAAGAAGTATGGTAAGGAAAAATTTTGGTACAAAAGAAAATAGAAATATTAATTATGTTTGTTCTGGTTATGTTAAAGGTAATGGTTGTACTAAACATTCTATAAAAGAAACAGTTATAAAAGAAACTATATTAAAAACAATAAATTTACATATTAAAACTTTAATAGATACTGAAAAAGTTATAAAAGATATTAAAAAATTACCTTTTAGTGAAAAACAAATTGAAAATATCAATATAAATATTAGTACGGGAAAAAAAGAAATTGATAAATTAAAACAACATAAATTTAAAATATATGAAGATTACAAAAATGAAATATTAGATAAAGATGAATATATTAAATATAATAACATAATAGAACAAAAAATTAATAAACTTGAAGATGGTATAAAAGATTTTGAACTTAAATTAAATGATTTAATTAATGGAGATAAACAAGAATTAGAGCTAAAAGAATATATTAAGAAATATAGAAATATTAAGGAATTAGATAGAAAATTACTTGTTTGTTTAATTAGTAAAATTTATGTTTATGAAAATTTAAGGGTATGTGTAAAATTTAGATTTGATGAGCAGTATGGAGAAATAATCAACCTTTTAAATAATTTAAAAGATTTAAAGGAGGTTATTTAATATGGCAAGAAAAAGTAGAGTACACTTACAATTAAATTTAAATAATCCTAAAAAATCTTTTCAAGTTGGAGCTTACGTTCGTCTTTCAATTTTAAATAATAATACAGATGATGAAAATACTATTGAAAATCAAAAAAATATAATTTTAAATTATATAAATAATAATAATGATTTTGAATTAGTAAAATTTTATGAAGATAATAATAAAACAGGTACAAACTTTAATAGAGAAGGCTTTGAAAGTCTTTTAGAAGATATAAAACATAAAAGAATAAATTGTATAATAGTAAAAGATTTATCTAGATTTGGACGAGATTATAAAGAATGTAGTAATTATATTGAAAATATATTACCATTCTTAAATATAAGGTTTATAGCTATAAATGATAATTTTGATAGTGCAAATATTAAAAATAATGATATATTATCAATGCACCTTAAAAATATTGTTAATGAACTATATTCAAAAGATATTTCAAAAAAAGTTTCTTCTGCTTTACAGTCTAAAAGAAAAAAAGGACAATATTTATGTACTATTCCTACTTATGGGTATTTAAAAGACCCTAAAAATAAAGGGAAAGTAATAGTTGATGAAAAAGCAAGTGAAGTTGTTAAAAAAATTTTTGATTGGCGTTTGCAAAATAAAAGTTATAATGAAATATTATTGGAACTTGAAAAGTTAAATATAGATGCACCTTATAAGCATTTTTATAATTTGGGACTTTTTAAAACAGATAAATATGCTAATGTAAAATGGAATAAAGAATGTATCCATCGAATTTTAAATAATGATTTTTATATAGGCAATTTAACTCAAGGAAAAACTATTCAAACAATAGGTAATAATCATAAAAAAATAGCTTTACCTAAAGAAGAATGGGTAGTTATACATAATAATCATATACCTATAATAGATGAATATACATTTAACCAAGTACAAGATATAAATAATCAGTTAAAACAAAAATATTTTAAAGAACACAATACAAATATTAATGATGAAAATATTTTAAAGGGAATTATAAAATGTGGTTATTGTGGCAAAAATATTAGATTAGTTAAAAATACTAAAAAAAATTATGTAGATAAAAGATTTGCATGTTCTAATAAGCTAAAATACAAAGATAGATGTAATTTTAAAAGTGTAAAAGAAGAAATAATTTTAAATGTTATTTTGGAAACTATAAAATTACAATTAAAACTGGCTAAAAACCTAAGTGAAATAGTTAAAAGTAAAAAGTATTTACATAAATTTGAATTAGAGAAAAAGTGTATAAAAGATAAAATAAATAAAATAAATTTTGAAATAGACAATATCAATAATATATATCATATTATGTATAATGATTATTTAGAAAATGTATTAAACAAAGAGGATTATATTTATAATAAAAATAATTATAAGCAAAAAGAACTAAAACTAAAAGATGAATTAATAAAATTAAATGAGGACTTAAATAAAATTGAAGAAAGATTTAATGATAAAAATTTTATTAATGACTTTTTAATTTTTGAAGATAAAGAAATTTTAACTAAAGAAATGATATTAAAATTAATAGATGAAATAGTTATATATAATGATAAAAAGTTAAAAATAGCTTTTAAATTTTGTGATAGATTTAATGAAATTAAAAGTTATTTAAATGGTTGGGAGGTGTTTTAAATGGCTTCTAACTATTCAATAGCTATATATTTAAGAATTTCAAATGAAGATAAAAACAAATGTGAAAAAGCTGAAAGTAACAGTATAGAAAGTCAAAGACATATTATACAAAATTTTATAACTAAAAAAGATGAATTTAAAAACTTTAAAGTAGTTGAATATGTAGATGATGGTTTTTCTGGAACAGACTTTAAAAGACCTAGCATACAAACACTATTTGAAGATATAAAAGAAAATAAAATAAATTGTATAATAGTAAAAGATTTATCTAGATTTGGAAGAAACTATATAGAGGTTGTAAACTATTTAGAAAATATATTACCATTTTTTAATGTAAGGTTTATATCTATAAATGACAATTTTGATAGTAAAAATTCAAAATACAATTTAAATGATATTGATATAAATTTTAAAAGTATAATATATGATTATTATTCTAAAGATTTATCTAGTAAAATAATGAGTAGTAAAATAAATAAAGCTAAACAAGGAAATTATTTAGCTTATACTGCCCCTTTTGGCTATAAAAAATCTAAAGAACAAAAAGGTAAATTAGAAATAGATGAAGAAACTTCTTTAATAGTTAAAAATATTTTTAATTTATTTTTAGATGGAAACAGTTGTTTAGAGATAGCTAAAAAATTAAATGAAAATAATGTTAAAACAAGATTAGATTTTATAAACAAAACAGTAAATGCTAAAAACTTATGGAAAAGGGAACATATTAGAGAAATATTGTCCAATAAAGTTTATATTGGTACAATAGAGTATTTAAGAACAAGTAGAAATATAAAAACTAGGCATAAACAAGTAACAAACAGTAAAAATGATTGGATTATAGTAGAGGATTGTCATACTGGTATTATAAATAAACAAGATTTTTATAAGGTACAAGATATGCTAACTACAAGAAAGACAACAAAAATCAGAGAAAGAAAAAATATTTTTGCATATAAGTTATATTGTGGCTATTGTGGTTATTCTTTATATAATTCTAGTAAAACATATTTTTGTAGGACAAGAAATTATGAATATAATGATAATTGTAAACATAATGTAATTGAAAAAGAGGTTCTTGAAAATGTTGTATTAAAAGGTATTCAAAAAATAGCATTTGATATATTAAACAAAAACAATAATAATACAAAAAATGAATTGAAAATACTTGAAAAAGAATTAATACAACTTGAAGATGAAAAAGATGAACTTTATATGTTATATTTAAATGAGAATATGGACAAGGAACAATATTTGTCAAGTCGCAAAGATATAGAAACCAGAAAAGAAAATATAACTAAAAAAATAGAAAGTTTAAAAAATGAAACAAGAAGATATATAAAACTAGATGGTATAGAAAAAGTCATATATGAGGATAAATTAACCTATGAAATGGTAGACTTATTTGTAAAAAAAATATATATTTATAATAAATCTAAAATAAAAATAGAATGGAATTTTCAGCTAGATTTCAGCCTTTTTTAATAATGTTTTAATTTCCTGTCTTGACAATATAGTATGTTAGCTTGGAGTATATCTTCTTCTGGATTTTCAACTACTATATCTAAATTAGTTTCAGAAGAAAATTCAAAAAGAGAATATGGAAATATAAAAAGAATTTTATCTATATGTATATTTTTATCTGGATTAATAGCTTGTTTAATAAGTATATTAGTTTTTATATTTTCACCATACATAGCAAATAATATATTTAAAAATGAAAATACTTTATTATCTTT
>CALWDX010000035.1 GCA_944376805.1 uncultured Clostridia bacterium
CTTTCTGTAGAAGAAAATATAGCTGTTACTGGTTGTAAAGCTTCTATTAATGAAGATAAACAAGGACCTAAAGTAGCTATTTTAGGTGAACTTGATGCTTTATCTTGTCCAGAACATAAAGATGCTAAAGAAGATGGTGCTATACATTGTTGTGGGCATAATGCCCAAATAGCTGGTATGCTTGGTTGTGCTATTGGTTTAATAAAATCTGGCGTATTTAAATATTTAGATGGTAAAATAGATTTTATTGCTGTACCTGCTGAAGAAGGTATTGAACTTGAATATAGAAAATATTTACAAGATAATAAAATGATAACTTATGTAGGGGGTAAACAAGAACTTATACATAAAGGTTATTTTAATGATGTTGATATGTCTATGATGTTTCATTTAGGGAGTATAAAAGATAATAAAAAGTGTATTATAAAGGGAAAATCTAATGGTTTTATTGAAAAAGGTATTACTTTTATTGGAAAATCTGCTCATTCAGGAGGAGCACCTCATTTAGGTATAAATGCTGGTACTATGGCTAATTTAGCTATTAACAATATAAATGCTCTTAGGGATACTTTTAAAGATGAAGATAAAGTTAGAGTACACTATATAATAAATCACGGTGGTGATGCTGTTAATGTTGTGCCTAATAAAGTTACTATGGAGGCTATGGTAAGAGCTAACAATGCTAATGCTATGATAGATGCTAATAAAAAATTTAATAGAGCAATACAGGCTGCTGCTCTTGCTATTGGTGGTAAAGTTATTATAGAAGACTTTATAGGTTATTTATCTTTAGAAACAGATGATAAAATGAATGCTTTATTTAAAGAAAATCTTATAAATTATTTAAATATAAAAGAGGAAGATATAATAGATTTAAATGTAGGTGGTGGTTCAACTGATATGGGGGATATTTCTCAAATAATGCCTTGTATTCACCCTTATATAATGGGAGCTACTGGTGATTTCCATACAAAAGATTATAATATGGTAGATGAAGAAATGGGTTATGTAAACTCTGCTAAAGCTATGGCTTTAACATTAATAGATTTATTATATGATAATGCTAAAAATGGAAAAGAAATAATAGATAATTTTAAACCTACATATACAATAGAAGAATATTTAAAATTTTTAGAAGAAAATAATGTAACATATACTCATGATTATACAAATATTTAAATGTAAGTTAAATTTATAATAATATTAAATATATATAAGTAAAAATATAAAAGGTTAAAGAATTTTAATTCTTTAACCTTTTTAACTTTTTAGATTGAATTTCAAATATAAAATATATAATAAATTATTAAAAAATACAATTATATGACAAAATATAATAAAAAATAAATATATACTTGAAGTTTATATGTTTTTAATATATTATTAATAAGTAAATAAAAATTTAACTTTAAAGGATATAAAATATGTTTCAAGATGATTTACTTAATAAGATAAATGAAAAAATGCCAACTTTAAGTAAAGGCCAAAAAAGATTAGCATCTTTTATATTAGAACATTATGATGAAGCTGCTTTTATGACTGCTTCTAAATTAGGTGATGAAGCAGGAGTTAGTGAATCTACCGTTGTAAGATTTGCTTCTGAAATGGGATTTGATGGTTATCCTAAAATGCAAACAGAATTAGAAGCACTTATTAAAATTAAACTTACTGCTGCACAACGAATGAGTGTTTCTGCTGAACAAATGTCTAAAAGTAAAAAAGATGTTTTAACAAATATATTAGAAAAAGATACTGAACGCATAAAATCTACACTATCAACAATAGATAAAAAATCCTTTGAACAGTGTGTAGAAAAGATATTAAAAGCTAGAAAGGTTTATATAGTAGGTGTTAGAAGTGCTAATTCTCTATCTTCATTTTTAGCTTTTTATCTTAATCTTATGATTGATAATGTAGTTTATGTAAATTCTTCTACAGCAACTGAAATATTTGAACAAATATTTAGAATAGAAGAAAATGATGTATTAATTGGAATTAGTTTTCCTCGTTATTCTAGAAGAACTATAAAAGCTATGGAGTATGCTTTTTCTAAAAAGGCAACAACTATTGCTATAACTGACAGTAAATATTCACCACTTGTAAATTTTGCTACTAATAGCCTTATAGCTAGAAGTGATATGATTTCTTTTATAGACTCTTTAGTAGCGCCTTTAAGTGTTATAAATGCTTTACTTGTAGCTATTAGTGTTGCTAAAAAAGATGAAATGATAACTACACTTGGAAAATTAGAAAATATTTGGAGTGAATATCAAGTGTATAATTATCAACCAAGTAAAAACTTTTTTTAGGTGAAAATATGGAAAATGATAAAAATAAAAAATATACAATAGTAATTGGTGGTGGTCCTGCTGGTATGATAGCTAGTGGATTTGCTGCTAAAAATAATAATAATGTTATACTTTTTGAAAAAAATAAAAAATTAGGTAGAAAACTTTTTATAACTGGTAAAGGTAGATGTAATCTTACTAATGCTTGTGATGTTGAAGAACTTATTCAAAATACACCAGGCAACCCTTATTTTTTATATAGTGCTTTTTATACTTTTGATAGTTATGCAACTATGAATTTTTTTGAAGAATTAGGTGTGAAAGTAAAAGTTGAAAGAGGTAATAGAGTTTTTCCAGTTTCTGAAAAATCTAGTGATATAGTTAAAGCTCTTACTAGATTTATGGAAAATAATAATGTAGATATAAAATTAAATTCTAATGTAGAAGATTTAATTTTAGAAAACAATAAAATAGTAAAAGCTATTGTTAATGGCAAAGAAATAAATGTTAAAAATGTTATAATTGCTACAGGTGGACTTTCTTATCCTGTTACTGGTTCTGATGGTGATGGTTACAAATTTGCTAAAAAAATGGGACATAAAGTTACTAAACTATACCCTTCTTTAGTACCACTTAAAGTAGACGAAAAATGGTGTCAAGATTTACAAGGACTTAGCCTTAAAAATGTAGAATTAAATATTTTTGTTGATAATAAAAATGTATATAAAAATTTTGGCGAAATGATGTTTACTCATTTTGGTATAACTGGTCCTTTAGTTTTGAAAGGAAGTAGAAGTCTTGTAGGTAAATATAATAACCATAAAATAAATGGTTATATAGATTTAAAACCAGCTTTAAATGATAAAGAACTTGATACTAGAATACTTAGGGATTTTGAAAAATTTATTAATAAATCTTTTAAAAATAGTTTAGATGAATTATTACCACAAAAAATGATACCTGTTATTATAAAACTTTCTAATATAGATGAAAATAAAAAAGTAAATTCTATTACAAAAGATGAAAGAAAAAAACTTTGTGAATTAATAAAAAAATTTCCTATAACTATAATAGGGGATAATGGTTATAATGAAGCTGTTATTACTGCTGGTGGTGTTTGTGTTAATGAAATAGACCCAAGTACAATGAAATCTAAAATTATAGATAATTTATATTTTGCTGGTGAAGTTATAGATGTAGATAGTTATACAGGTGGTTTTAATTTACAAATAGCTTTTGCTACTGGTTATTTAGCAGGTAATAATATAAATAGTTAGGAGAAAATTATGAATATTTATTCTATTAGAGGTGCTATAACAATAGAAGAAAATACAAAAGAAAATATTGTTATAAATACGGAAATGTTATTAAATGAAATAATTGAAAAAAATAATATAAATAAAGAAAATATAATTAATATTGTATTTTCTACAACAAATGATATTACTAAAGCATATCCAGCTATTGCTACTAGAAATATAGGTATAACAGATTGTGCTATTATGTGTTTGCAAGAAATGTATGTAGAAGAAAGTTTACCTATGTGTATAAGAGTTATGATAACTGTTAATTTAGATGTAAAAAAACAAGATTTAAAACATATATATTTAAAAGAGGCTAAAAAATTAAGACCAGATATAGCTTTAAAAGGTAGTGGTTTTGCTGTTGCAGTAGATGGACCTGCTGGTTCTGGAAAAAGTACAGTTTCTAAAATAATATCTAAAGAGCTTAGTTTTATATATGTAGATACTGGTGCTATGTTTAGAACTATAACTTTATATTGTTTACAAAATAATATAAATTGTAATAATACAGAAGAAATTGTTAAAAATCTTCAAAATATAAATGTTTCTTTAAGTTTTGAAAATGGTATACAACAAATTTATTTAAATGATGAAAATGTTACTGAAAAAATAAGAACTCAGGAAATATCGAAAAATGCATCTATTATTGCTCAAATACCAGATGTTAGAGAAAAACTTTTAAATATGCAAAGAGAAATAGCAAATAATAATAATGTTATAATGGATGGTAGAGACATTGGTACTAATGTTTTACCTAATGCTAATGTTAAAATATATTTAGATGCTGATATAGATGAAAGAGCTAAAAGAAGGTGTGAAGAACTTTCTTTGAAAAATGAAAAATTTGAATATGAACAAGTTAGACAAGGTATAATAGATAGAGATAATTTAGACAAAAATAGAAAGATTGCACCACTTAAAAAAGCTAATGATGCTATAACTATTAATACTACAAATCTTTCTATAAGTGAAGTTTCAGAGATGATAATTAAAATAATTAAAGAAAATATAAAGTAGGTGAAAAAATGTTTTATTATCTTGCTATATTTGGTCTTAAAATTTATACTAGATTAAAATTTAAAGTTATTGTAAAAGGTAGAAAAAATGTACCTAAAAATTGTGGTGTAATATTTTGTTCTAATCATTCTAGCAATTTTGACCCTGTAATAGTTTGTAGTAGTATTACAAATAGAAAAATACATTACTTTGCAAAAAAAGAACTTTTTAATACTAAATTTAAAAATTTTTGGATGCACCAACTTTGTGCCTTCCCAGTTGATAGGGAAGGCACAGATATAAATGCTTTAAAATTTAGCATAAATCTTTTAAAAAATGGTGGAGATTTAGGTATATTTGCTCAAGGTACTAGAGTTAAAGAAGGTGAAAGTGCTGAAGCTAAAAATGGTGTTTCATTATTTGCTTTAAAAAGTGGTGTAGATGTTGTACCTATTGGAATTAATGGTGATTATTCTAAAAAAGGTAAAGTTATTGTAAATATAGGTAAGCCTATTTCTTTTGATAAATATAAAGGACAAAAACCTAAAACAGAACTTTTAAACAAAATGACTGATGAAATTATGACAGAAATTGAAAAACTAATGAATGAAAATAAATAATAGAAAGGATATTTATGGAAGTAATACTTGCTAAATCTGCTGGTTTTTGCTTTGGTGTAAAATTGGCAGTAGATTGTGTGTATGAAAAGTCTAAAGATGACAAAATATATACATATGGACCTATTATACACAATAAAAATGTTGTTAAAGACCTTGAAAAACAAGGTGTAGAAATAATTGAAAGTTTAGAAAAAGATATAAATGGTAAAGTTGTTATACGTTCTCATGGTGTACCACCTAGTGTTTATAGACTTTTAGAAGAAAAAAATATACAATATTTAGATTGTACTTGTCCATTTGTTAAAAAAATTCATAGAATAGTTGATGAAAATTATAAAAATGGTAAAAGTATTATTATTATTGGTAATAAAAATCACCCTGAAATAATAGGTATAAATGGTTTTTGTGATAATACAGCTCTTATAGCTAATAGTTTAGAAGAATTTGAAAAATTAAATATTGAAGATAACAAAGAGTATGTTTTAGTTTCTCAAACTACTTTTGATACAACTATATTTGAAAAATTATTAAATATAATAAAAAATAATAATATAAAAGTATTTAATACTATATGTAGTGCTACAAATGATAGACAAAAAGAGGCTTTACAACTATCTAAACAAGTTGATTATATGATTGTATTAGGTGATGTTAATAGTTCAAATACACAAAAATTATATGAAATTTGTAAAAAAAATTGTGAAAATACCTATTTATGTGAAACAATTAAAGATTTACAGTTGAATATTTTCAAAAAAAATGGTAAAATTGGAATAACTGCTGGTGCTTCAACACCACCAGCTATAATAAAGGAGGCTTTAAATAAAATGAGTGAAATGGAAAATATGTCTTTTGAGGAAATGTTAAATGAGAGTTTTAAACCATTACATAATGGTAATATTGTTAAAGGTAGTGTCATAAGAGTTACAGAGAATGAAGTATTTGTTAACCTTGGATATAAAGCAGATGGTGTTATTGAAAAATCAGAATTTTCTAATGACCCTAATGTAAATTTAGCAAGTGAAGTATCTATTGGAGATGAAATTGAAGTTTTTGTTATCAAAGTTAATGATGGTGATGGAAATGTTGTTTTATCTAAAAAAAGATTGGAAATGAATAAAGGCTTTGATGAATTAGAAGAAGCTTTTAATAATAAAACTGTTTTAAAAGGTAAAATAGTTGATATTATTAAAGGTGGTCTTGTTGCTAACATTAATGGTGTTAGAGTATTTGTACCTTCTTCTCAAATTTCAAATAAATTTGTTCAAGATTTAAGTAGCTTTAAAGGACAAGAACTTGATTTTAACATTATAGAGTTTAACAAAGCTAAACGTCGTATAATTGCTGGTAGAAGAGATTTAGTTCAAGCTATGGAAGACGAAGCTAAAGCTAAAGTTTATGATAATATTAAATCTGGTGATAAATTAGAGGGTACTGTTAGTCGTATTGTAGACTTTGGTGCTTTTGTAGACCTTGGTGGAGTAGATGGACTTATCCATATTTCTGAACTTTCTTGGGGTAGAGTTAAAAAAGTTAGTGATGTATTAAAAGAAGGAGATAAAGTAACTGTTTATGTTTTAGAAGTAGATAAAGAAAAAAATAAAATTTCTCTTTCTTTAAAAGATGCACAACAAAACCCTTGGGTTTTAGCTAAAGATAAATATCACCTTTCTGATATTGTAGAAGGTAAAGTAGTTCGTCTTGTAGATTTTGGTGCATTTGTAGAATTAGAAGAAGGTGTAGATGGTCTTGTTCATATTTCTCAAATTTGCCAAAAACATATTGCTAAAGCTGAAGAAGTTTTATCTATTGGTCAAGTTGTTAAAGCTAAAATTACTGAAATTGATACAGATAACAAAAAAATTAGTTTAAGTATTAAAGAAGTAGATTCTCAAAAAGAAGAAGTAACTGAAGAATAATTATATAAAAAAGTGCTAATACTATTAAAGTATTAGTACTTTTTTAACTTTTTTAAAAAATTTTTTAAAAAATGTAAAAAAAGTGTTGACATTATATTTTATATATGATACTATAATCAAGTCGCTAAAGCAAAGCAGTTAAGAAATAGAAAAAATGTAAAAAAGATGAAAAAAGTTCTTGACAAGGTTTTGAAGATGTGATAAACTAATAAAGTCACTAAAACGACAAACGTAAGTCGAAAAATAAAATAAAAAATATTTAAAAAAGACTTGACAAAATGAAAAAAATGGTTATAATAGAATAAGTAACTAACAAATTAAAAAAATTGAACATTGAAAACTAAATAATCATAAAAAGTGAATTAGACAACCCGAAAAATTCAAGTGAATGAACACTAAAAAATAAATAAAGTCAGAGTTAATCTGGACAAGGATTTAAAATGAGAG
>CALWDX010000036.1 GCA_944376805.1 uncultured Clostridia bacterium
TCCATAGCCCTTTTTATAAGATAATATCTACTAGCAGTATCAGCAAACCCTTCTTTTAAAATTCTATCTAATTCAATATAAGCTTGCGCAAGTTCAGCACATATAGGAGCTAAAGCATCATATATAATAGAACCTTGTCTTTTGTCAAAATCATCAGAAACTTTTGATAAAGCTCTTTTTAAAATATTGTTAAAAGTCATATTTTCATACATAATTACACCTCCAAACTAAAACCAAAATCACCAAAAATAGATTTTATAATAAATTTTACACCTAAACTACATTTATCATTAACTATATCAAAAAATTGAAAATCATATACTTCTAATATTCTATCATCAATAGATAGTGCATCTGTAATTCTTTTTTCTATTTCTATTTTTACATAGGGTTTAGGCATACCTATTAAATCATCTATTTCAATACCATAGTTCCAGTCATATATTTCATATTTATATCTTTTAGTTACTAAAATTTTATAAATAGATTGAGTAAGTGCATTTATTTCATTAAATATACCTTTAGCTCTATTTTTATTAAAATCTATTCTATAAGTTTTAGATGGAGTTATTACAACATTAGTATTTTCAACATTATTTCTAATAGGTAACATTTTCCCTCCTTATTACTATTTGTTTTCAAGTATAGTATCAACTATAAAAAATCTTTGACCACCACTTTCTCTAATCATAAATAATTTAGTTCCATTTTTTATAGGTTCATTAAAATTACTTGTTCTAATAATTTGTTCTTCAGTAACAAATAATTTTTCATCTAGCTTTATTTTCAATTCTTCTTCTTCTACAACTTCACCAATATAAGTTTCAACAAATTTTATAGAATTAACAACATTTAAAACACTAGATTTAATTATATCTAAAAAATTCATAACCCTCCTAAATACTAGTCAAATTAAGTTTCATTATATGTTCATTATTTGATATAATATGTGTACATTCTTCAACTAACACATTTTTTAATTTTTCATCTATCAATAAATTTATAATATTACCACCCTTTACTTTTTCATTTCCAAAACATACAATTTCAATTTTTTCATTTAATTTATTACTAATACTAAGTAAGTTTTTAGCATAATTTTTAGCTTGCACACTATTAAAATCGTTAGGTAAACGTTCAAATTTTCTAAGAGTACCCCATTTACTTTTACTAGTATTATCTTCTTCTAAATAAGTAGAAATAATTTTAGTTTTTTTATTTTTTAAAGATACTTTAATAGAATTATATACATTTTTATCAATAGATGTTGTATGAAAATAATTAATAGTATATTTATTAGTATCTATTAAAACAGGTAATTTCATATTTTCATAACTTTTCAAAGAGATTTTTCCAAAATCATCAAAAAATATATAATTTTTTTTATTAAAATTTTTAGTTAAATCAAGGGCAGTATAGATAATATCAAATATAGTTTGATTTTCCTCTATTCTATAAGGTATAATATAATTAGTTTCTTCAACACTACCTACTTGTAACCCAAAATCAGCACAAATCATTTTAATTACTTGACTAGCAGTTTTATTTTTATAAATATAGGTATCTCTAGTAACAAGATACCTTAAAGAATTATAAGCTACAATATTAATAATTTGATTATCAATTATTTTTTTAGTAAAAATATAACCATAAAAAATATTATTTTCTTTAGTTTTTATACAAATATTATCCCCTTCAGAAAATTTATAATTTTTATCTAATAATAAACTTAATTGTAGCTTTGTTGGTTGATATTTAAAATAACTTTTTATAATAATTTTATCTATAACTTTATTTGTTATATTAATAATTCCATTTTCAGAATAAATAATAATTTCTATAAAATATACCCCCTAAGACAATTTTAATACTGTTCCAATTTTTAATTTTTTAGGGTCAGATATATTATTTATTGTCATTATATTTTTATATTTAGTTTCATCATTAAGTTCTCTTTTAGCAATTTTCCATAATGTATCACCAGCTTTAACTGTATAAGTTTTAGCAGGTTCTTTAGTAGTTCTATTTGTATTAACTGTATATGTATTATTATCCTTATTTGTAGGAGATAAAATTTGTTCTTTTATTTCTATATACTCTTTAAAAGTTAAATCTACTAAAAAATCTCCTTCCTCACCAGCATTTTCATATACTATATATTCTTCTAAAGTTACATTAATATTACCTTTAAAAATTTCTTCACCATTTGGTAAAATTCTAGTTATTAAAAGTTGAATAGGTTTTTTGTCAGCTTTAAATTCTCTAAATTTAGCTAAATATATAATAGGCTTACCAATTATACAATTAGGAGAATATTTAGGTTGAACAAAAGGAAGGGATAAATCATTAGGAAGAATAATTGACATAGATATTTCTCTAAGCCCAATACCTTTTATAACATTAATTTCACCCATACCAATAGTATTATACATTTTATTAGTATTATAAGATTTTGTTATCATTTTTTCAGGTGGTACTGGCAATTGATATATTTCTTGTTTATGTTCATATTTTAATAAATAAGTATATATATAACCACCTCCAATTATATATAAAAATAAATTTCCTCAAAAATCAACTCTTTTATTTTATCAAATATAAAATCATAATCTAAATTTTTTGTTATTTCTAACTGTTTTTCATATAAGCTATTATATAAATTTTCATTTTTTATAATATTTTTTTCATTATTAGTATTAATATTATTGTTTATATTATTATAGTTATTTAAATATTTTGATAAATTTTTAAAATCATTAATACTAATATAACTATTTTTCAAATTTTGATTGTTAATAATATTTTTAATTTTATCAACATAAAAGTTTTTATTTTCAAAATTTTTATGTAGTAACCTACTATAAATATTATTTAAATCCAATTTTAAAACTTTAGTTTTATTTTTATGTAAATTTTTTTCTAGTAAATAGTCTTTATAAATAAACTTATTGTTATTATTAATATTACTAAGAAAATTATTATTTAATAATTCTTTATTAAACAAAGTTTTATTATAAAAATTTTTATTTTGAAATATATAATTTATAACATCTTTATTATTATATTTTAATAAAGTTTTTTTTGAAGTGGTAATAAAATTTTTCTGTCCATTAAAATAAAAATATTTATAAAATTTATTTTCATTTAAAAAATTTTTAGTACTATTATTTATAAAACTTTTAATATCACTACTATTAAATTTACTATTATAAAAAATATCATTATTAAAGTTTTTATATTTATAATGAAAATAATTATTTAATATATTTTTACTATTAAATATTTTTGTATCATTAAAAAATTTAAAATTTCTATTAGTTAAAATTTTATTATTACTAATATAATTATTATTTTTATTATTATAACTTTTTAAAAGTTTAAAGTTTTTATTATAAAAACTTATATTTTTATAAAAACTTATATTTCCAATATTATAAAATGAAAAAAATAAATTACTATATATAAACCCACCTCCCCACCACACAATTGTTAAAATTAATCAAATTCTTTTTGTTCTTCTAAAAATTTATCAATAAAGGAAATAATTAGCGCTTTTTCTCTAATATCCATTAGAGCAAAGTCTTTAGGCTTAATATTTAATTTAAAAAGGGCAAAATAAGCATAATTAAGCTCAGCATCACCCTTTTTAATTAGTTTTTTATATCACAAACCAACTCATCAATATCTTGCATAAATCCACTTATAGAAAGAATTTCTTTTATAAGTCTCTCAATTTCACCAGCTAATAAAACTTTATTCAAATATTGTTCAGGCGTAGAAATATTTAATTTTTCCAAACTTTTAATATCTTTAAAATTAGGGTCTAAAGTAGCCTCTATAATACATAAAGCATTCAATTTTCCTTCATCAATAATAGCTTGTCCATTTTTATCTATAAATGTAGCTTTTCTTTTTAATCTATTTAAATCTTCAAAAAGAATAGGCTTTATTTTAAATTTTAAATTATTACCATTTTCATCTTTTAATCGATTAGATATTTCAACATAATGAGTAATATTGTCAACTATGTTAAGATTAAGTATTTCTTGTAAAGTAGACATAAAATTTCCTTTCTATAAAAAACTATTCCCCAACAACAGGTTTAAAACTTTCTAAAATATCAACATCATTAAATGTAAAAGTCATTTCTTCATCAAGTTCAGTACTATTTATATCAAGTTTAGCCATAGTTACATTGTCAATATTAACTTGTTTTAAAGCTATACTTTGGCGTTGAATATCACTAGAAGGGTCATTATTTTCAATAATTATTTCAAAATAAGTATCTTTTCCCTCTTTAATATACTTAAGCATAAGTTCTCTAAATTTAGAAGTAGAATAATAAGCTGTCATTTTACCAGTACCACTCCACCCACTAGATTTATGTTTTGTCCCAGTTTGCCCAAGAACTTTTATTTCACGCTTACTTTTTTTAATTTTAGCTTCAATATTTTTCAAATATAAAACTTCTTCTTTATTTCCATCAATATCAACATAACAAGTACCTAAAGCACCATTAATAGTATCCCAAGCTTTTAAAGTAGCCATAAATTACCTCCTTTTATTCAATAACACATTTCATATAAAGTTTATCCATACTAGCCACAGGTTCAATTATTAAATCTACAATAACATCACCTTTTTCAACACCTTTTTTAATAGATATATCATCAGCAGAAAAATTATTAATAGCTCTAATAGCTTGTAACTTTTTAAAATAATTTATAAGTTCAGATTTAAATACATCTCTGCCTAAAGCATCATTTTGAATTTTACCGAGATAATAATTATTAAAAATTCTAGCAATATCATTAGCAGTAGAATCTAAAACACGAATAACTTGATTATTGCTAAAATCTGAATTCTTTTCAGTAGAAAAACTAATAAAAGTATTAATATCTTTTAATACTCTAATATCATTAGCATCATAATAAAAAGCAAATTCACCATTATTAATAGAATCTTTTAATTCATTATTAGAATATTTAGCATTAAATTCATATTCACCATCATAAATTTTATTAGTTAAACTTTGATTAATTTCAGCACCAGCTAAAGCACCACCAACCCAATATACAAGGTTTTTATCATTTTTTACACTAATAACACCTTCAAAATCAGATTTTTTATAATTATGTAAAACAGTACAAATTTTAATACCTTCATCATTTCTGAGTCTTTTGGTAAAACTATCAAAAAGCCCTTTAGTTTCTTCATCTTCTCCATCATAAACAAGAACATTAAAACTTTCAGTTTCTATAAGTGATAAAAATTTACTATATTCACTATTGTTTACTTCACCATCAGTACCACCTTCAAGGCTAGTACCAGCATTATCTTCAAAAGTTCCAGTACCAGAGAAAATAACAAAATTATTTTCAGCAAGTTCTTCTATATTGCTAGCAATTTGCTCATCTACTAAAATATTATCTATATATGTATATATAGTGTGTTTTCCATCATCAACATTAGAAACAATTTTTATTTTAATATTATTACCTCTAGTACCAGAATATTTTGCTTTAACATTCAAATTACCAATAGTAACTTTAGCTTTTTCACCATTACCAAGTCTATAAAATTTTAATTCTCTTGCATTTTTAAATACTTCTCTAAAAGGCTTTAAATTTTCACTTGTATATTCATAACCCAAAATATTTAAAGCATCTTTTTGAAAATCTTCATTAGTTATAGTAACTATTTTATTTTCAATACCCCAGTTATTTTTTAAAGCAATAGCCATAATACCTCTATCAGCAATAGTATCTAATACTCTAGCTTTAGAAATAAAATTTACATAAGCTCCAGGTAAAACTTTATTGTAACTTAAAAAAGTTCCTCCAATTGCCATTATATAATCCCCTCCATATATTTTTTTATTATTTTATCAACATCATTTCTACTATATAACTCATTATCTTTTAATAAAGTATTTATTAAGTCTTTTTTATTTTTATATAAATTACTTTTTAAAAATTGTTCTTTATAAAATTTTTTAGCCATAATACCTCCTTAAACATAGAGTTTTTGCATTTTATCAATATTTTCTTTTTTAAATACATAGAAATTATATTCTACAAAAAATTTAAGAACATCTTTCTCTATAAACCCCTCCATATTTTCACCTTTAATTAAACCTTTTTCAAAATTTAACATAAAAAAATTGTCATATAAAGAATTTAAAATTTTATTACATTCATCATTAATATTATAATTTTTAGTAGGAAAATAAGTTATTTCAATTTTGTTAAAAAGTTTATATCTATTAGCTAAACAAACTTTTTCCTCTGTTCTAACACATCTTACACAAAAACAGGGTAATAAAAACCCCTGTTTTATGTGTTCAACATAGATATTAGGTTTATCAAATACAATATATAATTGATTAGTAATAGCATCTGTAAGTTTCTGAATAATAAAAACCCCTCCTAACCTATATTATCAAATATATCAAGCATTATTTCTTGATGGTTTGAATATATAACAGGTTCACCACTATTTTTATATTTAGTTGTTTTTCCATTTTGAGTAACCTCTATTATAGAACCAGCTTTTATATCAATATCATTATCTAAAAATAATTTTATTTTTTGACTTATAATATTATTAAAAATATCCTCTTTAGAAGATAAAATATTAGAACTATTATTATAATAAGAAACTCTACAATTAATATTTTCATATTTAATAGTAATAGATTGTTTTATTGTTTTAGAATGTTCATCTAAAAAATTAATATATTCATAAATATTGCAAATACCAGTATATAACTTATTAAGAATATTTTTAGTATTAATATTTTTCACCATACAATTTTTTTATACCTATAAAGCAATTTTTTATTATTTAAAAAATAATTAATAATATCATCTAAATTTGTATTTTTATTTTCAAAATAAGTTATAGAGGTATCCCCTTCTTTAATAGTTTTAATAGCATCATCTAAAGAAATGTCATTTTGAATATTAGAAATTTTAATAAAAGATAAATATTCACCTATAACAATATTAATAAAAATATCTTTTATAATAGAAAAATCAATAAAGGGATTTATTTCAGATTTAATAAAATTCTCAACAGAATTAATAGCTATAAGAATAATTTTTTCAGATAAATCAATATCTTCAATAGAAAGATTTAAAATATTTAATCTATCAGATATTTCATTTATAAGAGTTTCCATAATATACCTTTTTAACCTTTAGAAATAATTCTAGCAATAGGTATAACTTTATCATCAATAAAAGTACCTTTTTCAATATCAGTAACTAAAGACCAGTTTGCACCATTAGCAAGTTCTAAATCAGTAGGAGATAAACTATCTTGTTGTTGTTTAGTATAAGAAATACCAAAAGGAGCAAAACATTTTCTAGTTCTAGCATATAAAGTATCTTGACCACCATTAGTTTTAGGGTCACGATTAATTTCATAAGGAACTTTAGTACCAATATCTTCAAAATCAATAGCACCTTTACCTAATATGTAAGTAGTATATAATTTTCCATCACTATCTTCAACAGGCATACTATCATCAATTAAAACAACTTTACCATTTAAAGTAGCAAGACCTAAATCTCTTTGAATACCATTTTGGTCAGTATATTTTAAATAGTTAAGTAAATTTAAATTTTCTAAATTAGTAGCAACAACACTATGCATAATAACAATAGAAAATTTTGTTTTATTGTCGCCACAAGCTTTTTGAATAGCAGTATTTAAAGTAGTAACATCTATATTAGGATTATCAAGACTTGAAATATCAAGGGTATGATTAGTTACAAAGTCAGCATTTTTACCACTAGACATAGAAAAAATACCTTTTAAAATAGCAAGTAAAGTTTTTTGGTCAATATCGTCAAAATAGTCATTAACTTGTTTAGCTACATTTGACATAAAACCAACACCACCAGTAATATCTTCAGAAAAATCATCTTCAAGCCAAGCATTAGCCCTACCTACAACAACAACTCCACGTTCAAAAGTTTTTGTAGCATTAGGTACAATGTCAGTTTTACCATCATAGTTAATAGCATCACCACCAATTCTACCATACATAGGTAAGATAGCATAACCTGTACCACCTTGAGAAGAAAAAGCTTTTCTAATTTCAGCATTAGGCTTAAGAACAGCAGATTTAACTAATTCATTTTTTTTAGCATTAGGTAAAGTTTCAATATATTTACCAAAAGCTACTTGATTAAAACTTTTATGATTAAATTGTCCCATATATTACCTCCTAAAAAATACCTTTTTCATAATAATTACAAAGTTCTTCATAACTTAACTGTCTATTAACTATATTATTAGAATTAGCTTCTAAAGGTTTAAGCCCAGTTATTTTATTAGATAATTCTTCATCAAATAAAAACTTTGTTTCTTCATTGTTTTTAAGTTCATCTATCATAGTTTTAATAAGCTTTTCATCTATATTATTTTTATCTAATTTAGTAAAATCTATTAAAGCAATAGTTGCTTTAATATTTTTAGCTTTAGCTATAAAAAGTTGTCTTTCAACAGCCATTTTAAGTTGTAAATCTAAAACTTTATCTTCAACTTCTTTAGTTTTTAATTTAATTTGTTCTAAAATATATTTTTCTATTTTATTAAAAATTTCTTTAGCTTTAGTTTCTTCAATACCTAAATTAATTAATTGTTTAATGTCCATAAAAGACCTCCTTTTTTTAATTTATCCCACCCACCAACAACCCAACCTTTAAAATTACAAAATTTATATTTTGTTTAATTCTTTTTTTAGATTGGACACCCAAGGGTGTCTACTTATAATAGTTTCTTTAGATATAATTCCAATAGATTTCACACAATTGTTAATAGCTTCAGTTTCATTAATTAAAATATCTTTATTAAAAATAACATCTATATTAATATTGTTAAAATCCTTTTTATATATATAACTAAAATATTTTTTAATAAAGTAAAATAATGTTTCAAAAGATGCTTGAAATTCATTTTCCATAAGATTAGAATCAAGGTCAATATCAGCATAAACACTTTGAATATTCATTTGATTAGGATTTTGACCCATTTTTTCATCTTTACAATCATAACCACGAGCATTTTCGATTATAGCTTTTTTAAGAGCTTTTGCAAGAAGTTCATAATTGTTACTATCAATATTAATTTTAAGAGTTTCAACACCTCCATCATTACCATCAATAGTTTTAACTTTAACAACACCATATTCAGATAAATTTTTTCTAAATTCACCTAAATTTGTACCATCATAATTTTTAAGAATAAGAATAGTATTTCTGGCATCTTCTTGCATATTGTTCATAAAATCACTTCTAATAGTATTTAAGGAATCTTGTAAAGTTTTTACTCTATTTATTAAAGGGATTTCTTTAGAATTAAATTTAAAAGATATCACAGGGATTTTACCCCAAGATAAAGGAAATTTATAAGAATTATACATATAAGGTTTAAACCCTTTAGAATTATCTAAAATTAAGTTTTGATTATCAAGTATATAATATTGTATACCACTTTTAGTATATAATTCAACTTGAGTTATAATATTTTTATTATTATTTAATTCATAGTTTTCTATATTATAAATACGAATTAAATATTCTAAAATAGTGTGCTCTTCATCAAGCCATATAGGTAATATTTCATAAGGCTTAAACCTTTTAAAATCTATATTACCATTTTCATCAAAAAATATATAAAGCCAACTAATACCACAATTAATAGCATCTTCACCTATATTTTTAATGAGTCTATAAAAAGATTTATTAAAAATAGTTTCAATATTTGCCATAAATTTTTCATCATTACAAAAAATAGTCATAGGCTTTGATAATAAGTAACTGTTTTTTTGGTCAACAATTCTAGCATATTGATTATCAACAATTTTATTATTAGGTAAATTTTCAATTTCTTGTTTATTTCCATCTTCACCTATTATAGTACGTTTTCTTTTCAAAATCTTGTGATTACCTAAATAATATTGTTCACCTATTATCATATCATTGCGTTTTTTTGAGCTTAAAAACTCTAATATATTTTTTTGCAAAAATTCAATAAAAGCTTTTTCATTACCAAATTTATTTATAATTTTATTTACTTCATATGTTTCAAAATTAGGTTCAAGGTTCATAAAAACCTCCTTTTTAATTTTCATTTAAAACTAAATCTGTCACCATCATTTATAGATTGTATAGCATAACGCATAGCATCTAAGAGATGGTTATAGTTATCTATAGGCTTATTTGTAAGTTTACCAATTTCATTTTTACTCCAAGTATAATTACATATTTCATTTAAAAAATTTTTACATTTAGGATTTATAATTATTTTAAAATCTTGTATAAATTGAATACCATTATTTAAACTATCTTTTCCTTTTTTAGCAGGTCTTATTTTATTTATACCTAATTCTTTAAGTTCTGCAATACTTTTAGGTTCTGCTGAATCAGCTATAATAACTTCATTATTATAACCCAATTTTAAAATCTCCTCATATATTTTAAAATTAGTTAAAGCCTTTTTATATAATTCATCAAAAACATAAATTTCTTTATTAGTTAAATCAACTAACCCACAAAATAAAGCAGTAGGGTCATTAGTATAACCAAAATCAAGACCAAAAATAGAAACTATATGTTGTTTATTTTTTATATCATTTATATTAAAATTCATTTCATAAAAATTTTCATATACAAGACCTTCAGTAACTCCCCAATTTCCAAGACCAGCAACTTGATAACGTCTAGGATTATTTTTTTTCATATCTTCAAACATTTTTTTGTCAGAATTATCAAGCCATTCATTAATCATATAATTAGTAGTAATAGCCAATATATCTTCATCTTTTTTATCAAAAAACCTCTTTTTAATCCAATGTTTTTCATTCCAAGGGTTAAATGTTAGCGTAATTTGTTTAAATAGCTCTTTAGATACTTTTCCTCTAATGCTTTCTTGTAAAATGTCAAAATCTTCCTCGTTATCTATTTCATAAGCTTCTTCTATCCATAGCCAACATAAAACCCCTTTTTCAGTTGTAATAGATGTTATTTTTAAAGGGTCATCAAGACCTCTAAAGTAGATTTTTTGATTTGTTGGTAAATATACAATTTCAAGAGGTGATAATTTGCACTCCCAATATTTAGATACACCTAGTATATTTATTGCCCAAGTAAGTTCAGCAAAACAACTATCTTTAAGAGTTTTAAAAGTTTTTCTAACTACTAAAAGATTAGCATCAGGATATTGCATCATTCTAACAATAAAATTTAAAGCAGTAGTTTTAGACTTTTTACTAGCTCTAGAACCTTTACAAATCCTAAATCTGCCTTTAAAATGCCAATAATCTTTATAACCTTTTCCTATTAAATTAGGTAAATATATTTTATTTTGTGTACTCATTCTTCAATTAAATCATTACCTAAAATAAATATTTTATTTTCTTTATCATTATTGTCTTGTTTTGGAGAAAATATAGAATAAACTTTTCCAAGTAATTCAGCAGCTTTTAAGCGTTCTTTTATAGATATACTTTGTAAAGATTTTTTATTTTCATATTCTTCACCACGCATTATTCTAGTAAGACATTCTATAACCTCATCAGATTTAGCAATTTTTATATTTTTTTTATTTTCTTCAATATATTTTTTTATTTCTGGATTTTGTAATAATTTTTCTCCAGTTTTTTCTTTATAACCAGATTTTTCAGTAGCAATTTTAAGATTATCTGTTTCTACATAATATTTACAAAATAATAATTGTTTTTTATTCAAATATACACCTCCAACTTACTATTTATAAGAAATAATAATTTTAAAGGTTAATATTATTATAAATAAAAATAACAACTAATTAATGCAAAAAAACTGTAATAAACTAAATTTCTTTTAATATTTTATTTATTACTAAATTTTTTATATTAAAACATTGCCTAAGACTCATATGTACTTTTAAAGCAACCATTTGCCAACTATTTTTATAAATATATCTAGAAAAAATAACATCTTTTTGATGTTGTTCTAAACTATTTATAACATCATCAACAAATTTATATTCATACATAACTTTTTTTAATTTTAAAAATTTTTCATTTATAATTTTATTATAAATGTTTACAATATCCTCTTTATTTTTTATTTGTATACTATTTAAAATATCATTATCTTTTTTTATTCTATTAATTTCGACTTGTAAATTTTCCATATCTAAAATACCTTGAGCCCAATTTCTTAAATATTGTTCACCTTTTTTTCTCTTCTCTTTATCCATAATAACCCTTTCTATTTTATATTATCCTAAAAAAATATCATCCATTTCAATATTATAAATTTCACTTAAAACTTTTAAGGGAGCATAACCAACTGAAGTTTTACCTTTTTCCCAGTTAATTATGGTATGTTTACTAACTTTAATAATATCTGCCACTTCTTGTTGTGTCAAGTTAGCATTAACCCTCGCAGCCTTTAAAGATATTTTCATATTAAATCACTCCTTTCAAAAAAAGTATAGTCTACTTTTTGTCGACTGTCAATACTTTTTGTCATTTTTTTTTTTGAATTTAATTGAATTTTTGTAACTTTTAGTATATAATATTACTTGTAGTAAAAATTTTTAAATTACATTATTCTACATTTTTCGTATTTTTAAAATAATTATTATTTATATACAAGTATATTTAAAATTAAATAATATAATAGTTTTATAAAGTATTATTAGATAAAAAGTTTAAATAATTGTTTAAAATAAAATAAATACAAAAACATATTTTCAACTTTAAATTCATATATTAAAATGTATTAAAAATGGTTTAAGGAGGTAAATATGGAACAATTTAATATTTATAAAGATATATCAGAAAGAACAAATGGTGATATATATATAGGTGTTGTTGGACCAGTTAGGACAGGTAAATCTACATTCATAAAAAGATTTATGGACTTATTAGTAATACCTAATATAGATGATGAATACAACAAAGAAAGAACAAAAGATGAATTGCCTCAAAGTTCAGCAGGTAAAACAATTATGACAACAGAACCTAAATTTATACCAAATAATGCAGTAACTATAAATATAGATGATAATGCAAGTTTTAATGTAAGAATGATAGATTGTGTAGGTTATATAGTACCAGGTGCAACTGGATATATGGACGAGAACCAACCAAGAATGGTATCAACACCATGGTTTAATGATAAAATACCATTTGAAGAGGCAGCAGAAATAGGAACAAAAAAAGTAATAACAGACCACTCAACAATAGGAATAGTAGTAACAACAGATGGAAGTATAACAGATATAGAAAGAGAAAATTATATAATAGCAGAAGAAAAAGTTGTTAAGGAACTAAAATCATTATCAAAACCATTTGTTATATTATTAAATACATCAAAACCATATTCACAAGCAACAGATATATTAAAACAAGAATTAACAGAAAAATATGATGCACCTGTTATAGCAGTAAATATAGCACAATTAAAACAAGAAGATATAAACTCAATATTAGAAAAAGTTTTATATGAATTTCCAATAAAACAGTTAAATTTAAATTTACCAAAATGGATAGAAACATTAGATTTAAATCATTGGTTAAAACAAAGTATAATACAAGATACAAAAAAATTATTAACAGATATTAATAAATTACATAATATAAAATCTATTACATCAATATTAGAAAATAATGAGTACATAAAAAAAGCATACATAGATAAAATAGCACTAGGTGAAGGATTAGGACATATTGAAATAGGTTTAAATGATAATTTATTTTTTAAAGTATTAAGTGAAACAACAAATATGGATATAAATAATGAATATGAGCTAATATCTACAATAAAACTTTTATCACAAGCAAAAAAAGAATATGATAAGGTAAAATATGCAATAGAAGAAGTAAAAACAAAAGGATATGGAATAGTTACACCAACATTAGATGAAATGATTTTAGAAAAACCAGAACTTATAAAACATGGTTCAAGATATGGAATAAAAATAAAAGCCACAGCTCCAAGTTTTCACCTTATAAAAGCAGATATACAAACAGAAGTAGCACCAATAGTAGGAAGTGAAGAACAGAGTAAAGAGTTATCACAATATTTATTAGAACAATTTGAAAGTGAACAAGGTAAGATATGGGATTATAATATATTTGGTAAATCATTATCAGATTTAGTAAATGATGGACTTAATACAAAACTATATAGAATACCAGAAGATACACAAGTAAAATTACAAGAAACATTACAAAAGATAATAAATGAAGGTAATGGAGGTTTAATTTGTATTCTACTATAATTTGAAAAATAAAATTGTTCTTTAATATTTTAATGAAATAAGAGAATAGCAATACTACTATTCTCTTATTTGTCCATCTCCTAAAACAATATATTTGTAAGAAGTTATTTCTTTTATACCCATAGGGCCTCTAGCATGTAATTTTTGAGTGCTTATCCCTATTTCAGCACCAAGACCAAATTGTTCACCATCAGTAAATCTAGTAGAGGCGTTAACATAAACAACTGCCGAATCTATTTCATCAACAAATTTATTATAATTAGAATAATTTTCAGTAATAATAGATTCAGAATGACCTGTTGAGTAAGTTTGTATATGATTTATTGCCTCATCTATACTATCAACACATTTTATAGCTAAAATATAATCTAAAAATTCTTCTTTCCAATCATCTTCAGTAGCTAAAATTACCTTTTTATTTTGACAAATAGATAAAACTGTTTTATCACCTCTAATTTCAACATTATTGTTAAGTAATTTTTCAACTAGTTGAGGGAAAATATTACTAGCAATATTTTTATGTATTAATAAAGTTTCTAAAGCATTACAAACAGAAGGACGCTGAACTTTAGCATTTAAAACAATATCAATAGCTTTTTCAATATTAGCAAATTCATCTATAAATATATGACAATTACCAACACCTGTTTCAATAACAGGTATAGTGCTATTTTCAATAACAGCATTAATAAGACTAGCACTACCTCTAGGAATTAGTAAGTCAACATAATTATTCATTTTCATAAAATTAGTAGTAGTTTCACGATTAGTATCTTCTATAAGGGTAACTATATTTTCATTATATCCTAAATTTTTAATAGTTTTTCTAAATAAATCAACAATAGCTTTATTAGAATTTAAAGCCTCTTTTCCACCTTTTAAAATAACAGAACTAGAAGCTTTAAAACACATAGCAAAAGCATCAGAAGTTACATTAGGTCTAGCTTCATAAATAATTCCAATAACCCCCATAGGAACTCTTTTTTTACCAACTTTAAGCCCATTAGGAAGAACTTTCATATCTATATACTCATCTAAAGGGTCATTTAAATTGGCTACTTGTAAAATACCATTAGCCATGGCTTTTATTCTTTTATCATCTAATAATAATCTATCTATTAAACTTTCTTTTATATTATTTTCTCTAGCTTTTTGAATATCTAATTTATTAGCATTTATTATTGTATCTTTTTCATTTAAAAGTGTATTACTACAAGCTATTAATATATTGTTTTTTTCACTAGATTTAAGTTTAACTAAATCTTTACTAGCAACTTTAGAATTTTTACAAATTTCAATAAAGTTCATAAACTACCTCCTATCTTTATTACAAGCAAATAAAGTGCCTATATTTTCACCATTTAAAATTTTAAATAAAATATTAATATCTTTACCAGAAGCAATAATCATATCAGCACCATTTTTATTAACTATTTTAGCAGAATTAACTTTAGTTTTCATACCACCTGTACCCAAAAGACTACTAGACCCTTCAGCACTGTTTTCTATAGTATCATCTATTTCAAATATTTCACTAATAATTTTAGCATTATTATATTTGTTAGGGTCTTTAGTATACATACCATCAATATCAGATAAAATAATTAAAATATCTCCTTTAACAAGATTACACACATAAGCAGATAAAGTATCATTATCAGAAAAGCCCTGTATTTCATCTGTAGAAATGGTGTCATTTTCATTTACAATTGGTATAACTCCCATTTCTAATAACTTAAATAAAGTATTTTGAGCATTTTCTTTAGTTATACTATTATCAAAAACATCTTTAGTAAGTAATATTTGAGCAATTTTTTGATTATATTTAGAAAAAAAACTTTCATAAATTTGCATAAGAACACCTTGCCCAACAGCAGAAGCAACTTGTTTACCAATAATATCCCTAGGACGTTCAGTTAAAGAAAGCCTTTCCGTACCAACAGCAATAGCACCAGAAGAAACAAGTATAACTTCTTTATCTTGGTTTCTAATATCAGATAAAACCCAAGCTAAATTTTCAATAGCTTGTAAATTTATTTTACCATTTTTATGCGTTAAAGATGTAGTACCAATTTTAACAATAATTCTTTTATAATCTTTAATAATTTTTCTTAAACTCATGATATAAAATTCCTTTATTTTTATTATAAAATTATTTTTATAATATTATAACTTAAGGGTGTAGACTTTGTCTACACCCTATAAAAATATAAAAATTAATTTACTATTTCATTTACAATATTTTTAAATTGCTCTTTTATAATACTATCACATTGTTCAAAGCTACCTTTATAAATATTAGCTAAATCTTTAGTAGTAGGTAATTCTGCTAAAAGTTTAAGATTATTTTCTTTTAATAAAATGTCTGTCTCATCTTTATCATAAATATAAATTTTTTCATTACAATGAGGACATAAAATATAACTCATATTTTCAACAATACCATAAATTTTAATACCCATTTTTTTAGCCATATTAATAGATTTAGTAACAATCATAGAAATCATACTTTGAGGAACAGAAACAATAATAAGACCAGTTAAAGGTATAGATTGCATAACAGTTAAAGTTACATCACCAGTACCAGGAGGCATATCAATAATAAGATAATCTAATTCTTCCCATAAAACATCAGCCCAAAATTGATTAACACAGTTACTAAGTAAAGAACCACGCCAAATAACAGGTTGATTTTCATCTTTAATAAGAAGATTTAAAGATATAACTTTAATACCTTCAGGAGAAATAACAGGTATAATTTCTTGATTAGCAGTACCCATAGCACGAACATCTTTGTCAATACCTAAAAGTCTAACAACACTAGGACCAGTAATATCAGCATCTAAAATACCAACCTTATAACCTTGACTGTTAAGTTCTTTAGCTAATGAAACAGAAACAGTACTTTTACCAACACCACCTTTACCACTCATAACACCAATAACATTTTTAATTTTATTTTTAGGATTTACTTTTATACCACAAGTATCTTCTTGTTTACCACATTTACCTTTAGAAGGACAACTTCCACAGTTTCCCATTAATATCAACTCCTTAAAATTAATAATCTATATAAATTTATATTATTTAAAAAATAATTAATATAGTATAATATTAACAAATATAAGATACATTGTCAAATTAAAATTAATAATACATCTTATATAATAATAGTTATTAATAAAATATATTGAAAATAGTTAAAAAATAACGTATAATAAAAAAAATATATAGAAAAAGAGGTGTAAAATGCTTTTCAATTCACTTACATTTTTAATATTCTTATTATGTATATTAAGTTTATATTATATACTACCTTATAAATATAGATGGTATTTACTATTATTAGGTAGTTGTATATTTTATATGGCTTGGAGAGTAGAATTTATATTTTTAATACTATTTTCTAGTTTTTTCAACTATTATATAGGAATATTAATAGAAAAATATATAAATAAAAGTAAAATTGTTTTAAGTTTTGGATTAATTATAAACTTTTTAATATTATTTATATTTAAATATAGTATATTTATAAATCATTCTTTTATGTCTTTATATGAATATTTTAATATACCATACCCTATAAAAGATTTTGACATAGTTTTACCTATGGGAATATCATTTTATACATTTCAAGCAACAAGCTATACAATAGATATATATAGAAAAAGGTATAAAACAGAAAAAAACATATTGAAAGTAGCATTATATATAATGTTTTTTCCACAACTTGTTGCAGGACCAATAGAAAGAGCAGATAGACTTTTAAATCAACTATTTATAAACCATAAATTTAATATATATAATATATCAACAGGTATTAAAATAATGCTTATAGGCTATTTTAAAAAGATAGTAATAGCAGATAGAGTAGCAATACTGGTAAATACAGTATATAATTCACCATATGACTATAATGGAATATCATTTATAATAGCAACTATATTTTTTGCAATACAACTATATTGTGATTTTAGTGGGTATTCAGATATAGCAATAGGTTGTGCAAAACTGTTTGGTATAGATTTAATGGAAAACTTTAAAAGTCCTTATTTTTCAAAAAGTGTAAAAGAATTTTGGACAAGATGGCATATATCATTGTCCACTTGGTTTAAAGATTATTTATATATACCACTAGGAGGAAATAGAAAAGGAACAATAAGGACATATTTTAACTTAATGGTTACATTTTTAGTTAGTGGTATATGGCATGGTGCGAATTGGACTTTTGTTTTATGGGGTGGTTTAAATGGTTTTTATCAAATTATAGGAGCTATAAAAAACAAATTTTTTGAATATATAGGTTTTAATATAAAAAATAAATATATAAATAATTTTTTAAATATTTTTAGAATATTAATAACATTTAGCTTAATATGCTTTTCATTAATATTTTTTAGAGCAAATACAGTAAAAGATGCTTTTTATATAGTAAATAACTTATTTTCAGATATATCAAACATAAGCAATATACAATATATGTATAATATATCAACAGAATTAGGTCTTAATATATTTGAAATATTAATGGTAACATTTTGTATTATAATACTAATTTTTATAGAAATATTTGAATATAAACAACGTATATATATTACATTAAATAAAGCACCATTTATAATAAGATTTATTTTTTACTATATAATAACAATAATTATAATAACTATGGGGGTGTTTAGTAATGCAGGGCAATTTATATACTTCCAATTTTAAAACAAATATAAGATTTATAATAAAAGTAATTATTTTTATTATATGCTTAATACCTATGATGATTTTTATAGGTAAAAAATATTCATCAGCTAGTACAGAAAATATTATAAATAAATTTAATGAAAAAAGATTTGAGGATTTTTATTCATTACCAAAAAATAGTTTAGATATGGTATTTTTAGGTTCATCACATTCATATTGTACATTTGACCCAGAAATATTTGACAACGAATTAGGCATAAATAGTTTTCAAATGGGAATGCCTCTACAACACCCAGACTCTACTTATTACACATTAAAAGAAGTATTAAACTATCAAAAGCCAAAAATAGTAGTTATGGAAGTATATTGGGATTTACTTAAAAATGAATTTGAACTTAATCAAGTAAAAACACTATTTCAAGTATTAGATAATGAAGACTTAAAGGAAGAATATATAAAAGAAGAATTTCCACTTTCAGAAAAAATAAAATACAATACAAATATACTAAAATATCAAGCAGATTATTTTGCATATAAAGGTAATGAATATAAAAATAAAGTAAAAAATAAATTTAATGTAAAAGATAAAGAAACAAAAAAACAAATAGGTATAGAAGAATATAAGTCAAAAGGTTATGTATACAGCAACTATAAAATGTTAGAAGATGAATATGATAAAACAAACCAATTTAAAAATCTAAATGGTAAAGATTTTGAATTTTCAAATAAGCAAAAAGATTTTTTATTAAAAATAATAAACCTTTGTAAAGAAAATAATATAAAATTAGTTTTTGTAACAGCACCTATTGCAAATGTATCTATAGACTATATAGAAAACTATGATTTAATACACAATAAAATTTCAGATTTTGCAAAAGAAAACAATATATTTTATATAGACTATAATATAATAAATAGAGAAGAAAATTTACTTACCAATGATAATTTTAGAGATGATGCACATCTTAACCATAGTGGAGTAGAAATAGTTTCAAATCATTTTATAAATATTTTAAAAAAAATAATATAATTGACTTTAATATATAACTATGATATTATAATAGTAGTTTTATAATAGTTTTAATGTTAAGCAAGTTTTTTATTTTTATTAATTTTTCTAAATTTTAACATCTTACTTTTTATGTAGTTGTTTTAAATTAAATAATTGTTTTTAGAATTTAAGCTTGGATTTAATCTAAGCTTTTTCTTTTATAATAATATTTTAATATTAAATCATTTAAAAGTATCTATGTAAATTTTAGCATTATTTATAAATTTTAAAATTGTTAATATTAATGTAATCTATTTAAAATTAAATATTTATTATTATTAGGAGGGCTTTTTAATGAAAAAAGGTACTGTAAAATGGTTTAATGAAGAAAAAGGATTTGGTTTTATTAGTGTAGAAGGTGAAAACGATATTTTTGTACACTTTTCAGCAATAAATTCAGATGGTTTTAAAACATTAAAAGAAGGACAAGCAGTAGAATTTGAAGTAGTAGAAGGAGCAAAAGGAGCTCAAGCTGCTAATGTAACTGTATTATAATTTAAAATTATAAAAATAAGGCGTTTAAAACGCCTTATTTTATTGTACATTACATTAAACTTTCATATAATTTAACAATATCTTCAACACAAGTATCTTTAGGGTTACCAGGTCTACAAGCATCATCAAAAGCAGATTGAGCTAAAAATGCAATATCTTCTTTTTTAACAATTTCCTTTAAATCAACAGGAATACCAACATCACTAGATAATTTTTTAACAGCATCAATAGCAGCTTTTCTATATTCTTCTTGAGTCATAGTATCAACACCAGTAACACCCATAGCTCTAGCTATTTCTCTGTATTTTTCACCAGTACATTCTGCATTATATTCCATAATAGTAGGTAAAATAATAGCATTAGCAACACCATGAGGAGTATCATAGAAAGCACCTAAAGGGTGAGCCATAGAATGAACTAAACCAAGACCAACATTTGAGAAGCCCATACCAGCAATATATTGACCTAAAGCCATTTGTTCTCTACCTTCAGGTTTATTTTCACAAGCGTCCCTTAAAGATTTAGAAATAATTTCAATAGCTTTAATATGGAACATATCAGTCATTTCCCAAGCACCTTTTGTTATATAACCTTCAATAGCGTGAGTTAAAGCGTCCATACCAGTAGCAGCAGTAAGACCTTTAGGCATACTGCTCATCATATCAGGGTCAACAACAGCAATAATAGGAATATCATTTGTATCAACACAAACAATTTTTCTATTTTTTTCTACATCAGTAATAACATAGTTGATAGTAACTTCAGCAGCAGTACCAGCAGTAGTAGGAACAGCAATAATAGGAACACATTTATTTTTAGTATCAGCTACACCTTCAAGACTTCTAACATCTGCAAATTCAGGATTGTTAGCAATAATACCAACAGCTTTAGCAGTATCAATAGAAGAACCTCCACCAATAGCTACAATACAGTCAGCACCTGAATTTTTAAAAGCTTCTACACCTTCTTGAACATTTTCAATAGTAGGATTAGCTTTGATTTTAGAATAAACTTCATAAGGAATATTAGCTTCATCTAAAATTTCAGTTACTTTAGAAGAAACATTAAATTTAATTAAATCAGGGTCAGTACAAACAAAACATTTTTTAAAACCTTTATTTTTAACTTCATTAGCTATTTCTTTAATAGCACCTTTACCGTGATAAGATGTTTCATTTAAAACAATTCTATTATACATAATTTACCTCCTTTTATTAATTTATATTAATATAATTATTAGCTATATTTTTTGTAACCTGGATGTTTACCAGTAACACCATAAAATTTTCTAAGTTCAATTAAAGTGTCAATTTTATCCCTTGACAATTCTTCTTCGCCACCTAATAATCTAGCATTTAAACTAATTTTAGCAAAAAGCTCTAAAGTTTCCATTTTATAATACGCAGTTAATAAACTATCACCAACAGATAAAGCTCCATGATTTTTTAATAACATAACATCATGTTCAGCTAAATAAGGTGCAATAGCTTCAGGTACTTCATTAGTAGAAGGTGTACCATAAGGAGTAACAGGTATAGAACCTAAAGCAACAACTGTTTCAATCATTGTATATTTATCTAAAGGTATATTAGCAACAGCAAAACCAGTAGCAGTTGGAGGATGAGCGTGGACAACAGCTCCAACATCTTCTCTTTCAGTATAACATCTTAAATGCATTTTAATTTCAGAAGAAGGTTTGTAATTTCCAACAGCTTCTAAAATATTTCCCTCTTTATCTATTCTAACAAGCTTTTCAGGAGTTATAAAACTTTTGCTAATACCAGTTGGAGTAGCTAAAAAAGTACCATCATCTAATTTAACAGAAACATTACCATCATTAGCTGCAACCCAACCTAATTGCCACATTTTATGACAAACATCACAGATTTGTTCTCTAACTTCCATATAACTTAAATTTTCCATTGTATTTCCTCCTAGTATAACTATTTAGCTAATATTTGTTTAAATTTATTATAATTTTCATTCCATTTTTCAATATTTTCAGGCTTGTAAACTTTTATATTTTCAGAATTTTTAATAATTTTTCTAGCCTCTTTCATATTTTTAATTTTGCCATTAGTTATTAATTGTATTGATATATTACCAAGTACAGTAGCTTCAATAGGACCAGCATAGACAGTACAATTACAAGCATTCGCAGTCATTTGACAAAGCATATTGCTTTGTACACCTCCACCAATCATATAAATACTATCATATTTTTTACCAGTACAATCTTCTATTTCTTCTAAAGCAGTTTTATATTTAAAAGCTAAACTTTCATTAATAATTCTAACTATTTCCCCTACTTCTTTAGGTTCTATTCCAAATTTTTCACTACAATAATTTTTTATTCTTTTAGGAATATTACCAGGGTGAACAAAAATTTCATCATCAGGGTCAATAAAACATTTAAGTCCATCTACATTATTTGCCATTTTTTCAAGGTCAGAGAAAGTATAATCTTGACCTTCTTTAACCCATTGCCTTTTACTTTCTTGAATAAGCCAAAGACCTATAATATTTTTTAAAAAAGTTGTTTTTTGTTCATAACCTATTTCATTTGTTATATTATATTTAATAGATTTTTCATTTATTATAGGACTGTCAAGTTCAGTTCCCATTAAAGACCAAGTACCACAACTTAAAAAAATAAAATCATCATCTTCAGTAGGTACAGCAACAACAGCACTTTGTGTGTCGTGTCCAGCTATAGATATGACATTAAACTTATGTATATCAAGTTCTTCTACAATATTATCTTTTATAGGAGCTAATGTAGTTCCACTAGAAACTACATTAGCAAAAATATTTTCTTTTAAATCCAATTTTTCAATAACATCTTTAGCCCAAACTTTATCATATTGATTAAAAAGTTGAGTAGTAGAAGCAATAGAAACTTCACTAACTTTTTTCCCAGTAAGGAAATAATTAAATAAATCTGGCATTAACAAAATTTTATCTATACGTTCAAATATATCAGGACGTTGTTGTTTTAAAGCAAATAACTGAAAGGCAGTATTTATATTCATTATTTGATTACCAGTTTTATTATAAAGTTGCTCTCTATCTATTTTATCAAAAATATCTTTTAAAATGTTATCTGTTCTTTCGTCCCTATAATGAACAGGGTTTTCAATTAAATTTCCACATTTATCTAAAATACCAAAATCTACGCCCCAAGTATCAATACCCATACTTTCAATTTTACCATGTTTTTTAGACTTAATAAGACTTTGTTTTATTTCAAAAAATAATCTTAAAAAATCCCAATACATAGTATTATTAAGTTTAACAGGGTCATTAGAAAAACGGTGTATTTCTTCTATTTCTATTTTGTTATCTTTAAAATTACCAATAATAGCTCTACCACTAGATGCACCAAAATCTATTGCTAAAACTTTGTAATCAGACATACAACCACCTACTAACTATTTATATAATGGTCCATAATTTTTGCAAGCTCTATAATCTTGACCTTCTTTGTCCATACCAAATAAATTCCAAGCAGCAGGTCTAAATATTTTTTCTTCAGATACATTGTGCATACTTACAGGTATTCTAAGCATAGAACAAAGAGTTATAATGTCAGCACCAATATGCCCATAACTAATAGCACCATGATTAGCACCCCAGTTATTCATAACATCATAAGCAGATTTGAAAGGACCTTCACCAGTAATAATAGGAGCAAACCAAGTACAAGGCCAAGTATAGTCAGTTCTTTTCCAAATTTTATCAGAAACTTCATCAGGTAATTTAATAGTATAACCTTCAACTAATTGCATAACAGGACCAAGACCTTTAACAAGATTTAAACGCATCATAGTAACAGGCATTTCAGCATCTGTTAAAAATCTAGAAGAATATCCACCACCTCTAAAATAACCTACATCAGCAGGGTTCCAAGTAGTAGCATTTAAAATAGCCTCTTTGTCTTCTTCTGTTATATCAAACCAAGGTTTAATAACATTATTACCATCTTTATCTTTAGCAGCACCACAACCGTCTAAACAAGAAGCACCAGAGTTAATAAGATGTAAAAATCCATTAGCTTCTTTAGCAAGCCCTTCTAGTTTATAACCAGTTGCTCTTTCAATAGCATCAGCACTCCAATAAGTTCTAACATCAGAGAAAATTTGAGCAGTATTAGTTAAAAGTTTACCAAATAACATACTAATACCATTTAAAACATCATTTTCAGTAGCTAATATGTAAGGTTCTCTTGTACCATTCCAGTCAAAAGAAGTATTTAATAAAGCTTCTGGGAAGTCACAGTTAGGATAAAAATCAGTCCATTGTCTTTGACCTTGGAAACCAGCAGCAATGGCATTATGACCTAATTTTTCTTCTTTACAATTATCAGGTAAATTAGGGTTACCATTCATTAAATCTTTAATAATGCACATCATTTTAACAACAAATTCCCAATCTTTGTCTTTTTCTTCTCTAGATTTTTGAACACTAGGATCATTTTTGTCAAAACCTTCTTTACATTTTTCTTTAGTCCATTTTAAAGCTCTTTCATATTCATCTTTATCATAAATTTCTTCAGTCATTCTTCTAATAATTTCAACTTCATCAACAGACTCTACACGCATACCTAAATATTCTTCAATAAAATTAGGATCGATTATAGAACCACCAATACCCATACAAATAGAACCAATTTGTAAATAAGATTTACCTCTCATAGTAGCTGCTGCAACAGCTGCTCTACCAAATCTTAAAAGTTTTTCTTTAACATCTTCAGGTATAGAAGTATCATCAGCATCTTGAACATCATGACCATAAATACCAAAAGCAGGTAAACCTTTTTGAGCATGAGTAGCTAAAACAGATGCTAAATAAACAGCACCAGGTCTTTCAGTACCATTAAATCCCCATACACCTTTTATAGTTTTAGGGTTCATATCCATAGTTTCAGCACCATAACACCAACAAGGAGTTACAGTTAAAGTAATATCAACGCCTTCTTTTCTAAATTTTTCTTCGCAAGCAGCAGATTCAGGAACTCTACCAATAGTAGTATCAGCAATAACTACTTTAACAGGCTCACCATTAGAATATTTTAAATTTTCTTCAAATAATTTAGCAGCAGATTTTGCCATATTCATAGTTTGTTCTTCTAAACAATCCCTAACAGTTACTACACCTTGTCTTGCATCTATTGTAGGTCTAATACCTATAACAGGGTAGCCCCCTACTAATCTATTTTTATTCATCTATAATTACCTCCTGGTTAAAAACATAATTTTACTATATGTTAACATTAAAAAAATAAATTTTCTTGTATTTTTGTAAGAAAAAAATATAATTATTTTCACTTTTATAATTATTATTTTTATGATATAATATATAAAACTATAACTTTTATATATTTTTGTGCATTATTAACTATAAAAGGAGCATATTTTTATGAACTATTTAAAATATAAAGAAAATAAGATAAGAGGAACATTTAATTTTCCAATAGAATTTTACTTTATAACACCAGAAGATATAAGATATAATATGCATTATCATTGGCACACAGAAATAGAAATAATAAAAATAATAGAAGGTAGTTTTTCTATAAAATTAAATGAAGAAGTAGTAAAGGCTAAAAAAAATGATATTATTTTTATATCCCCAGAAATGTTACATGGTGGAATTCCAGAAAATTGTGTATATGAATGTATTGTATTAGATATGAATATGTTTATAAAAACTAACAATATTTGTACAAATTTTTTAAAAGATATATTAAGTACAAAAATAACAATTAATTATGATATATATAAAAATAATGATATAAAAATATACTTAAATAAAATATTTGATTGTATGAAACAAAAACAACTAGGATATGAATTTTTAATACAAGGTTATTTATATTTGATATTTGGTATAATATTAGAAAATAATTTATACTTAAAAAATATAAATGATATAACAAAAAACAAAAAAAGAATATCACAATTAAAAAATGTATTAGAATTTATTGAACTAGAATATTCTAATCTGATAACTTTAGAAGATTTAGCAAATAAAATGGATTTAAACCCAAAATATTTTACAAAAATTTTTACACAAATGACAGGTAAACCACCTATACAATATTTAAACTCTTATAGGATAGAAATGGCTTGTAATATGCTTTTAACAACAGATTTATCTATAACAGATATTTGCTTAAATTGTGGGTTTAATGATTTAAGCTATTTTATAAAAACATTTAAAAAAGAAAAAAATATAAGCCCTAAAAAATTTAGAAATTCTATTTTTATATCATAATTTTTGTATTTTATAATTTTGAAAGAAAGGAGTTTTTATGGAAAATATTAAAGAACCATCTTTAAAAATTAGTTTAATAGTATTAATAGGAATATTAATAATACTTTTAAGTGGTACACTTATTTTTAAAATAAATATAGTATTACTTCTTATATTATCTATTATATACATAGGAATAATAGGAAAATTTAATAACATAAGCCAAAAAGAAATAATAGAATATATGTCTTATGGTTGTTCAAAAGCATTTATAGGACTATTATTTTTTATACTAATAGGAGGAATAATAGGAATTTTTATATTATCAGGTACAGTACCAACATTAGTATATTATGGACTAAATATTCTATCACCTAAATTTTTCTTACCAACTACTCTATTAATATGTACTCTTTTATCCTCAATAATAGGCTCATCTTGGAGTACAGTAGGAACAGTAGGAATAGCAATAATAGGAATAGCAACAACTTCGAATTTATCAATACCATTACCTATTATAGTAGGAGCTATTGTATCTGGAGCTTGGTTTGGTGATAAAATGTCACCTGTATCAGATTCGACAGTTATGACAGCAACATCAGTTGGGGCAAATGTATATGACCATATAAAAGTTATGTCTATGACAACATTGCCAGCTTATATAATTTCATTAATAGCATATACCATTATAAATTCTTTTTATGAAGTTAAAGATATAGATATAAATAATATACAAATTATAAAAAATACATTAAATAGTGTTTATAATATTTCTATATTAAATTTTATACCTTTATTAATATTAATTATTTTGTCTGTATTAAAAATTGATGCAATAAAATCATTACTTATAACAATAGGTATAGCAATATTATGTACAATATTTTTACAAAATAAAACATTATATGATTGTTTTGAAGCTATAATGAATGGTGTAAATATAAATACAAATAATATAGAAGTTGATACACTATTAAATAGAGGTGGCATAAATAGTATGATGTCAACATTTCTACTTTGTTTTTTTGCCTTATCTATGGGTGGTGTATTAGAAAAATGTGGATTTTTAAAAGTTATAATAAAAGGTATAACAAAAAAATTAAAATCTACATTTGGAATAGTATTTACAACTATGTCTACTTGTATATTAGGAACAGCTATATTTGCCGATATATATTTATCTATTATACTAAATGGAAATATGTATAAAGAAGAATTTAAAAAAAGAGGCTTAAAAAATACAATGTTATCAAGAACAATAGAAGAAGGTACAACATTATTTGCACCATTAATACCTTGGACAGCAGCATCAGCATTTATAACAGCAACATTAAATGTAGCTACAATAGATTATGCTAAATATACAATATTAAATTTAGTAAATCCAATATTATCATTAATATTTACACTTTTAGGAATATTTATAGTAAAAATAAAAATGATAAGCAATAATTGCTTATCATTTTTATTTTTTACTATAAAAAAGATAAATCTGAAAAATATCATTCAGATTTTAAAATAGAATAATCTTGTATCTAAATTCAATTTTGTATTAGTCATTGAAATTATTTAACTAAAGCAATAACTTCAACTTCAACTAAAACTTGTTTAGGTAATTCTTTAACAGCTACACAAGAACGAGCAGGATTAGAAGTAAAATATTTAGAATAAACTTCATTAAAACCAGCAAAATTAGCCATATCAGATAAGAAACAAGTAGTTTTAATAGCATTTTCAAAATTAGTACCAGCTTCTTCTAAAACAGCTTTTAAATTTTGCATAACTTGTTCAGTTTGTTCAGCAATATTACTGCCTACAATTTCACCTTCAAGATTTAAAGGTATTTGACCAGAAGTAAAAAGCATATTATTAACTAATGTTGCTTGAGAATAAGGACCTATAGCTTTAGGTGCTTTGTCAGAATGTATTTTTTTCATAAAATAAACCTCCATAAAATATATATTTTTAATTATTTAAAACATATAAAACATTGTCTGCTTCATATGGTTCAACCATATCCATTTTATTAATCATTTTATCAATAACATTTATAGGTACAATTCTTTCTCTTTTATTATACCTTTTTAAAATTTCTTTATAAGGTACTTCTAAATAAATATATTCTACAATAGCACCATAAGAAATAAATAAATTTAATAAACTATTTCTAGTATCTTTAATAATATTAGTAGCATTCCAAATAAAAGTCTTTTTTTGTCTTAAAAAAACTTTAGCTCTTTCTTTAGCTATTGTAACAACTTTTTTAGAACTATCTTTTGGAGAAATTTTAAATTCTTCTCTTATGTCATCTAAAGATATAATAGGTATATTACTAAAATTTTCTTTAATATAAGTATCTTTACCAGATAATGGTATACCTATCATTAATATTACTTTAAATTTTCTATTATCAAAAATTTCATCATTGTACCAAATATTTTTATTATTAAAATATAAAAGTCTTGTATAATTATTGTAAAATTGCTTTTTATTATAAAAACAATTTAGTTCAATACAATAATCTTTAAAAAGTTCTATATTATTTAATAAATTTTCTTTATCATCACAATCACGCCCTAATAAATCTGCTTTAGCTAATAAATAAAGTAATTGTATATTAACACATTGACTAGCTTTTATAATCTCATAATCTAAATTAGTTTTTTCAATAAAAAATAATGGTAACCCGTGATATTTTATTAAATTTGCAATAGTTTCTCTTGTATAAAAATCTATATTATATTGTTCACTATAAACTTTATATATTAATTCTCTAAAAGTTTTAGCACCAATTATTGCATGTTTAGGTGATACTATTTCACCATTTTCTAATTTAGTACAAATAAGTTTTCCTATATCATGAAAAAAACAAGACATATAAAGTATAAATTTCTCATTATTAGAAAGATTATTCCATTGTTCTAATTTTTTTACTTGCTCACAAACTTTTTTAGTGTGTATAAATACATTACCTTCTTTATGATATTTAGGGTTTTGGTTTATATTTTTTAATTGTTCAATTTCTGGGAAAAGTTTTAAGTAATAATCAAAACTAAAAAGTGTTTTATCCATTATAAAAAATACTACTTTCATCAAATTTTGCATTTAATTTATTAGGTATAATAGACCTATCAGCCCAATGAGTTTCAGAATCTAAAATAGTATTTATAAAACTTTCCCTTATATATTTACATCTAAGTAAAACTTGATTTTCATCTTCTAATTTAATATATAAACCTTCCATAAAATTTGATTTATCAGTTTGATTTTTAGCAATATCAAAAGATAAATTTAAATCTTCACAAGTGGTTCTTAAATTATCAAACCAATTTATAGTTTTAAAATTTGAATTACATATATATTTAGTAACATCTTCAAATTTATTAACTTTACCTTCAAATAAAACAAGTACAGAAACTATAAATTTATAGTCTTTTAAAAGCTGTTTTCTTTTACTTGTAGATAAAAATTTATTTTCTAATTTATCATATATATCAAATTCCATAAAGTAATGAGGTAAATTATCATAATAAATAGTATGTTTAGCATAAAGCCACTCACCATATATAACATATCTATTAGATAATAAAGTATATAATTGCCTTTTATAAGTATTAGCCCACATTTTAAATAAATCAAATTGTTTTTCTTTGTAACCACCATTTAAAAAATGTCCTCTACTTTGTAAATACATTTTACCATTAAAGTCAAAACTAATACCACAATTAGCACCATCAACTTTTTCTTCTATAACAATATGCTTGTTTTTAATTTGAGAAAAATCAATAGTATTTAAGTTTTCATCACCTTTTTGAATTTTTGAACCTGTCAAATGTAATGTTCTTGGATATTTAAAAATCTTTTCCATATAAAATTCTCCTTAAACATATAACATAACTAATAAAAAGAAGAATTTCTTTAAATATACTTATGTTATAATACTTTATTAAAATTAATTCTACTAGATTAATAAATAGAAAAATCAATCAAATTAGATTGATATTAATAAAGTATTACATAACAATCACTCCTTAAAAATAAATAAACACCTTTAAATTTACATATAAAAAAATAAATAAAAAGTACTATAACAAAATATATACAGGAAAATTTAACATTAATTATATTATATAATTAAACTTTTTTAATTTCAAGTATTTTAAATTAATTTTTTACATAGAAAAAATGATAAGGATATACCTTACCATTTTTTAATTTATTGCCAATTTTTAATAACTTCTATTCCTTTTTCAAGTTGTAAATCTTTGCTATTATCTTTTGGATTAGTTACTTTATAGTCAGGTTCAATACCTGTACCTTGAATACATATACCTTTAGGTGTATAATATTTAGCCATAGTTATTTTAACACCACTACCATCAGGTAATTGATACATATTTTGTACAACACCTTTACCATAAGTAGTTTGCCCAACTAACTTACCTACACCAAAATCTTTGACAGCACCAGATAAAACTTCAGAGGCAGAGGCTGAATGTTCATTTACAAGTATTACTAAAGGTTTATTGTAATAATTTGCATCAGATTTGTGATAGTCTCTATTTCCATTTTTATCCTCAATATATGTTATAGTTCCTTCTGGTACTAACATATCAGTTATTTTGTTAACAGTAGTTAAAAGTCCACCTGGATTATTTCTAAGGTCAATTATAAGACCATTTGTATTTTGTAAACTATCAAAAGCTAGTTTAAATTGGTCAAAAGTAACCCTATCAAATTGAGAAATAGATATGTAACCAATATTGTCTTCTAATATTTTATGTTCAACAGTAGGTACATCTAAACTTTTTCTAGTAACTTCAACATCAAAAGTTTTATTTTCACTTTCTCTATAAATAGTGAGTTTAACTTTAGTACCTTCTTCACCTTTTATATCAGAAACAACATCTTGATAATTTTCTAAATCTACTTCTTTATCCCCTACTTTTGTTATTTTATCCCCTACTTTTAAGCCACTTTCTTTAGCAGGAGAACCTTCAAAAACTTTATTAATAAGCATTTTTTCATCTTCAGTTAAATTAACCATTATACCAATACCAACATAATTTCCTTCAGTATCTTCTAAAAATGATTTAAGCTCTTCTTCAGACATATAATAAGAATAAGGGTCTTTTAAAGATGCAACCATGCCTTTATACATCATATCTTCCATAAATTCTTCATCATATTCATTTACATAATATCTATCAACAATAGAATGAATTTGTGCTGTTTTTTGTTTTATAGTTAAGTCTTTAGATATAAATCTTCTATATAGTAAATTTATATTAGTAACAAAACTATTTATAATAAATAGGGCTATCATACCAAAAACAACACCTGTAAAAAAGCTCTTTTTATTATTATTCATATTTTCACCTCTTACTTTTTGTTTATAATAAAATGGCCTCTATTTATTTTATTAAATAAATTTAAAATTTATTAATTAAACTAAAGATTTAGCCCATTTATTTTTTCTAACTCTAGCACTACTAAAAAATCCTTTAACAATTTCTTCTGAATATACCATAGCATAAGTTATATATATAGGTAAATCTAAAAAATAAGCCCCTAAAAATGCCATAGGTATACCAATAAACCAAACACTAGAAAAATCTAATATAGCAGTATACATTGTATCTCCACCACTTCTTAATATACCAACAATAGTAGTATAATTATAAGTTTTAAATATTAAACCAAATGCAACAATCATTAACATTTTATGAGTATAATCTTTAACTAAATCTTTAACATTAAATAAGTTAACAATAAATGGTGAAAGCATAACTAAAATTATACCCATAATACTACTAATTACTACTGTAATTATCATACATTTTTTTGCATATTCTTTAGCTTTTTCTATATCACCATAACCAAGTACATTAGATAATAATATACCACAACCACCACCAATAGCAACACCCATAACGGTAAATAAATTTTGAATAGTACCTGTAATTTGAACAGCAGATTGAGCATCAGTACCACTAAATTTATAAGCCATATTACAAACAGATATACCTATAGACCAAAATATTTCATTTAATATTACAGGTGTACATACATCAAAATAGGATTTAACAAAACCTTTATTAAAGTTAAAGTAATTTTTAATATTTGTAATAATAGGTAATTTTTTACCAAATATAATTAAAAGTTGAGAAGTAAGCTCAATACATCTAGCACATAATGTGGCCATAGCTGCCCCTTTTACCCCATAACCTAACTTAAATATAAATAAATAATTTAATATAATATTACTTATAAGTGCTATAAAAGTAGTAATCATAGGAAAATGAGTTTTTCTAATAGCTTTTAAAGCAGCATTTATAGCCATAATAAAAGCAATAACAAAATATGCAGGACATATAACTTTTAAATAATTTACACCTTCAGCTATAACAGCTGTATCTTTAGAATATAAAGACATTAAAAACTCTGGGGCAAATATAATAGCAATAACAAATATAGCTGCGTTTAAAAGACTTAATAACATACCAAGTCCCATAACTTTATGTATACCATTAAAATCACCTTTGCCAAAAAACTGACCAACAAAAACAGATGCTCCACTATTTATACCAAATAAAATAAGGTTAAATACAAAGAATATTTGATTTGCAAGTCCAACTGAAGTAATAGCAACTTCACCTAATTGACCTATCATAAAATTATCAACAAGATTTACAGAAGAATTTAATAATTCTTGAAATATAATAGGTATTATTAATAAGAATAAATTCTTAAAAAATCCCTTATCTGAAAAGAAATTTTTCATTATCTCTTAAACCTCCTTAACATAAATGAAAATTCTCATTAAAAAATTTTATCATTAAAATAAATAAATTGCAACTATAATAATAAATAAAATATTAAATTTATATTAATATAAATTAGATTTTTTATTAATAACATAAATATTTATAAAGTGCTTTAAAAAATTTTTTAAAATAGTTGTAATTTTAATAAACTTTTATTATAATTATTTCGTATATATATTTATAACAACAAATAAGTGATATTTAATGTATTTTTCACGCATTATACTAGTTAATTTTATATATTGAAAATATTAATGTTTATAAAACTTTATTTTTAAATTCAAACAAAATATACTTTGAATTTTGAATATTTTTATTATTTTAACTAGCAAAATAGGTATTTTATATAAAATATATAAATAGAAGGGAGTATAAATTTATGGATAAAAGGCTTACATTATCTCAAAATGATAAAATGATAGGTGGGGTTTGTGGTGGTATTGGTGAGTATTTTAAAGTAGACCCTACTGTTATAAGAATACTTTTTATATTATTATGTTTTGTATTTATAGGCTCACCTATTCCTATCTATATTATATTTTGGATTATTATACCAAGTAAAAAACATACAAAAACAAGTACAAAAAGACATACAGAAGGATTTTACGATTTTAGCGAATTTGATGATAAAAAATAAGGTTGTAGTTTTTTCTATAACCTTATTTTTTTCTTATTGCTTTAATATTACTTATAATAGTTTTAATTAATTTTAAATTATTTAATATTTTAAAATTTTCAAAAAATTAGTAAACTACACTATTTTACAAATCTTATTATAGTATAAAAAATATATCTTGTAAAATAATAGTAATATATGTTATAATATGTTGTAAATTTAATTTTTATGCAGAGTAGGAATTTGTGCGTTAAGTGATAGTAAGACGGGGAGTTGCTTATTATACGAAAAGATTATTCTTGCGATACATTTTCCGCATCCCGCTGCTAACATAGCTTATCTATGTTTGTAGCATATTTTATCAACCATTTTTTAGGAGGTAATTTATGTTTAATTTGTTAAAAAATTCTTTTATGGAGCTAAAAAAGACTAAAACTATTGTAATAACAGGTCTTTTATTAGCAATATCTTTAACATTAAATACACAAGCGTTAAAGATAGAAGGTATTACTATTATTACATTTTCTTTTATAGCTAATTCTATTGCAGGGTTTTTATTTGGACCTGTTGTAGCTGGTACATTAGGAGGTTTAACAGACTTTTTGACACATGTTATAAATCCAAAAGGAGCATATTTTTTTGGTTTTACATTTAATGCTATTTTAGGTGGAGTTTTTTATGGAACATTTTTATATAAAAAAATATATGGTTCTAAAAAATTAGTTTTAAGAATTATTATTTGTAAAATACTTATTAGTGTAATAGTAAACTTAACTTTAGGTACATTATGGTATTCTATATTTTCTGGTAAAGGATTTTTAATTTTATTACCAGCAAGAATATATAAAGAATTAATAGTTATACCTATACATTGTATAGTTATGTATGTTCTTTTAAAAGTAGTAAATAGAATATACTATCAATTAAATTTAAATGATAATGAAGATATTAAAAATTAATATCTTTTTAAATATATAAACAAAGGGTGATTTTATGTTTTTTGAAACACAAATTAAAGTTAGATATCAAGAAACAGACCAAATGGGCATAGCTCATCATTCTGTTTATCCTGTATGGTATGAAGAAGCAAGAACAAATTTTATAAAATCTTGTTTAAATATTTCTTATTCAGATATAGAAAAAAAAGGTATATTATTTCCTTTAAGTAAACTTAATTGTAAATATATAAAACCTGCTCAATATGAAGATATTTTAACAATACATACATTTTTGAAAAATGTAACACCTGTAAAATTAGAATTTGAGTATAAAATATTTAAAGATAATGAGCTTATTAATACAGGGTATACAGAACACCCTTTTGTTAGTAAAGACTTTAAACTTATAAATTTAAAAAAACAAAATTTAGAACTTTATAATATTATAAACTCAGCTTATAAAAATTAAATTTAACATATTTTAATAAAGCTAGTAGACTTCAAAATCTACTAGCTTTATTTTTAAAATATACTATACTAGTTATTATAGAAATTAAAATAAAAATTAAACTTAAAATTATATTTTTATCTACATTTATGTATATTAAAGATTTATCTATTTGAATATAATTTTTGAAATTTTCATAAAAATTTATAAATAAATTTTTATAAAAATCAAAGTCCGACCATTTATTAGGGATAAAATTTAAAGGTATTTTTAAATCTATATTTAATAGTAAATAAAATAATATAAGGGAAATTATTGCCAAAATTTGATAAAATATATTTTTTATATTAAATTTATCTTTAAAATTAAAAACTTTATAAAATAATATAATAGTTAATATTAATATCTTAGGTAATTGTAATAAAAAATATAAAATATTAACTTTATTATTTATATTATTTATATATATATTTCCACTATTATTAAGCCTAATAAAATTATTCATATTCATAACAATATTGTCAGATTTATTAAAAAATACTTTTATATTATTAAACTTATCTTTTTCATCATTTTTTATTATTATAGTTGAAATTTTATCTTTAAATACACCACAAATAATATATTCTACATCATTTATAAAAACTTTATTACCTACTACTTTATTATTTTTAAAAAGACTATAAGCTAAAGTATCACTAATATAAGCACCATTTTTTTCAAAGTGAGATTTATATAATATATCTTCTTTCGGAAATATTTTTTCAGGATTTCCAAAAACTTTTAATAGTTTAGCTTCATTAGTTCTATTATAATCTTTTTCTAAAACATCTACAAAACCATTTGTATTTATACCTATAATATCTGTTATATTTTTGTTTTGTTCTGTATAAAGTTCAAGTAAATTTTCATCTGGGTTATTTTCTAAAAAAGATATATCTAAAATATTATTAAATTGTTTTATTTTTTCAAAATTATAGCTAGCAAAAAGATAAAATAAAAGAGGTATTATAAATATTAATTTTTTCATTTTTCACCTATACGAACAGTATCATTTTCATTAATTTCTTTATTACTATCAATTATTATTTTATCATTAGGTTCAAAAGCACCTTCAACAGCTACTGTTCTATCCCCTTCTTCTAACTTATTTATATCAACTTTTGTAGCTAAAGTTTGTTTTCCAAGCATAGTATCTTTTACTCTTGCTACTAAAACATATTCAGAATTATTTCCTTTTTTAATAGCATCTTTAGGCACAACTGTTTGATATTTGTTACTTTCTTTTATAATTTCCATTTTACCTTCAGAATTAGGTTTACCATCTTCTAATAAAAAAGAAATAACTTTACCTGTTTTATCTTCTTCACCAACATAATCTAATATTTTATATATAGAAACATCTTTTAAAACTTGAGAATTTAATTCAATTTTAGCTAAATCTTCTTTTTCTATATTTTTAGCTTCATCTTCTGGTAAAAATACTTCAAAAATATATTTAGTATTAGTAGGGACTAAAGAAACTACATTTTCACTTTGTAATTTTTCACCTTCTTTAGCATTTATACTAGATATAATACCATTTATAGGTGATAATATAGAATAATTATTTTTTATAATATTTTTTATTTTTGATATACTATCTTTTTTAGCATCTATATCTAATTTTAAAATTTCTTTATCAATATTTTGTTTTTTAATGTCATTATTAGCTTTTGCTTTGTTTTCATTTTCTAAAACTTTACTATCTTCTATATTTTTATTAGCATCTTCTATTTTTATATCATAATCTTCACTAGATATTTTTTTATTATAATTAGCATCTTCTAATAAATCTTGTTTATCTTTTATATTTTGTTCAGCTTGTTTTACAGCATTTTCAGCTTGTTTAATTTTTTCTTCTTCTGCTGCTAACTCTTTTTTATTTAATTCTTCATCAGAACTATTCTTTATTTCTTCTAAATTATCAGTAGCTTTTTTAATTTGTTCATTAATATCATTTATAGCTCTTTCATAATCATTTTTAGTAAATTCATATTCCATTTCAGCACTTCTCAATATTTTTTCATTTTCAGTTAAATATTCATTAGTTATAGGGTCAACTAAATTACCACTAGCATCTTTAATAGCTTTTTCTGCTTTTTGTAAGGCTTTGTTTTTTTCATAAATTTTATTATCTAATTCTTTTTTTAATTTTTCGATAGCTTCTTCAGCCTCTTTAACTTTATCTTCTTTTAACTTTTCATTATTTTCAGCTAATTTTTCTTTAGCTTTTTCATATTCTTGTTTAGCAGTAAAAAGTTCTTGTTGTTTTTCTTTTAATTCATTTTCTGCTTGAATTATATCTTCTTGTGCATTAGCTATTTTATCATCTTCTTTTTTTAATGCTATATCTTTATCTCTTTCTAAAGTATTAAGCTGTTTTTGTGCTTCTTCTACAGATTTATCTTTTGTAGTATTATTGCTATCTAAATTCATTTTATTAAGTTGCAATTCTAATTTTTTAAGCTCTGTTTCTAGTGTTTTTAAATTTTCATCAATAGTAGTTTTATCAAATTGTATTAATGGACTATTAACAGTTACTTCTTCACCTATTCCATAATTTATTTTATCAACTAAAAACTGTTCTTTAAAGTTTACATTAATTTCATCATCAGCTTTAATAACACCATTAGCAGTTATTTTTTTAGTTACAGTACCACTATTAATATTTTCTACATAAACAATAGGAGTTATTATAGAAGCAAAAGTTTTTGATATAATAGTAAGAACAAGCATAATAACTATAAAGTTTATTAATAATTTTTTAGCTAATTTTTGCTTTTTTTCTTCATTAGATATATTTTTATTTTGTTTCATAACTATATCCTTTCTTAATTTATTCTTTCATACCAGATGCTCTAATGCCATCTTCTAAATAACTTTGACCATATAAGAAAACTAATAGAGAAGGTAAAAGCATTATAAAAGCAGAAACAGTAGCTATACCAATATTTTCATAAGATATTTTAGATATGTATAAAGATAATGGAAATAAAGAAGCATCTTTTAAAAATGCTAAAGGTTGCTCAATTAAATTCCAATATTCTAAAAAACTTAAAATTAATATAGAAATAATACCAGAACGCCCCATAGGTATAGCAATATTAATAAATATTTGAAAATTGTTAGCACCATCTATTTGACCTGCCTCTATCATTTCTTTAGGTATATCTTTAAAAAATTGATACAATATAAAAACTGGAAATGTAGAAAAAATAGCTGGTAAAATTATACTAAATCTAGTATTTAATAATTGTAATTTATCTAATACTAAATAGTTAGATACCATTGAAACTTGAAAAGGCATAACCATTAATAACATATAAATAATAAATATTAATTTTTTTAATTTACCATTAAAATTAGCAAGTCCCCAAGCCATAGGGACTGCTATTAAAACTTGACCTAATAATATAGGTATTACTAACTTAACAGAATTCCAAAACATAACAAAAAATTCAGGGCTATCAAATAAAAGTTCAACTAAAGGTTTTAAACTTATATATTTAGGAAATAATGACCAAGTAGCATATCCCTCATTATTTAATAAAACTGCCCCAAAACTTGACTTTATTTCATCAGCTGACATAAATGTACTTGATAAAATCATAATAAGAGGTATCCAAACAAATAGTGATAAAATTATAATAATTAAATTACCTATTTTATTTTTCATTTTATTTACCTAGCCTTTTTTGTAACATTAATATTAAAATAAATATTATAACACTTAAAACTGTTGCACCTGATGAAAGTTTATCAATATCTAAAGAGTTAAACCAGTTGTTAAAAGTATGTTGTAACATATACATACTATTATGAGGATATTCTCCAGCTACAAGATAAGCCTCTCTAAAAACTTTAAAAGAATTTAAAAGGGATAAAACAGAAACAGTAAAAATAGTAGGCATTAAATTAGGTAAAGTAATAAATATAAAAAGTTGTTTTTTATTAGCACCATCTACACTTCCAGCTTCATATAAACTTTTAGAAATATTGCTAAGCCCTGCAAGCCATAAGACAATATTATAACCTAAGTTACGCCATATATAAGTAAAAACTAAAATCCAAAAGGCAAAATCACTATTTAGCCAGTCTGTACCAGTTATGGCAAACTTATTTAAAATACCATTTATAACACCCTTTTCATTAAATATTACAGTCCATAATAAAACAACAGAAGCAACAGGTATAGCCATAGGTATTAAAAAAGTGGTTTTAAAAAATTCTTGCTTAAAAGTCATATTATTTAATAAAATCGCTACTAATAAAGATAAAACTACTAATAAAGGTATACAAATACATATAAATTTAAAAGTATTAAAACTAGCTAATTTAAAGGCTTCATTATTAAAAATATTAATATAATTTTTAAAAGCTACAAATTCACCACTAACACCATTAAAAAATGATTTAAAAATTACATCTAAAAAAGGTATAAATATAAATATCATAGTACCTAAAAGACTAGGTAACATATAAAATAAATAAGGATTTATTTTTTTATTCAGAAAGATATGTGTTGGCTTTTTGTAAAATTGCCTTTGTTGTTTGTTCAATATCTTTTTCACCTTTAAAATATCCTTTCGATTCTTCAATTATAAAATTCATTAATATAGTATCTTCTTTTGCAGGTTTAGATACTTTTTCTATTGTTTCATAAAATTTAACTCTATCTTCATCTTCTGAAAGATTTTCTCTAAAATCAAGACGTTTATCTGGGTGTATATTTACAAGCATTATTGTTTTAGCAGCCATAATACCTGTTTTTTCTTCTATTTGTTTAAAACTATCAAATACTTTTCTATTAATAGTAAATCCATCTTGTGATAATAAATTTAACTTTTGAGTTTCTTCATTTAGAGCAGTTTTAATAATATCTTTAGCAATATCTATATTTTTAGATTTTGCATTTATACCAATTATATTTAAAGGTGTAAAATATTCATTATTAACTTTATATGTAGCATTACCATTCATTCCTATACTTATATGTGCATTTTCAAATTCACTTTCTACTTTTATATCTTCTAAAGTTGCTTGTGTATCTTTATAAGCTAAATATTCCAGATTAGCTATATATTCATCAAATCCATCTTCTATTTTTGCACCAGTATCTTTATCACTACTTAATAATTTGATATTTTCTAAATATTTTTTTAATTCACTTTCATTTAAAGTTCCATCTTCATTTAATATTTGAGTATTAGTTTTAAAAGTTTTTTCAATAAGTTTTTCAGGTTTTGTAGGATAAAACATCATTTTATCTGGATTTTCTTGTTGCCATTTAGCAAGACTATCAAGTCCTGTATAGTTATTTAATATTTCATTAGTTCCTAAAATAATTGAAGGTGAAAATCTTGTAGGTATAGCATAAATTTTACCATCTTTTATAAAAGGATTTACTACATTTTCTAACAACTCTCCATTATCAACTAAAGGCATAACTAAATCAGATATATCTAATAAAGCACCTTTTTCTACATAATTATCTATATTAAGTCCATCTAAAATAAATATATCAGCACCTTTTCCAGACAATATTTCAGTATTTAAGTTTTTAATAGCATCTTCTTTAGTTATTCCATTATGTTCATCATATCCTATTTGAATATTTATATTAACAGTTGGATTAGCTTTTTTATAGTTAAATATTGCTTGTTTTATAAAAGGATTATCTTGTAACATATATACATTTAAACTAGTTGTAAATTTGCTATTATAATCTTCTTCATAAGTATATTTGCTTAAATTCATACCTTCTGTTCCATAAAATAAACTATAATATTCATTTTCATTTATAGCTACAAAATTTTTAAAAGAAGTTGTAGGCATACCTAAAGAAGTAATATTTCCATCAACTAACTTTTCAAAAGTTCCATTGTCTTTTAAAAGTTTTTCAATACCAACTTTGCTACAAATATAAATATTACCATTTACATCTACTGATAAATTAGAACTAAAATCTAAATCTGGTTTAGATATACTTTGTTTTTCTTCTCCTGTTTCTAAATCATAAATAATAATTGATTTTTCTTGTGGATTTAAAGAAATTATTTCATTATTAGCTATTGTGTATTGACCTGTACCAACATTATAAGATTTTAATAAATTTCCTTGTAAATCATATCTATTAATAGATGTATTTTGAGAAATATCTAATAAAAATATTTCATTATTATATATTTTTAAATAATTGTAGTTATTGTTACCTAATTCAATATCTTTAGTATTTTCTCCCTCTATTATTTTCATTATTGTTTTATTATTTTCATAGTCAGAAACTAATGCAACATAATTATTATCACTAATATAAGCTATATCCATAACCATTTGGTTCATATTATCACTTTCTAATATTTTAATTAAACTTTGTGATAATTCTTTTTGTGCAAATGTACCATCTTGTTGCATTACAAAGTTTTTAAATTTACTTTCTTTAGTTTTAGCTATCAACCTAATATTATTATCTATATAAAACATATTTTGTACATAAGCTATTTCATCTGGTAAAGCTATATCTGTTTCTAAATAACCACCTTTTTCATTATTACTTTCTACTTTTGAAATATCTTTACTATTAGAACAAGCAGTAGCAAATATAGTATTTGTTGCTAAAATAGTAGATATTAATATAAGTTTCAAATTTTTTTCATTGTTACTTCCTCTTTTCAATCTAAATTTCAATAATATTATAAAATATTAAAAGTTAGATAAAAGTTAGATTTTAGAAATTTTTATTAATACAAAAAAGACTTCAAAATGAAGTCTTTTATATTGTTAGTATTACTTTTGTACCTTTTTGTTTTTCACTTTCTACTAAAATATTACCATTTATTTTTTCCAATATATTTTTAACTAATGATAAACCTAAACCATTACCTTTTATTTCTTTAGACCTAGAAGTGTCTTCTCTAAAAAATGGTTCAAATATATTATTTATGTTATTTTCAGATATACCTATACCAGTATCTTCTATAATAAATTTAAAGTTATTTTTTTCTTTTTCTAAATTTATAGAAATTTGACCATTATTTTTATTATATTTTATAGCATTATTTATAATATTTTCAAAAACACAATTTATAAGTGATTTATTGTTATTTATAGTACAACTTTCTATATTATTAATAACTTTAATATTTTTATTTTCTAATTCATTATTATAATTTAATATAATCTTATCTATAATTTCTTTAATATCAATTTTTTCAACTAATCCTATGTTATTAGAAGTCAATAATAATAAATTATTAACTATATCTATAAGTTTTTCAATATTTTCTTCCATAATTTCAATATTTTCTTCATATTCTTCAATAGTAGGTTTATCACTAAGTTTTAAAACTTGTATGGAAGATTTCATTATAGCTAATGGTGTTTTTAATTCGTGTGATGCACTAGCAGAAAAATTTTTTTCCATTTCAAAAGAACTTTTTATTCTATCTAACATATCATTAAAAGATTTACTCAATCTATAAATTTCATCATTACTTTTAGGTAATTTAATTTCTTCATCTAAATTATTGT
>CALWDX010000037.1 GCA_944376805.1 uncultured Clostridia bacterium
CCTAATGTTATAATAACACCACAATTCACAGGGTCAAGTGCTGGTATAGAAGCAGTTGCTAATGGTACAGTAGATATTGGTAATTCTTCAAGAGCATTAAAAGAAGAAGAAAAAAGTAAAGGTATAGTAGAAAATATAGTTGCATTAGATGGTATAGGTATTATAGTAGATGCACAAAATACAGTAGAAGATTTAACAATACAACAATTAAAAGATATTTATAATGGTACTATAACTAATTGGAGCCAAGTTGGTGGACAAGATATGGGGATAGTTGTTATAGGTAGAGAAGCTGGTTCTGGTACAAGAGGAGCTTTTGAAGAAATTATTGATTTAAAAGACCAATGTAAATATTCTCAAGAAATAGATTCAACAGGTGCAGTAGTAGGTAAAGTAGAATCAACACCTGGAGCAATAGGTTATGTATCTTTAGATGTTTTACACAATTCAACAGTAAAACCACTAAAAATAAATGGTATAGAACCAAATGCAGAAAATATTGCAGGTGGTAGTTATACACTTTCAAGACCATTTGTTATGGCTACAAAAGGTGAAATTTCTGAACAAAGACCAGAAGTACAAGAAGTATTCAACTTTTTAAGTAGTGAAGAAGGTAAAGATCTTATAGAAAAAGTTGGTTTAATTAATTTAGAATAAATTAAAAATTAGAGAATAGAAAACGTTTAGTATTCTATTCTCTATAAGTGTTAAGAAAGGAATAATGTTATGAGTAGTAAACAAGAGAATAGCATTTTTTCTCAAAATAAAAGTAAATCTATTATAGAAACAGTAATGTATGTTATATTTTTTATATGCTCATTATCAGCGATTATAGCAGTTTTTGCTATAACTATTTATATGTTAGTATCTGGTACACCAGCACTATTTAAAATAGGTATAAAAGATATGCTTTTTAACTCTGTTTGGCAACCAACAGGAGATAATCCTTCATTTGGTATAGCATATATTATATTAACCTCTATTATAGGTACGTTTTTTTCTATACTTATAGGAGTTCCTATTGGTATATTAACAGCAGTATTTTTATCTGAAATAGCTAATAAAAAAGTATATGTATTTATAAAACCTTGTGTTGAGCTTTTAGCAGGTATACCATCTATAATATATGGTTTATTTGGACTTTTAATAATAAATCCATTAATGTATAAACTAGAAATATTTTTATTTAAAAATGACCCTAATCATCAATTTACTGGTGGAGCGAACCTTTTAGCTGCTATTTTAGTTTTAGCAATAATGATTTTACCAACAGTTATAAATGTTAGTGAAACAGCTTTAAAAGCAGTACCAGTTAATTTAAAACAAGCATCTTTAGCACTTGGCGCAACATATGTACAAACTATATTTAAAGTTTGTATACCTGTAGCAAAGTCTGGTATAATAACAGCAGTTGTTTTAGGTATTGGTAGAGCAATAGGTGAAGCGATGGCAATTGTATTAGTTTCTGGTAATTCTGTTAATTTACCATTACCATTTAATTCAGTAAGATTTCTAACAACTGGTATAGTTTCAGAAATGTCTTATTCTAGTGGTATACATAGACAAGCATTATTTACAATTGGGTTAGTTTTATTTATATTTATTATGGTTATAAATATTGTTATAAGTAGAATATTAAAAAAGGGGGACAAAGATAATGGAAAATAGTATATATAATAAAAAGTCTAGACCTATAGATAATATTTTACTAGTATTAATTTACTTATCAATGTTAACAACTGTATTTTTATTGTTAACTATTATAGGATATGTTACATATAGAGGTATATCAAAAGTAAATTGGCAATTTTTATCAACAGTACCTTCAACTATTAATGAAACATTTGGTATATTAGGTAATATAGTTAATACACTTTATATTATAGTTATAACACTATTAATAGCCTTACCTATAGGTATAGGTGCAGCAATATATTTAAATGAATATGCTAAAAATAAGAAATTTGTTCATATCATAGAATTTACTACAGAAACATTAGCAGGTATACCATCTATAATATATGGACTTTTTGGTATGGTATTTTTTGGCGTAACTTTAAATCTTAAGTTTTCTATATTATGTGGTAGTTTAACACTTACTATAATGATTTTACCAGTAATAATAAGAACAACAACAGAATCTTTAAGAACTGTACCTAAAGGATATAGAGATGGTGCAATAGGTATGGGAAGTACAAAATGGTATATGATTAGAACTATTATTTTACCTAGTGCTGCACCTGGTATAGTTACTGGTACTATACTTGCTATGGGTAGAATAATAGGTGAATCTGCAGCATTACTATTTACAGCAGGTAGTGTTTATCTTCTACCTAAAAATTTATTTACACATATTTTTAATTCTGGTGGTACTTTAACAATACAAATGTACCTCAGTATGTCTAAAGCAGAATATGATAATGCTTTTGGTATTGGTTTTGTTTTACTATGTTTAGTATTCTTACTTAATATTCTTACAAAACTTATTTTAAAAAGTAGTAAAAAATAATTAATGAAAGAGGAATAAAAATGGAAAATAATACTAAGATTTCTGTTGAAAATTTAAATTTATATTATGGTGCACATCATGCACTTAAAAATATAAATATGAATATAACACAGGGTAAAATAACAGCTTTTATAGGTCCTTCTGGTTGTGGTAAATCTACATTTTTAAAAACTCTTAATAGAATGAATGACCTTGTAGAAAATGTTAAAATAGATGGTAAAATATTATTAGATGGTGAAGATATTTATTCGCCTAAAGTTGATACTACATTACTTAGAAAAAAAATTGGTATGGTTTTTCAACAGCCTAATCCTTTCCCTATGAGTATATATGATAATATTGCTTATGGACCTAGAATACATGGTATAAAATCTAAATCAGTTTTAGATGAAATAGTAGAAACTAGCTTAAAAGGAGCAGCTATTTTTGATGAAGTTAAAGATAGATTAAAAAAATCAGCTTTAGGGCTTTCTGGGGGACAACAACAAAGACTTTGTATAGCAAGAGCATTAGCCGTTAAACCAGAAGTTTTACTTATGGACGAACCAACTTCAGCTTTAGACCCTATTTCTACAATAAAAATTGAAGAACTTATGGTAGAACTTAAAAAAGATTATACTGTTGTTACAGTTACTCACAATATGCAACAAGCAGCTAGAATATCAGATTATACTTCATTTTTCTTAGTTGGGGAAATGGTTGAAATGGGAACAACAGATGATATATTCTCAAGACCAAAAGATAAAAGAACAGAAGATTATATTACAGGTAGATTTGGATAATATTTTTAATTACATATTTTAGGAGGGGTTAAAATGTCTGGTAGACTTGGATTTCAAAATGAAATAGAAAAATTAAATGTTGAGCTTATAAAAATGGGGGCTTTAATAGAAGAAGCTATTGAAAATGTAATAATTGCATTTAAAAATCAAGATAAAGAATTAGCTAAAGAAATAATTAGAAAAGATAGTGAAGTTGATAATATGGAAAAATCTATAGAAAGTCATTGCCTTTCTCTAATTTTACGTCAACAGCCAGTTGCTAAAGATTTAAGAATTGTTTCTACAGCTTTAAAAATGGTTACAGATATGGAAAGAATAGGTGACCATGCTTCAGATATAGCAAGTATTATTTTAAAAATAGATGGTGACCATGTTTTTGAAATAGTTGAACATATTCCAGAAATGGCTTCTCTTGCTAAAAGAATGGTTAAAGGTTCAATAGAGGCTTTCGTTAAAGGTGATACAGAGCTTACTAAAAAAATTATTGAAATAGATGATGAAGTAGATAATTTATTCACAAAAGTTAAATCTGAAGTTATTGAAATTATAAAAAAATCTAATGACTTATCAGATATGTGTATAGATTTCCTTATGATAGCTAAATATTTTGAAAGAATAGGTGACCACGCTGAAAATATTTGTGAATGGGTAGAATTTAATGAAACTGGTGAATATAAAAATAGTAGAATATTATAATATATTTTTATGAAAGGTTGTAGAAAAATCTACAACCTTTTATAAAAATTAATAATTTTTAGCTAATACTTGGAAATATGCTTGAGGGTGTGAACATACAGGACAAACTTCTGGTGCATTTTTACCTTTATGAATATGTCCACAGTTAGCACATTGCCATACTACTTCTTCATCTTTTTCAAAAACTTTATTTTCTTCAATATTTTTTAATAATGCTAAATATCTTTCTTCATGCTCTTTTTCAATTTTACCTACTTCTTCAAAAAGTTTTGCAATATGGTCAAAACCTTCTTCTTTAGCATCTTTAGCCATTTGGCTATACATATCTGTCCATTGATAGTTTTCACCATTAGCAGCATCTTTAAGATTTTCTATTGTATTAGGCATACCATCATGAAGAAGTTTAAACCAAATTTTTGCGTGTTCTTTTTCATTGTTTGCAGTTTCTAAAAATAAATTAGCAATTTGTTCGTAGCCTTCTTTTTTTGCTTTACTTGCATAATAAGTATATTTATTTCTTGCCATAGACTCTCCAGCAAATGCTTTTAATAAATTTTGTTCTGTTTTTGTTCCTTTTAAATTCATAATAAAACCTCCTAATTAAAGTATATTTATAGTTATTATAACATATTTTTTAAAAAATATCTACTAAAAAGTTAAAAATATTTACAAATTTTATATTTAATATTAATATAATCTTATGATAAATATTTTAAGGGAAGGGTCTATATTTTTGAATAAAAGAAAAAAGAAAAAATATATGAAAATATAATTTGTGATTTATGTTTAGAAGATTTATGTTTAGAAGTTGATACAAATAATTTTTTAGAAAAACTTTTTAACTTAAAAAGTTATACTGAAATTTTAATAGATAAAAATAATATGTATAATTTACCTTAATATTAAATAAATATAATAGTATTTTATAATTTATAACTTTTAGTAATAAAATATATTTTTAATATAATAAAGAAATGGTTATTTTAATTTTACTTTTTTAAATTGTACTAAAATAAATATTTTTTCTTTTAATTATATTAACTTAAAACTTTAGAAATTTTAAAATTTTAAATTTTGGAAAAATTATTTAAAATATTTTCTATAACTTATTGACTTTTTTACCATTTAGTGATAAAATCTATAGATGTGTTTATGTATTATAACTACTTACAAACACAGAAGTATTTAAATCTTACAGGGAGGTGCAATTAATGCCAACATTTAATCAGTTAGTTAGAAAAGGTAGACAAACTAAAATTGAAAAATCTACTGCTCCTGCTTTACAAAAAGGGTTAAACTCTCTTAGAAAAAAGCAAACTAACATGAGTTCTCCACAAAAAAGAGGAGTTTGTACATCTGTTAAAACTGCTACACCTAAAAAACCTAACTCAGCTCTTAGAAAAATCGCTAGGGTTAGACTTTCTAATGGTATAGAGGTTACAGCTTACATTCCAGGTGAAGGACACAATTTACAAGAGCATAGCGTTGTTCTTATTAGAGGTGGTAGAGTAAAAGACGTACCTGGTGTTCGTTATCACATCATTAGAGGTACACTTGATACTGCTGGGGTTGCTGATAGAAAGCAAGCTCGTTCTAAATATGGTGCTAAAAAAGCTAAAGCTAAAAAATAATTTTAGCAAGTATTTTAATATTTTTAAAATGCCGTGTACTTTAAATACTCTGTTTATGGTATTTGGTTGTGCATAGGCATGAAATGGCACTTTTAAAGTGTCAAGTACCGTTGAATTAATAATATAATTGATTAAGGAGGGAAGAATCGTGCCACGTAAAGGTCATGTTTCGAAAAGAGAAGTACTACCAGATCCAATGTATAAAAGTAAAGTAGTTACTAAACTTATAAATTCTATTATGCTTGATGGAAAAAAAGGTATTGCTCAAAAAATAGTTTATGGTGCATTTGCTATCGTTGAAGAAAAAACTGGTAATTCTGGTTTAGAAGGTTTTGAGCAAGCTCTTAACAATATTATGCCTGTTCTTGAAGTTAAAGCTCGCCGTGTAGGTGGTGCTACTTATCAAGTACCTATTGAAATTAGACCAGAAAGAAGACAAACTTTAGGTCTTCGTTGGTTAACTATGTATAGTAGAAAAAGAGGCGAGAAAACTATGGAAGCTCGTCTTGCTGGTGAAATAATGGATGCTATCAATAATACTGGTGGTGCTATTAAGAAAAAAGAAGAAACTCACAAAATGGCAGAAGCAAACAAAGCTTTCTCACATTACAAATGGTAACTTTAACTTGTTTAAAATTACAAGTTTCTTAAAAATAAAGTTAAAAAATTTTTAGTTTATATATATAAATTTTACAAAAGGAGGAATTAAGTGTGTCTAGAGCATGCCCACTTGAATTAACAAGAAATATTGGGATTATGGCCCACATTGATGCTGGTAAAACTACTCTTACTGAGCGTATCTTATTCTATACTGGTCGTAATTATAAAATAGGCGATACTCACGAAGGTACTGCTACTATGGACTGGATGGAACAAGAGCAAGAAAGAGGTATCACTATTACTTCTGCTGCTACAACTACTAAATGGAGCATTGGTAATGGTCCTATGCACCGTATCAATATCATAGATACACCAGGACACGTTGACTTTACTGTTGAGGTAGAACGTTCTCTTCGTGTTCTTGACGGTTCTGTTGGTGTATTCTGTGCTAAAGGTGGGGTTGAACCTCAATCTGAAACTGTTTGGAGACAAGCAGATAGATACAACGTACCTCGTATGGCGTTTGTAAACAAAATGGACATTATGGGTGCAGACTTCTATAACGTTGTTTCTATGATTAAAGACAGACTTAAAGCTAATGCTGTTCCTGTACAACTTCCTATTGGAGCAGAAGATGACTTTGTAGGTATTATTGACCTTATGGAAATGAAAGCTTATATCTACAAAGACAAACAAGGTACTGACATTTCTGTAGAAGATATCCCTGCAGATATGGTTGATAAAGCTAATGAATACAGAACTCAAATGATTGAATCTATTGCTGAAACATCAGATGAGCTTATGGATAAATATTTTGAAGAAGGCGAAGAAGCTTTCACTATGGAAGAACTTAAAAAAGGTCTTCGTGAAGCTTGTATAGCTTGTAAAGCTGTTCCTGTTTTCTGTGGTTCTGCTTACAGAAATAAAGGTGTTCAAAAACTTCTTGATGGTGTATTAGAATATATGCCAGCTCCTACAGATATACCTGCTATTAAAGGTCATATTCCAGGTGATGAAGAAAATGAAATTGAAAGAATTTCTTCTGATGATGAACCTTTCGCAGCTTTAGCATTCAAAATTATGAATGACCCATTCGTTGGTAAACTTGCATTCTTTAGAGTTTACTCTGGTGTATTAGAATCTGGTTCTTACGTTTATAACTCTGTAAAAGGTAAAAAAGAACGTATTGGACGTATTCTTCAAATGCACGCTAACTCTCGTGAAGAAATAGATAAAGTTTATGCTGGTGATATTGCTGCAGCAGTAGGTTTAAAACTTACTACTACTGGTGATACTCTTTGTGATGAAAACCATGAAGTTATACTTGAATCTATGAACTTCCCAGAGCCTGTTATATCTGTTGCTATCGAACCTAAAACTAAAGAAGGTAGAGATAAAATGGGTATAGCTCTTGCTAAACTTGCAGAAGAAGACCCAACTTTCAAAACTTATACTAACCAAGAAACTGGTGATACTATTATTGCTGGTATGGGTGAGCTTCACCTTGAAATTATCGTTGATCGTCTTTTAAGAGAGTTTAAAGTAGAAGCTAACGTTGGTGCTCCTCAAGTTGCTTATCGTGAAGCATTTAGAAAAGATGTTGATGTTGAAAGTAAATATGCTAGACAATCTGGTGGTAAAGGTCAATATGGTCACTGTAAAATCAGATTTGAAGTTATGGATGCTAATGAAGGTAAAACTTATGAATTCGTTAATGAAATTGTTGGTGGTGCTATTCCTAAAGAATACATTCCAGCTGTTGATAAAGGTATCCAAGAAGCTATGCAATCTGGTATCATTGGTGGATATCCAGTTGTTGGCTTAAGAGCTGTATGTTATGATGGTTCTTACCATGAGGTAGACTCATCTGAAATGGCATTCAAAATTGCAGGTTCTATGGCATTTAAAGATGCTATGAAAAAATCTGACCCAGCTTTACTTGAGCCTATTATGAAAGTAGACGTTACTGTACCTGAAGATTATACTGGTGAGGTTATTGGTGATATGAATAGCCGTCGTGGTAGAATTGAAGGTATGGAACCATTAAATGGTATGCAAGTTGTTCACGGTTTTGTACCTCTTGCAGAAATGTTTGGTTACTCTACTGACCTTCGTTCTAAAACTCAAGGTCGTGGTACTTACACTATGGAAGTGCACCACTATGAAGCTGTACCAAAAAGTATTCAAGAAAAAGTTGCTGCTGGTAGAAGTCAAGAATAATTATTATATTAATATTTTTAAATATGTAAAATTAGTAAAAATATTTGTAAAAAATGCAATTAATACTTGCATTTTTTACAAATATTAACTATAATAAATATAAACATTATAAATTTATATTTTCTATTAAGGAGGAAAATTTTAATGGCTAAGGCAAAATTTGAAAGAACTAAACCACACGTTAATATCGGTACTATTGGTCACGTTGACCACGGTAAAACTACTTTAACAGCTGCTATTACTAAAACTTTAGCAGATAGATATCAATTAGGTAGTGCTGTTGATTTTGATAAAATCGACAAAGCTCCAGAAGAAAAAGAAAGAGGTATCACTATCTCTACTACTCACGTAGAATATGAAACTCCTAACAGACACTACGCTCACGTTGACTGTCCAGGACATGCTGACTACGTTAAAAATATGATTACTGGTGCTGCTCAAATGGATGGTGCTATCCTTGTTGTTGCTGCTACAGATGGTCCTATGGCTCAAACTAGAGAACATATCCTTCTTTCTCGCCAAGTTGGTGTTCCTAAAATCGTTGTATTTATGAACAAATGTGATATGGTTGATGATGAAGAATTATTAGAATTAGTTGAAATGGAAATTACAGACCTTTTAGCTGAACAAGGTTTTGAAGATTCTCCAGTTATTAGAGGTTCTGCTTACCAAGCACTTCAAGATACTTCTGGTGAATGGGGCGATTGCATTATTAAATTATTCGAAGTTATCGACGAATATATCCCTAACCCAGAAAGAGATTCTGATAAACCATTCCTTATGCCTGTAGAAGACGTATTCTCTATTACAGGTCGTGGTACAGTTTCTACTGGTAGAGTAGAAAGAGGTACTCTTAACGTTTCTGACGAAGTTGAAATCGTTGGTCTTAGTGAAGAATCTCGTAAAGTAGTTGTTACTGGTATCGAAATGTTCCGTAAACTTCTTGATACTGCTGAAGCTGGTGACAATATCGGTGCACTTCTTCGTGGTGTTCAAAGAGATGAAATCGAAAGAGGTCAAGTTTTATGTAAACCAGGCTCAATTACTCCTCACACTAAATTTACTGCTCAAGTTTACGTATTAAAAGCTGATGAAGGTGGACGTCATAAACCATTCTTCAACAACTACAGACCACAATTCTATTTCAGAACAACTGACGTTACTGGTGTTATCAATCTTCCAGAAGGTACAGAAATGTGTATGCCTGGTGATAATATCGAAATGACTATCGAACTTATTTCTCCAATCGCTATGGAAGAAGGTTTACGTTTTGCTATCCGTGAAGGTGGTAGAACTGTAGGTTCTGGTGCAGTTGTTTCTATTATCGAATAATTATAATGTTTTATAAGACAAAGTACAAATGTACTTTGTCTTTTTTATGTTGTTAAAATATAGTTATAAAAGTAAAATAGTTGTAAAAAATATTGTAATATGTTAAAATTTTTATGTAGATTTATTTAAAAATATAAAGGAGTATTATTATGACAAATGTAATTCCACCAATTATAGGAGCATTAATATTTGTAACAATAATTAGAATACTATTAAAAAAAGGTGATAATGGTTATGATAAAGCTGTAGATAAATTTTTAGAAAGAGAAAATAATGCTAATAGTATAACTAAAGATTTTGATACACTAAATTTAAACTTTGTTGAACCTTCTAAAAATTTACCATTTAAAGAATATGAAAATATACCTATGTATAAAAATATTATAAAAAAACAAAAATTAGTTAAAAGAAAATGTGAATTGAAAATGATAAAAATACCTACAAATTTAACTAATACTGAACTTAAAGAAATGTATGGTGTAAACAATTTTGAACAAATATTTTTATTAGAAGAACATTTTAACTCTTACGTTAGGGGTTTATATGAATGGGCTGAAGAACTTTACAATCTTAATAGTATATATGACTGTAAAAAAGTTTTATTAGAAGCAGTTAGATTAGAAGCAAATATAAGTCAAGTATATATACTATTAGCTAAAATATATTCAAAAGAAAATGATAAAACAAGTATTTTAAATTTAAAAAATAAAGTACAAAATATAGATTTATCTTTAAAAGATAAGGTATTACAAGAGATAGAAAAATATGTATAAATATTAAGGAGATATTAATATTATGGCATTTACAAAAAGTCAATTAGAAGCAATAAATGAACGTAATAAAAATATACTTGTTTCTGCAGCTGCTGGTTCAGGTAAAACAACAGTTTTAGCAGAAAGAATAATAAACAAAATTATAAATGATAAAATAGATGTAGATAAGTTATTAGTAGTTACATTTACCAAAGATGCAGCTGAAGAAATGAAAGAACGTATTGTAAAACGTATAAATCAAGAATTAGAAAAAGATAATGAAAATATATTTTTAGCAGAACAATTAGTGAGAATAAATAAAGCACAAATTTCAACAATAGATGCCTTTTGTTCTAAAGTATCAAGAACACATTTTAAAACATTAGATATAGACCCAAATTTTAAAATAGGGGATAAAGGAGAACTAGATATATTAATAGATGAAACCTTACAAAATTTTTTAGACATTTATTATGAAGAAAATAAAGAAGAATTTATAAATTTAGTAGATTCTTTTACAAAAGGTGCTAATGATGATGTATTTAAAAATATATTTTTAAAAATATATTTTAAAGCTCAAAATTTACCATATCCTAAAGAATGGCTAAAAAATGCTTATAAACAATTTGAAATTGAAACAGAAGAAGATTTATTTAATTCAGCTATTTTTCAAAAGTTAATGAAATATGTAGAAGAAATTTTAGAAGAGGTAATAAATATTTGTGAAAGAATAAAATTTATATCAATAGGTGATTTGGATTTTGTTAAAAATGGAAATGATATTTCAACAGTAGAGGGGTTTTTATCAGAAGAATTTTTAAATTTTCATATTATGCTAAATTATATAAAATATAAAAATTATAAAGCTTTTATAAATTGTATATATAATTTAAAATATGCAAGATGGAAGCCTAGCTTTTTAAAAGATAATCCAGATTTAAAAGAAATAATAAAATCTTTAAGGGATACATATAAAGATTTTATAAAAAAAGAAATAGTAGAAAAATTTTTCAATAAATCAATAAAAGAAATAATAGAGGAAATAAAAATAGTTTATCCTATAATAAATACATTATGTAATCTTATTATAGAATTTGATAGCTATTTTATGAATGTAAAGAAAGAAAAAAATATATATACTTTTAGTGATATTTCACATTTTTGTTTAAATTTATTTATTGAAAATAATGAAATAACAAATATAGCTAATGAATATAAAAATGATTTTGAAGAAGTAATAATAGATGAATATCAAGACAGCAACTCCATACAGGAGTTGTTATTATCGTCAATATCCAGTAATAATAGATTTATGGTAGGGGATATTAAACAATGTATTTATAGGTTTAGACAAGCTAATCCAACAATATTTAATGAAAAATATAATGGATATTTTAATGGAAAATTAAATGGAAAAAGAATAGACTTAAATGCAAACTTTAGAAGCAATAAATCGGTAATAGATAGTATAAATGTAATATTTGAAAATTTAATGAGTAGTAAATTAGGTGAAGTTGATTATGATGAAAATTCAAAACTCTATAATGAAGCCATATTTCCAGAAACTAAAGAAAATATATTAAATAAATGTGAATTAAATATTATTAACTGTTCTAAAGCATTACAAGATATAGATGAAGATAGTATAACAGATATTGCAAATGATGAAATAGAAGCTACATTTGTTAGTAAGAAAATAAATGAACTAATTAGTAATAATACTATGATATATGATAAAGATTTAAAATTATATAGAAAAATAGAGTATAGAGATATAGTTATTTTAATGCGTAGCAAAGCAACTTTTGACACTTTTTCTAATATTTTATCACAAAATAATATACCAGTATATACAGAAACAACAGATGGATTTTATGATTTTACAGAAATAAGAACAATAATAAATATATTAAATATACTAGTAAATCCTTTACAAGATTATGCATTAATAGGAACAATGTATTCACCTATATTTAATTTTACATCAAATGAGCTACTAGAAATAAAATTACTATCAAATGAAAAAATATTTTATTATAATTTAATGAATTTTATAAAAGATAGTAATAATAACATATTAAAAGAAAAATGTATAAAATTTTTAGATAAAATACAAAATTGGCAAAACTTATCAAAAAGTTTATCAATAAATGAGCTTTTATCATATATATATGAAGATTCAGATTATTATAATTATTTGGGACTTTTAGAAAATGGAAATATAAGACAAGCTAATTTATATAGTCTTTTAGAAAAGTCAGTAGCATTTGAAGAAACAAATTTACACGGATTATTTAATTTTATAACATATATAAATAAATTTAAATTAGTTAGTGATGACGGAAAAGCTTCAATATTAAGTAAAAATGAAAATGTTGTAAAAATTATGACTATACATAAAAGTAAGGGACTAGAATTTCCTATTGTATTTTTATCAAGTTTATCAAAAAACTTTAATACTAGTGATAATAAAGAAGCTATATTATTTGATGAAGATTATATGTTTGGTATATCAATTTTTAATAGTACATCAAAATATGAACCAAGGAAAAGAGTATCAACAATACAAAAGAATATTATAGCATATAAAAACAAAGAAGAAAGCTATTCAGAAGAAATGAGAATATTATATGTAGCTTTAACAAGAGCTAAAGAAAATTTAATTTTAACAGGGTGTATAAATAAAAATTTTGAAGAAACACTCAACAAAATAAAAAATTTAGTTTTACCAGGTATAAATAAAATATTACCAAGATATGTTTTAAAAGTTGGGATAGCAAATAACTATTTGACTTGGATATATTCAATTTTAAGTAATTTTGATAAAAGTAATATTTGGAAAGTTAATATTACAACTTATGAAGATATATTAAATAGTAAGGTAGATATTAGTATAAAAGAGAAAGTTTCTAATAGTAAATCGGAAATGTTTTATAGTTTGTTTAATTTAGATAAAACAAAAGACTATAGTAGTAATAAACAGTATATTTATAGAAACTTAAATTGGAAATATCCAAATATGATAGCACAAGGCCTAACATCAACTTTATCAGTATCAGAAATAAAAAGGATATATCAAACAAAATTTTTGGACTATTTAAAACCATATGAAAATACAGATTTTACATTACCAAAATTTTATACATTAGCCCAAGAAGAATTAGCACCAATGGAAATAGGGACAATATATCATAAAATATTAGAGAAAATAGACTTTAATATAAAAGATGAAAAACAACTAAATACACTTATAAATAATTTAAGATTAAAAAATATCATAAGTGATAAAGAAATAGAAGTAATAGATATAAATATAATATTAGGATTTTTAAATACAAGATTAGTAAAAAGGGTAAATAAAGCAAAATTTATAAAGAGGGAAACAGCATTTACAATAGGTGTTAAGGCAAATGAAATATATGCAGATGAAGAACTAAAAAATTTAGATAATAGTATATTAGTTAGTGGTGTTATAGATTTATATTTTGAAGAAGAAGATGGGCTAGTATTAGTTGATTACAAAACAGATAAGACAAAGAGTAGGAATGCTTTATTAAATAGGTATAAAGCCCAATTAGAACTATATAAAAGAGCATTAGAACAATCAAGTGGTAAAAAAGTAAAAGAATGTATAATATATTCTATATTACACAATATTTCTATAATAGTATAATATAAACTATTTAGGTTATAATATTACTAAAAATATTTTAAGGGGTTGATATTTTGAAAAGAAAGAACTTAAAAAATTGTCCAAGTTTTAAGGCTATAACATCAGCAGATGCAATGTATAATAAACCATTAACGGCAAATTGTGCACATTGTGTATATTTTTCATCAAAAAATTGTCATTTTGAAGCATCTAACGATATAGAACCAAATATAGATTTTATATAATAAAAAAGAGGCTTTATGCCTCTTTTTTATGAAAAATTGATTTAAAAAGAATAAAGTACATTTAAATTTTATTTTAATCTTACATTTAAGTTTTTAATTAAATTGCTGATAATGCTATTTAGCAATTGGTAAAGCGTCATATAATTTTAGCTATTTCAGTTTTAGTAACAAGACTAGCAGATGCCCAAAAAATTTTAATATATAAAGGGTACTAATATCCAATATTTTTTTGATTTTTATTATATATAACAAAAAGTCCTTTTAAAAGTAAATCATCATCATATATAATGTCTTTTTTGCAAAATGGTATTATGTGATTTGCTATACCTCCTGTAGCTACAACAGTAGTTTTTGAGCCTAAATCTTCTTCTATACGTTCAATCATTCCATCTATCATAGAGGCACTACCAAATACAATACCACTTTTCATACAATCTATAGTATTTGTTCCAAAAGTGCTTTTAGGTTCATCTAAACTTATATGTGGTAATTGTGCTGCCATATTAGATAATGCATTTAAAGATATTTTTATTCCTGGTATTATACAACCACCTATATAATTTTTATTTTTATCTATAACAGATATAGTTGTAGCTGTTCCCATATCTATTATTATTAGTGGTGGTTTAAACTGATTTAAACAAGCGACACTATTTACTACTAAATCACTTCCTAATTGAGCTGGGTTGTCCATTAATATATTTAAACCTGTTTTTATACCAGGTCCTACTATCAGAGGTTCTTTTTTTATTATTGTTTTTACTGCTTTAACAATTGCATCTAATACTGGAGGTACAACAGAAGATATAATACAATCATTTATTTCTTCTATATTTACATTATATATATCTAACATATTTTTTATTTGTATTGTGTATTGGTCAAAAGAAAGTCTTTTTTCTGTATATAATCTTGCTATAAAATGTATTTTTTCTTTATCTATTCCACCTAGTACTATATTTGTATTTCCTATATCAATTGCTAGTAACATTTTTTTCTCCTTTATAAATGTATTTTATTTTAATATTTTAAATAAAGCCTTACATATTGTTAATGTTAATATTGTAGATGCTATTGCCTCTATTAATGCATTTATTCCTACACTTGCAAATATAACTGCTATTAAATTTTCTAATGTTGTATTTAATACTTCTGCATATTTTTCTGCAAAAAATATATAAATAAAACTTAAAACTAGTATAGTATTTGTTAGTGAACCAAGTAAACCACTTACTATTAAAGATGTATTTATATTTATATATTTTGTAAGTAGTTTATAAACATAATAAGGCACTATACCTACTAATATTCTAGGGACAAAACATACTATAAGGCTAAATAAGTTACCACTTATTATAGGTGAAAAGAAATAAGAAGTTACATTTGGTTGTAAGTGTGCTGATATAAAGCTAGTTAAACCAAATGTAAAACCTAAAAATGCACCTTTTTTAGGACCTAATACTATTGACCCTATAATTACTGGTATATGTACTAATACTATTTTAAATACTCCTAAAGGTATAAAACCAAAAGGTGTTGTACCTAAAATAAATATTATAGCACTAAATAATGCTACTCTTATCAATATAAATTCCTCCTTGCTACTATTCTTATAAAAAGATACAGTGCTTAATTTTCAAAATATATTATATCAATTTTATATTATATTTGCAAGTATAATAATTAAATATGCAATAAAATATTGTTTTTTTGTTTAATTAGTGGTATACTAAACAAATGTGTAAAATTTTTTATGAAAGGAACGGATTATGACAAATTTAAAATTTGAAGAATTACAAATATCAAATCAATTAGTAAGAGCTGTTAAAGATATGGGCTTTGAGGAGGCTACTCCTATACAGTCTAAAGCTATAACTAAAATTTTAGACGGAAAAGACATTATAGGTCAATCACAAACAGGTACAGGTAAAACAGCTGCCTTTGGTTTACCTTGTATTGACATGATAGATGTAAATAACAAAAAATTGCAAGCAGTTATATTATCGCCTACTAGAGAATTAGCTATTCAGATATGTGAAGAATTTAGAAAATTTTTAAAGTATAAAGAAGAAATAAAAGTTTTACCAGTTTATGGTGGACAGCCTATTGAGCGTCAAATAAGTGCTCTAAAAAAGGGTGTTCAAATAGTGGTTGGTACTCCTGGTCGTGTTATGGACCATATGAAAAGACGTACTCTCAAAATGGAAACCGTTAAAATGGTTGTTTTAGATGAAGCTGATGAAATGTTAGATATGGGCTTTAGAGAAGACATTGAAACTATTTTAGATAAAATACCAGAAGATAGACAAACTGTTCTTTTTTCTGCTACTATGGCACCTGAAATTATGGAGCTTACTGATAAATACCTTGTAAAACCTGAAGTTATTAAAGTTGCTAGAAAAGAACTTACTGTTCCTAATATTGAGCAAATTTATTTTGAAATTAAAGAAAAAACTAAAGTTGAAGCTACTTCTAGGCTTATGGATATGTATTCACCAGAATTAGTTGTTATTTTTTGTAATACTAAAAAAAGAGTTGATGAACTTGTTGAACATTTACAAGGTAGAGGCTATTTTGCCGAAGGTTTACATGGTGATTTAAAACAAATTCAGCGTGATATAGTTATGAAAAAATTTAGAAATCGTACTATTGAAATTTTAGTAGCTACTGATGTTGCTGCTCGTGGTATAGATGTTGATGATGTTGATATGGTTATTAACTATGATTTACCTCAAGATGAAGAATATTATGTGCATAGAATAGGTAGAACAGGTAGGGCAGGGCGTTCTGGTAAAGCTTTTAGTTTTGTTGTAGGTAGAGAAATTTATAAACTTAGGGATATTATGAAATATACTAAAGCTAAAGTTAAACTTGGTAAATTACCTTCATTAACAGATATTGAAGAAGCTAAAACTAATAATTTTATAGAAAAAGTAAAAAGTGTTATTGAAGAAGGTCGTCTTACTAAATATATAAATATTGTAGAAAATATTATTAATGAAGATATATCTGCCGTTGACATATCGGCAGCACTTTTAAAAATGAATTTATATGATGAAAATACAGAATATATTGATTTTGAAGATGATTTAGAAGATAACAATGAAAAATTAGTAAGACTTTTTATTAATGTTGGTAGTAAAAAAAGAGTGCATGCTAAAGATATAGTAGGAGCTATTGCTGGTGAATGTGGTATCCCTGGTAAATCTATTGGTGATATTGATATATATGACGATTATACTTTTTTAGATGTACCTAAAAAATATGTTAAAGATATTTTAAAAGGTATGAAAGGTAAAAAAATTAAAAAAGTTAGTGTTAAAGTTGAACGAGCTAAAAAAAGATAAAATTAATTTAATCATTTACAATATATAATTTATATATTATACTTATAGTAAATAAAAAATTAATCTTAATTGTTAGACTAATATGTTGTTATTTTTTTGTTTTAATTATATATATAAACAATTTTATATTATAGTTAGTAGGTTAACAATTATATATTAAGATTAGATAAGTTAATTATACAATATTATGCATATAAAAAACGTAGACAAAGTCTACGTTTTTTATATTTCCATTATTATTGGTAAAATCATAGGACTTCTTTTTGTTTTTTGCCATAAGAAATCTCTTAATGTTTCTTTTATTAATGTTTTTATATAAGCCCATTCACCTATTTGTTTACCTTCACAAGTTAAAAGTGCTTCTCTTACAACATTTTTAGCATCTGATATTAAATATTCAGATTCTCTAACATAAACAAATCCACGGGAAATAATATCTGGTCCAGAAAGTAGTGTTCCTTCTGCTTTATCCATAGATACAACAACTATCATTAAACCATCTTGTGATAGGTGTTTTCTATCCCTTAATACAATATTTCCAACATCTCCAACTCCAAGACCATCAACTAAAACTTGACCAGCTGCAACAGAGCCAATTATTTTAGCATTGTTACGTTCAACCTCTAATATTTCGCCATTTTCTAATACAAATACATTTTTCTTATCCATACCAAGCTCAACAGCTAATTTACTATGTGATTTTAAATGTTTATATTCTCCATGAATAGGCATAAAATATTTAGGTTTTATAAGTGCGTGTAAAACTTTTATTTCTTCTTGTCTTGCGTGTCCTGAAACATGTACTTCTTTTAAGCCATCATATATGACATCAGCACCTTTTTTTAGAAGTTCATTTATAACACGATATACATTTTTTTCATTTCCTGGAATAGGTGAAGCACTGATAATTACTTTATCTCTTGGTTTAATTTCAACAAGTTTATGGTCATTTTGTGATATTCTTGATAAAGCAGACATAGTTTCACCTTGACTACCAGTCATAATTATAACAAGTTTATCATCTGTATAATTTTTTATTGTACTTGCATCTATAAATATTTTTTTAGGTGCATCTAAATAACCAAGTTCAATAGCTGTTTTTACAACATTATTCATACTACGTCCTATTATAGCTACTTTCCTTTTATATTTAATAGCACAATTTATAGCTTGTTGTATACGATGTATATTAGAAGAGAATGTAGCAACCATTATACGTTGGTCTAAAGATTCAGCAAATATTTCATCAAATATTACACCAACACTTCTTTCACTCATTGTAAATCCTTTTAACTCTACATTAGTGCTTTCGCACATAAAAAGTAAAACGCCTTTTTTACCTATTTGAGCAAATCTTTGTAAGTCTATAGATTCACCTTGTATAGGTGTATAGTCTATTTTAAAGTCACCAGAGTGAACAATAGCACCGACAGGAGTGAATATAGCTAAAGCACAAGAATCTGCTATACTATGTGTTGTTGCTATAAATTCTACTTTAAAACTATTTCCTAATTTTATAGTATCACCAGCCGATACACATACTCTATTTACTTTATTTAGTATATTGTGTTCTTTTAATTTATTTTCTACTAAACCAATTGTAAGTTTAGTACTATATATAGGTACATTAAGTTCTTTTAAAAAGTATGGTAATGCTCCTATATGGTCTTCATGTCCATGAGTTAAAACAACTCCTTTTACTTTTTCTCTATTTTTTATAAGATATGAAAAATCAGGTATAACTAAATCTATACCTAGCATATCATCTTCTGGAAAAGCAAGACCACAATCTACAACTATTATTTCATCATTAATTTCAAAAGCTGTTATATTTTTCCCTATTTCTTGTAGACCACCAAGAGGGATAACTTTTAATTTTGCATTTTTTCCAGCCAAATTTACACCTCCATTTATTTTAATATAAAATTGTAAGTAAGTTCTATATATAATAAAATTAATTAAAATTCCATTTCATAATCAGTTTCATTTTCTTGTAAAAGTATTAATACTTTGTTATATTCGTTATTATCTTCAACAGGTATATAAATAGCTTCTTCTCCATCTTCTCCAACTTGTTTTAAAATAAATGCTTCTGCTTCTTCCTTGTCAAAGTCATCACAAGCAACAACTAATAAGTATTGTATTTTATTATCTACAACACCATCTATAACAAAACAGTCTATAACATCACCATCGTCAGATACAATTGAAATAACATCATAAGTATCTTCCATATCATCTAATATATTATCAAATTCTTCTTGCATATTTTATCCTTTCTATAATTTTTTACTATTACAATCTAAATAACCTTGTAAAATAAAAACAGCAGCCATTTTATCAATAACATCTTTACGTTTTTTACGGCTTAAGTCTGCTTCTAAAAGACTTCTTTCAGCACCAACTGTACTAAGTCTTTCATCCCAAAGTATAACTTCAATATTATTAAAAGTTTTTTCTAATTTTTTTTTGAAAGCTTCTGTTTTTTCGCATCTTTCACCAATTGTGTTATTCATATTTTTAGGATATCCTAAAACTATTTTTTCAACACCATATTGTTTAATAATTTCTCCGATTCTTTCAACACTTTTATTAATGCTTTCTTCTTTATCACGATGTATAATTTCTACACCTTGAGCAGTCCAACCAAAAGGGTCACTTATAGCAACCCCAATAGTTTTTTGTCCAAAATCTAGTCCTAATATTCTCACTTTTTTTCTCCTAGTTTATAAGCTGTTTAAATAGCTTTTAACAATTTCTTCTAAAAGTTCATTTCTTTCAATTTTACTAATTACACTTCTAGCGCCTTTATGGCTAGTAATATAAGTAGGGTCTCCAGATAAAATGTAACCTACTATTTGATTAACAGGATTATAACCTTTTTCTAACATAGCATTTTTTACATCAGTAAGCATTAAATCAACTTTTGTTTTTTGGTTTGGTTGGTAAGAATCAAATTTTTGAGTTAATGATAAATCTTTGTCGCTCATAAAAGCACCTCCTAGAATAAATATAAATCCGAACATTACTTACTGTAATAATAATAATACAAATTAACTATTATTGCAATTACTTTTTAAAAAATAATTGTAAAAATTTTTTAAACAAAACAATAAAAAGGCTTGTTTATATAGCCTTTTTATATATTATAAATATTATTCACAAATTATACCTAACATATTCTCTTCTTTAATTATTTCTGTAAGTTTTACATCTAATATTTCATTTATAATATTTTTATTACTCTTAACAGAAACTGTTATATAATTTGTAGTATGTCCTTCATATATACCCTTTTCTTTTTCTCTTTCAAATAATACAGGTATAGTTTTATTAAGCATACTTTCTAAAAATTCAATATTAAGAGTATTTGAAAGCTCAATCATTTGTTTATTACGCTTATTTTTAACTTCATTAGTTAATTGATTTTCAAAAAGGGCAGCTTTTGTACCTTTTTTAGCTGAATATGGGAAGGCGTGTATTTTTGTTATTTTTACTTTTTTAGCAAAATTATAACTTTCTATGAAATCTTCTTCTGTTTCACCAGGAAAACCTACAATCATATCAGTTGTAACAGCTACATTAGGAAAAGCATTTCTAAGTTTTGTTAAAGCTTCTTCATATTCTTTAGCAGTATATTGTCTTTTCATACGTTGTAAAGTATTATTACAACCACTTTGTAAAGATAAATGATAGTGGTCGCAAACTTTAGGTAATTTTTTCATTTCTTCTATAAATTCATCTGTTATAACAAGTGGTTCTATTGAACTAAAGCGTATACGTTCAATACCTTCTACATTGTGAACTTTTTTAATTATATCTGTAAGGTTTGTAGTTTTTAAATCAAAGCCATAAGATAAAATGTGTATACCAGTTAAAACTATTTCTTTAAATCCATTTTTAGCTAGTTTTTCAACTTCTGCCATAACATCTTCAGGTTTACGACTTCTAACAGGTCCACGGGCAAAAGGTATTATACAATAAGTACAAAAACGGTTACAACCTTCTTGTATTTTTAAATATGCTCTAGTTCTATCTTTAATTTCAGATATAGACAGAGGCTCAAATATACGTTCTTTCATTATATCAGAAACAGTATTCATTACTTCTGTTTTGTGTTCTTGTTGATATTTTTTTACAGTTTCTACTATTTCAAGTCTATTTTTTGTACCTATAACTATATTTATACCTTCTATTTTAGATACTTCTTCTGGTGCTACTTGAGAGTAACAACCAGTAGCAACAATTATACTATTAGGATTTAATGTTTTTGCTCGTCTAATCATTTGTCTAGACTTTTTATCGCCTAAATTAGTAACAGTACAAGTATTGATAACATATATATCAGCTATTTCATCAAATTCAACTAGTTTATAACCTTCTTTTTCAAAAAGTTCTATCATAGCTTCTGTGTCATATAAATTTACTTTACAACCAAGTGTTGTAAATGCAATTCTATTTAAATTCATAAAATTCCTCTTTCTATTGTATATTATTTTTTATTTTTTAAATCTTTGTTTATATATCTAAAGTCGCCAGCTAATATACCTTCTAATCTTTTAAAAGTTTGCCTAAAAATATTAACATCATCATAACCTACTTTTAATGCTATTAAATCATCTGTTAAATTTGTAGTTAATATTAAATGTTTAGCCTTATCTATTCTTATTCTAGCAATATAGTCATCTATATGTTTACCTGTTCTTTCTTCAAATATTTTTTTAAAGTATTTTATATTATAGTTAAGTGGTCTACCTAAACTTTTATAAGTTATATTTTTCATGTAGTTTTCATCTATATATTTTATAGCTTTTTCAAACGTTTCATTTTCTAAATTTTTTCTAAATTCATTTATATATTCACAAAATACTTTTAAATTATTTTTTAAGAAGTTATAGGCTTCATCAACATTTTTTAAAGCTAAAACTTTAGATGTATCAAAAAATTTATTTATAGGGTCTATTTTTAACCCTTGTTCAAAAGCATTTCTATTAATAGATATTAATATAGACATAACTAATTGAGGTAATATTGTTTCAAATTTTTCTTTGTATAAATTAATACTTTTAAAAATTTCATCAAGTAATTTTAAACAATAATCATATTCACCTATAACTGCTGTATATACCATAAGTCTTTCTCGTTCATATGGATAACTAGCAGTAAAAGTATTGTCTGGTTCAACATATTCTATAGCTATAACAGAGTTATAACCAACTATACAACGATATCTAAGAGCATTTGTTGCTTCTAGAAATGATATATGTATTTTGTCAGGTTCATCATAGCTTCTACCTATACCACAAGAAACAGAAATGTCAGTTTCTTCTTTTATTAACTGTTTTATGTTAATCATATTATCTAAAACTGTTTCAAGTTCGTTTTCACCACCTAAAATAATTACTATTTCATTAAAAAGATTTATAAATGCTTTTGCATTAGTTATATTATTATTTATAATTTTTAAAAGTTTAAATATTATAAGATGTTTTTCTTTTTGTGATTTATTTAAAATATGTTTTCTAAATGAGTCTATTCTAAAAACAGCAACTGTATAAGGTGGTTCTATATGTATGTTAAAATATTCAAAACTTGTTTCTATTTCTTCTGTGTCAAAAATACTTTCATTTATTAAAACAGATAAAAATTTATCTTCAAATAGTTTAAAATTTTGAACATATTCAATAGCTAGTAGTTTTTCTTCTTTTAAGAGAGTTTCTCTTGCTTTTGAATAATCTATATATGCATCTAAACATTTATTTAAATCAAATGGTTTTACAGGTCTTATTGTATAAGAAACAGCACCTATTTCTAATGCTTTTTCTAAATATGCAACATCAGATATTGAACCATAAACTATAAATCTTATATCTTTATATAAAGAAATAATTTCTTGCATTTTTTTTAAAAATTCTATACCTAAAAATCGTATTTCCATAATAATTAAGTCAACAGAGTGATTTTTTAAATATCTATACAAGTCTTTTTCTATTGAAAATGTTTTTTTTACTTTAAATTGTAAAAAATTTGTATCTATATAAGATTTTATACCAAGAGTGTGGCTTTGTTCTAAATCTGCTATTATTACATTAAACATTTTTTTCACGCTCCTTTAAATATATTTTAACATATATAAGTATATTAGTCTATTTTTCATTACAGAATATATAAAATTTTTTTACTATTTTAATATTTATTGCTAAAATAAGCCTTATACTATATAATAAAATTAATAAAAAATTTATTTAGAAAGGGTGATAAAAATGAAATATAAAATTAAAGTAATTCCAATATTGTTATGTTTAGGTTTATCAAGTCCAAAATTTACTGTATTTGCACAAGATACACAAGTTGTTAATCAAAATAAAGAAAAAACAGCGATAAAAGGATTAGATGGAGCTTATATTATGGATGATGGCTCTGGAATGAGAGTTAACATTGTAGACAAAGATGGAAATAAACTTATTGATATGGATTTTAGACAAGTAGATAATAAATTAAGTCCTGGAGATACTTTAGTTGTTAGGTATCCAATAGGAATGGCTGATTCATCTCTTATGGTTTTAAGTGAAGATTTAAAAGTGATTGTTCCAGAAAATTATTATGGTGGAGAGCCAACATTTTTAGAAAGTAATGGGCAAATATATATAAAAGTAGAACAAGTAATAGCAGATGATGAAACACATTATTATGATTTACAAGGAAACAGATTAGAAAAAGAGCCACCAAATGCAAAAGTTATTATGAGTTCTTGGGCTAGAGAAGAAATATATAAAGCTATTGATTTAAATATTGTACCAAAAAACTTGCAATCAAATTATACTAATAAAATAACAAGACAAGAATTTTGCCAACTAGCTGTACAAACTTACATTACAAAAACAGGTAAAAATATTGATATTAATGTAAAATCACCATTTATAGATGTTAATGACCCTTATATAACAACAGCATATAATTTAAAAATAGTATCAGGAACAAGTAAAGATAAATTTTCACCTAATAATTACATTACTAGACAAGAAGCTGCTGTTATGTGTAATAACTTAGCTAAAATATTAAAAGTTCCTTTTAGAGAAGATATAGAAATAGAAAAATTTGTAGATGAAAAATATTTTGCAAGTTGGGCTAAAGATGATATTTATTCTATATGTAAGTATGTAGATAAACCAGTAGGATATCCATTTATTATGACTGGTACAGGTGATGGAAAGTTTTCACCTTGGTTTAATTATACAAGAGAGCAGGCTATTGCAACTATGTTAAGAATGTATGATATATAGATATTAAATAATTAAATTTATTTTGATAAATTAATTAAAATACTAAAGAAATGGAGAATTTAAAATGAACAAAAAAGAATTAGACATTTTAGCAATAAACTATATAAAAGATAAATTATATTTAAATATTTTAAATAATATATATGAAATAGGAGCATATTTTGCAGATGATAGTTATGAAGATATGCAAGAAGATATAAAAAATATAAGAAATAAATTACCTGATTATTTTTATAATATAAAAAATGTAATATCACAAGATTTTGAGGATAGAAAAACATTTATAAATGATATAACAAAAGATATTGAAAGTTTAGAAAATTTAACATTACCATTAATAGCTACTTTAAAGTTTGCTGACTTATTAGTTTCTATTATATCTGACTATTATCAAATAAAAATTGTAAAAATAGAAAAAGACACAAAGTTTGAACCACAAACAGTTTTACAAGAAATATATAAACTTTTAGATAATGAAGAAAGAAATAATACATTAGAACAAAATGGAGGTTTATTATTATCAATAGTAAATTGTAGTATGACAAAAGATAACTACAAAGAATATACAAATAGAAGTTTAAATATTTTATTTCAAGAAGCTACTGAAAGAATGGTAGATGCTACAATAGAAACATTAAAATTTAAATTTGCACCATTTAATTATTTAGGAGAAGTTGAAGAAAAAGAAACACTTTTAAATATACTTAATAAAAAATATGAAGATATGGAAGAAGAAGAATTACTACATACTTTAGAAACTCTTGATAATATAGGACAAAAATATAGTAGTAAAATAGGTGATATAGGTGCTGTATATGGTTGTTTTATGGATATATTAGCAATATATAATTTTGCAATAGATACAGATTATCTTTTTAAAGATGATTTTATATTAAAAGATATGTATTATTATACTTGTGAAATGATAGAAAATAAAGATTATTCTATGTATGAAAATATAGAAAATAATATTGAAAGCAAATATGAAGAAATTTTACAAAATGTAGTTAAAAATGAAAAGATAATTAAAAAACAAGTTTATAAAAAGCCTTATGAAGAATATACAGATGCTATTAAAGTTTGTGTATCTTTAGATGATTATTCAAGTTTAAATTTTGAAAAAAATATATTGTTTAAGTCTAAATGTAATAATCATAATATAGCAACACAAGATTTTATAAATAAAAAAATAGAAGAATTTTTAACATTTATAAATAGTTTAAATGTAGATAATAAAATTTTTAAAAAGTTAAAACAACAATTTTTCTTTTATGTACCTTGTCCTTTAGGATTAAATGCTTTAAAAATATATTTTAAAAATGCATTAAATGGTTTAAAAGATGAAACAGGACTTTTAGTAACTTATAAATTTTTAGCTTTAGCTAATCCACAAGTATTTGATGAAAGTACAGAGTTAGAACATCATCATTGTTGTGATGAAAATTGTAATCATAATCACTAATAAAATAAATAAAGAGGCAATATAATGAATGATAATGATATTTTAGATTTTGTAACAGATGTAGGTAAAATGCTTTTAGAAAATGGAGCAGAAACTTATAGAGTAGAAGATACAATAGGAAGACTTTTAAAATCTTTAAACATAGAAAATAGTGAAACATTTGCAACAAGTACAGGATTATTTGTTTGTATAAAAAATCATACAAAAGTAGAACGTATTAAAAAAAGAAGTATGAATTTAGAAAGAATTTCTAAAATAAATGACTTATCAAGAAAATTTGTTGTGAATGAAATATCTTTAAAAGAGGCTAGAGAAAAACTTAAATTAATACAAAATAGTAATTTATATTCTACAAAACTTATAACATTATCAATAGGTTTTACTTGTTTTTTCTTTTCATTGCTTTTTAAAGGTACTATATCTGATGCAATAAGTGCATTTATTGTAGGATTTTTATTAAATATATTTACTACATTTTTAAGTAAGAAAACTATATCAAATTTTTTACAAATTTGTTTAGGAGGTTTTTTTGTTGCAATAGTAAGCCTTATAAACTTAAATATAGGTATAGGTAAAGATGTAAATAATGTAATAATAAGTTCTGTTATGCCACTTGTACCAGGGGTTTGTTTTACTAATGCTATAAGGGATATATTTGAAGGTGATTATATATCAGGTGGTAGTAGAATGTTTGAGGCATTAGTAATAGCTATAAGTATAGCAATAGGAGTTGGTGCTATATTACTTACTTGGTTAAATATTTTTGGTTCATTTGTAATAGGGGAGGTAAGCTAAAATGGATTTGTTAATAGAGGCTTTATGGGCTTTTTTAGCTACTGTTGCTTTTTCTATTATGTTTAATACACCTAAAAAAGAACTTTTATATTGTGGTATAGCAGGTGCTATTGGTTGGTTTTTTTATGCCTTATGTATGAAAATAGGGTTATCTTCTGCTTTTTCTAACTTTTGGGGTACAGTTTTTATTGCCTATTTTTCTAGGTTGTTTGCAATAATTAGAAAGAATCCTATATCTGTATTTTTAATATCTGGTATAATAACATTAGTACCAGGTGCTGGTATATATAATACAGTATTTAATATTATTATGTCAGATAATAAAATGGCAAGTTTTTATGGTGTAGAAACTGTTAAGATAGCTTGTGCAATAGCATTTGGTATAATAGTTATATTAGCTTTACCTCAATTTATGTTTACATTTAAAATAAATCAAAAAAGTAATAGTAAATAAAAAAATTAAATATAATTAATTTATATGTAATATAAAGGAGAATTTTTATGTCAAAACAAATTTGGAAACCTGGAACTATTCTTTATCCTGTACCTGTTGTGATGGTATCTTGTGGAGATTATGAAAAAGATGAAAAAAATATTATAACAGTTGCTTGGACTGGTACTATTAATACAGACCCTGCAATGGCTTACATATCAGTAAGACCAAGTAGATATTCTTATGATATTATTAAAAGAACTGGTGAATTTGTAATAAATCTTACAACTAAAGATTTAGCTTTTGCAACTGATTATTGTGGTGTAAAATCGGGAAAAGATATTGACAAATTTAAAGAAATGAATTTAACTGCTAAAAAAGCACATAATTTAAATTGCCCTATTATAGAGGAAAGTCCTATAAATATTGAATGTAAAGTTAAAGATATAGTAGAATTAGGTACACATCATATGTTTATTGCTAATGTTATATCTACTATGGCAGATGAAAAATATATGGACGAAAATGGGAAATTTCATTTTGATAAAAGTGAGCCTATTTGTTACTCTCACGGAGAATATTATACTTTAGGTGATTATATAGGTAAATTTGGTTATTCTGTAAAGAAAAAATAATTAAAAATTTTAAGGTTGTAGATTAATTTCTATAGCCTAAATTTTGATATATAAAAGGTGATAAAATGGAAGAGAAAGTGTTTGCAAGACAGGGAACAAAAGAAGATTTATTTGAAATATTATTTGATTATATACATAATTTATAGATTGGATATGTGAAAATATAGAATTAATACAAAAGATATTTAAAGAAATAAAATTATATAAATCAAATGATAATAGACATTAAGTAATAAAAAATAAACTTCATATTTATATAATAATATGAAGTTTATTTTTAAAAATTTTATTTTTTGTTTTTAAATATAGAACCTAATAAACCAGAAGTTTTTTCAGTCAATTCTATTTCTGTATCACTATTCAAATTAAAACAACAAGCAAGTCTTTTACCTTGTTCTAATTCATCTGCACTTATTTTTTTCTCCTCTGGTTTAGTAGGAGCATTAGCACCTTTTATTACATTTACTTTACATCTTCCACATATTCCTTTACCACCACAAGGAAATTTAAAATCTATATATTCAGATTTAATAATATCTTTAAGATTTGTACCTTCTTCTTTTGTTAAATTAAATTCATTATTTTGAGTTTTAATTTTTAAATTTACCATTTTATAAGTCCTCCTTAATAATATATTAAAAAGTTTATTATATTTTATCATATCCTAGTAATTTTGTAAAGATAAAATTATATTGTTAACTTCAATTAAAAAAGATAAAGACTATATATAGTCTTTATCTTTTTTTAATTTTATAAATAATTTTATCTAAATAAAATTTCATCTCTTTTTGGACCATTAGAAACCATTGAAACTTTAACACCAAGTTCTTTTTCTATAAACTCTACATAGTCTTTAGCTTCTTGAGGTAAATTATCATATTCTTTAATACCACGAATATCAGTTTTCCAACCTTTAAGTTCTTGACAAACAGGTTTTGCTTTATAAAGTTGTTCTGTTGTTAAGAAATCTTTATAAACTTTGCCATCTAATTCATAGCCAGTACATACTTTAATAGTATCCATGTAGCTAAGAACATCAAGACAAGTAATACAAACTTCTGTTGCTCCTTGAATTTCACAACCATATCTAGTAGCTACAGTATCAAAATATCCAACACGACGAGGGCGACCAGTAGTAGCACCATATTCACCAGAATCACCACCACGTTTTCTAAGTTCTTCTGCTTCTTCACCAAAAATTTCACTAACAAAAGGACCTTCACCAACCGCACTAGAATAAGCTTTTGTAATAACAGTTATTTCTTTAATAGCGTGAGGTGGAATACCAGCACCAACGGCAGCATAACCAGCTAAAGTAGATGAACTAGTAACATAAGGATAAATACCGTGGTCAGTATCTTTTAAAGCACCAAGTTGACCTTCTAAAAGAATATTTTTATTTTCTTTAATAGCATTTCTTAAGTAAGTTGAAGTATCTGTTACATTTTCTTTAATCATATCAGCATATTTTAAAAGTTTTTCATATACTTCTATATAATCAATTTCAGGTTTATTGTATAAATATTTAAATTGAATATTAATTTTTTCATACATATGTTTAAGTTTATCTTTAAGTCTTTCTTGTTTATAAAGTTCCCAAACTTGAAGACCAACTTTAGAAAATTTATCAGCATAGAAAGGAGCAATACCACTTTTAGTAGAACCAAATTTTCTATCCCCAAGACGTTCTTCTTCATAAACATCTAAAAGAACATGATGAGGTAATAAAACTTGAGCTCTATCAGATATTAAAAGGTTAAATTTTATACCTTTTGACACAACACTTTCTATTTCTTCCATAAGATATTCTATATTAAGTGCAACACCATTACCTATAATATTAACTGTATTAGGATTAAAAACACCAGAAGGTAATTGATGAAGGGCAAATTTACCATGTTGATTTATAATAGTATGTCCAGCATTACTACCACCTTGAAATCTAACAACTATATCAGATTGTTCTGCACAAAGGTCAGTTATTTTACCTTTTCCTTCATCTCCCCAGTTTGCACCAACTATTGCTCTAACCATTTTGTATCCTCCTTAAACAGTAAGTTCACTACCTTTAACAAATTTATCTTTATTTTGTTTTAAAATAGGTATAACTTCTTCATTTATATAATCTAAAACTTGCATAGGAGCACGCCCCACAAAGTTTTTAGGGTCTAATATTTTTTGTATATCTTCCATAGTAAGATTGAAAGATTTATCATTTACTATACGTTCAATAAGGTCGTTTTTACCACCTTCAACCTTAACAACTTTAGATGCTTCCATAGAATGTTCTCTAATTTTTTCGTGTAATTCTTGTCTATCGCCACCTTTTTTAACAGCATCCATCATAATATTTTCAGTAGCCATAAAAGGTAATTCTGCCATTATATGTTTTTCTATAACTTTAGGATAAACAACTAAATTTTCGGAAATATTTATATAAATATTTAAAATAGCATCTGTTGCTAAAAATGCTTCTGGCATAGATATTCTTTTATTAGAAGAATCATCTAAAGTTCTTTCAAACCATTGTGTAGAAGTAGTAATAGCAGGGTTTAAAGCATCTATCATAATATATCTAGCAAGACCAGCTATTCTTTCAGAACGCATAGGGTTTCTTTTGTAAGCCATAGCAGAAGAACCAACTTGTCCTTTTTCAAAAGGTTCTTCCATTTCTTTTAAATGTTGTAAAAGACGCATATCATTAGAAAATTTAGTAGCACTTTGAGCAATACCACTAAGGATATTTATAACAATACTATCTAATTTTCTAGAATATGTTTGTCCAGAAACAGAGAAAACACCTTTAAAACCAAGTTTTTCAGCTATAAGACTATCTAATTTTTTTACTTTTTCATTATCATTATTAAAAAGTTCCATAAAACTAGCTTGAGTACCAGTTGTACCTTTAGAACCTAATAATTTTAAATTATCAAGACAAAAATCAATTTGTTCTAAATCCATCATTAAATCTTGTATCCATAAACAAGCTCTTTTACCAACTGTTGTAAGTTGTGCTGCTTGAAAATGTGTAAATCCAAGAGTAGGTAAGTCTTTGTATTCTAAAGCAAATTTAGATAAATTTGATATAACTTCTAAAACTTTACCTTTAACAAGTTCTAAAGCATCTTTCATAATAATAACATCTGTATTATCACCAACATAACAGCTTGTAGCACCAAGATGAATAATAGGTTTAGCATTTGGACATTGAACACCATAAGCATAAATATGAGCCATAACATCATGTCTTGTTATTTTTTCACGCTCTATTGCTACATCATAATTTATATTATCTGCAAATGCTTCAAGTTCTTTAATTTGTTCATCTGTAATATTAAGTCCAAGTTCTTTTTCTGCTTTTGCAAGAGTTATCCAAAGTTTTCTCCAAGTTTTAAATTTTTTGTTTGGAGAAAAAATTTCTTTCATTTCTTTACTTGCATAGCGAGAGTTGAGAGGGCTTTCATAAATATTTTTATCCATAATTATTATCCTTTCTATATGTAAATTATAATAAATGGTCTACATTAATAGGGTAGTTTCCTGTAAAACAAGAGTCACAAAAACCACAAGTAGAATTAGGTGCTATATGATGAAGATTATCAAGACTTAAAAAGTCTAAACTATCTGCATGTATCATTTCTCTTATTTCATCAATAGTATGTTGATTAGCTATTAAAGCATCTCTTGAAGGTATATCTGTACCAAAGAAACAAGGCCATAAAAATGGTGGAGAAGATATACGAACATGCACTTCAGTAGCTCCAGCTTCTCTAAGTAAATTTACAATGCGTCCACTAGTTGTTCCGCGTACAATACTATCATCTACCATAACAACTCGTTTACCTTTTACAACACTAGAAAGAGCATTTAGTTTCATTCTAACAGCTGTATCACGCTCTTTTTGATTAGGTTTTATAAAAGTTCTAGCAATGTATCTATTTTTAACAAATCCCATTTGATTAGGTATTTTAGCATATTCAGCATAACCTTCAGCAGCACTAAGGCCAGAGTCTGGAACACCTATAACTATATCAGCTTTAACAGGTGATTGTTTGGCTAAAAACATACCAGCTCTTTTTCTAGTTTCGTGAACAACTTCATTTTCTATTAAGCTATCAGGACGGGCAAAATAAATATGTTCAAATATACAAAGATGTGACTTATCAGAACAATTTTCAGTAATAGATTTTGTTTTACCTTGTTCTATAACAAAAACTTCACCAGGTTTAATATTTCTTTCAAATTTTGCATTTACTGTATCAAGTGCACAAGTTTCAGAAGCAAAAACTATTGCATCATCTTTTTTACCCATACATAAAGGTCTAAAACCCCATTTATCACGAGCTGCAATTAATTTATTAGGACTCATAATTAAAAGGGAATAAGCACCTTCTAATAAGTTCATAACTTTTTTAACAGCTTCTTCAATAGAACCACTATTTATACGTTCTCTAGCTATTAAATATGCTATAACTTCTGTATCAGAAGTAGTTTGGAAGATAGCACCTGTTTTTTCAAGTTCTTTTTTTAGTTCATAAGTATTTGTAAGGTTACCATTATGAGCTATTGCTAATGTACCTTTAATATATCTAAGTACAAGAGGTTGAACATTTTCTCTAAGGTTTCCACCAGTTGTAGAATATCTAACATGTCCAACTGCCATAGTGCCTTCAAGGTCTTCTAAAATTTGTTGATTAAATACATCATTTACAAGTCCTAAATATTTATAGTGATAAATTTCTCTATCCCTATTTACTGCTATACCACAACCTTCCTGTCCTCTATGTTGAAGTGAAACAAGTCCATAATAAGTAGATGTTGCTACTTCTCCATTAGGGTCATATATACCAAAAATACCGCATTCTTCGTGTAGTTCTCTCATATTTACATATCCCTTTCTTTGATTTTTAATTTATAATATACTTGTAATAAATAGATTTCTATTGTTGTAAAAGTAAATCTTTATAATTAATATTGTTACCTATAAATATTATCATTAAATATTAGGATACTTTTCAATAAGGCGTTTATAAACTTCATGATAAACATCTGCAAATTCGCCTAAATCTAATCTAAATTGGTCTTTATCCAATTTTTTATTTGTATGTATATCCCATAATCTACAAGTATCTGGAGATATTTCATCAGAAAGAATAATATTTTTTTCACTATCAAAACCAACTTCTATTTTAAAGTCTACAAGTTTTATATCTATATTTTTAAATATTTCTATTAAAGCATCATTTACAGCAAATGCTAATTTAGAAATTTCTTCTATTTGTTCTCTATTTGCTATATTTAAAGCTATTGCATGATAATCATTAATTAAAGGGTCACCTAAGCTATCATTTTTATAGCTAAATTCAAGAGTAGGAGAGCTAAAAACAGTACCCTCAACTGTTCCATATCTTTTACAAAATGAACCAGCAGCTATATTTCTTACAATAACTTCTAAAGGAATAATATCAACTTTTTTTACTAAAGTTTCTCTTTTGCTAATTTCTTCAACAAAATGTGTTTTTATACCTTTTTGTTCTAATATTTTAAATATTAAATTAGCGATTTGATTATTTATGATGCCTTTACCTTCAAAAGAACCTTTTTTTTCACCATTAAAGGCTGTTGCATCATCTTTATATTCAAATATACAAAGATTTGCATCTTTTGTTTTAAAAACTTTTTTTGCTTTACCAGTATACAATAAGTCTAATTTTTGCATATTAAAACCTCTTAACTCTTAAATTTTTAAAATAAACTCTACTAAAAAATTTTAAACCTTATAGGAAAAAAAAGCAAGTATTTTTAATAAAAAAATTTAAAAAATTTTACATATTATATATATAATAAAATAACAGTATATAGCAAATGTATAAAAAAATTAAAAAATTAAATAATATATATACATAATTTATATTTAATTATTATGAAAGGTTAAATTATTTAACAAAAAATATAATTAGAATATATAATTTATAAAAAATTTGTATAAAAAATAAATTATGAATATACAACTTATATTTGCATATACATATATTAAAATAATTTTTAGGGGGATAAAAATGTATCCATATTTTTCAAAGAAACAAAATGATATTAGTGTTAAAGAAGTTGCAAAAAAAGATTTAGACGATTTATTAGAAAGCGAAGTTGAAAAAGATGATTTTAGAAGATATGTTTTAGAAGCTTTAATAGATGCTATTGAAGACCAACATGAAAGTAGTTTATATTATGAAAAACTCTACAATATTATTACAGATGAAAAAGATAAAGATATTTTAAGACAAATATCACTTAATGAAATGAAATATAAAAATATATTTATGGAATTATATAAAATGCTTACAGGAAAAGATGCTGTTATTAGAGAAAAATTTGAAGATATTGATATAGAGGATAGTTTAAGTGAAGAATTATTTGACAGCATAGAAGAACAGTTAGAAGATATAGAGTTTTATAGAATGCTTATGTCTTTATTTGCAGATTTACCAATAAGGGATATGATTTATGAAGTAATTGTTGGTAAGCAGAGAAATGCTCAAAGATTAAGTAATTTATATAATAAATATAGACAAAAATAAAAGGGGTAGATTTTTTCTACACCCTTTTTAAATATAGTTAATTTTTAATTTCTACTATTAAATCTAGTAAATGAGGATATAAAATAGGAATTTTATTTTTAATATTAAAATTATTATTATAATCTAAAATTATAACATTACCTTTATCATTTTGTTTATCTTCTATAATAAAAATATTATTATATTTATTCATATATTGAAATTTATATATAGAACCTTTATTAGTTTCAAATGTATTTATAGGTGTAAATTTTATATTAGGTTTAATAGTTAAAATTCCTAAAATAGTTTTATTATTTTTTGAACTTTTTTTATCACTATTTACTAAAGATACTAAAATATTATTTTCATCTAATAATAAACTACTATCATATAAGTAATTAGGATAATTTTTATTAAATTCAGTTATTTTATATTTTAAATCTTTATTTAATTTTATAAGTTTATTATTTGAAGTTATTAAATATAAGGTATCATTATCACAAGAAATTAAATATAAATATTCATTTTCAATTTCAGGAAAAGTAAAAATTTTAAAATTTCCACTTTCATTTAAAAAAGCCAAAGCATTTTTATTATTTTCATCTATTACACTACAAACTATATTATTATTAAAGTTTAATAAGTTGCTTTGTAAATTGATTGTATAACCATAAGGAAAGTCATAAAATTGTTTGGTTGTAAAATTTGAAATAGATGTTTTAAAACTAAAATTTTCAGTATTATATTTTTCTTCTTCTTTTGTATATTCTGACATAGTTGAAAATAAAATATCATTACCTTGATGTTTTATATTTTCAATACCAACATTACTATTAATATAATCTAAATTAATTTTATTAAAAGTGTTATTTGACAAATCAAATTTATAAAATGTATTATTTAAATTAGGTGGATAAAATGATAAATATAAATTTTCTTTATCCTCTATTTTTGGATGTATATTAAATCTATTGATATTATTATCAAATATTTTATAACTATTAATTAAATTACCTTTATTATCTATTTGTTTTATTAAAGTAAATGATTGAGATACTCTCATATCACTTGGATAGTATAAAAAATAATTGTCTTGTATGTTTTTATCAATTAAATTGTTTGGTTTAAAATTTTCTATATTATTAAATTCTATAAACTTATTATCTTTTTTTATAGAAAATATTAAATAAAAAACTATAATTAATATAGATAATAATATTAATGTTTTTATGTACTTTTTCACAATTATAACCTTTCAAATATTATTTTTATCTAATTATATAATATATTATTTAAAATTTCAATCAATTTCATATCTTGACAATATATAAAAATAATTATATACTTATTTTAAGTTAATACTATTCAAGGGTGCTAAGTTTTCTTTGCTGAGAGAATGTTAATTGATACATTTAACCTTTATACCTGAACTGGATAATGCCAGCGTAGGAAGAATATTAGTTGTATATTATAATTATGATATTATGTGCAATGGGTGTTTTTCCGTTGCACTTTTTTATTGTTATATTAATAAATATTTTATTTTTCCTATATAAGTATTAGCTAAACAAATTAAATAAAGGAGAATAAAAAATGAAAAATTATGAAGCAAGTATGGCAATACAATTATTACCAAGATTAGAAGAAAAACAAGAAAATATAAGAGTAATTGATAAGGTAATTGAAAATATTAAAAGTAAGGGACTTAATATGGTTGTATGTCCTTTTGAAACAGTTATTGAAGGAAGTTTAAATGAAATGTTAGAAATATTAAAAGAAAGTATATTAATAGCAGAAAAAGAAGGAGCTAAAGATATATTAACATATATAAAAATAGCATATAATCCATTAGGAGTAATGAGTATAGATGAAAAAACTTCAAAACATAATAACTAAATATATAAGTTTATTAACAATACTACTGATAATTATAATATGGTCATTAATAAGTTATATAGAACTTGTTCCTAAATTTATGTTACCAAGTCCTTTAAATGTTTTATTAGCTTTTATAAAAGACTTTAAATTAATATTAAGTCATATAGGTATTACACTTTTAGAGGCTATTATAGGGCTTTTAATAAGTATAATATTTAGTTTTATATTAGCTATTATTATGGATAGATATAAACTTTTTGATAAAGCTATATATCCTATTTTAGTTATTAGTCAAACAATACCAACAATAGCAATAGCACCTATTATTGTGCTTTGGTTTGGGTTTGGTATTATGCCTAAAGTATTACTTATATTTTCAACTTGTTTTTTTCCTCTTACTATAAGTATACTTACAGGGTTTAAAAATATAGATGAAGATATGTTAAAATTAATGAAATCTATGGATAGTAGTTATATAAAAACACTTTTTATTGTAAAAATACCTTTATCTATGAAAAACTTTTTTTCAGGACTTAAAATATCTGCTACATATGCAATAGTAGGTGCAGTAGTTTCAGAATGGCTTGGAGGAGAAAATGGAATAGGTGTATATATGACAAGAGTAAAAAAAGCATATGCTTTTGATAAAATGTTTGCAAGTATTATAATTATTAGTTTACTTAGTTTATTGTTAGTATGGTTTATAAAAATTTTAGAAAATAAAATAATATATTGGAAAGAATAGGTTGTAAAAATGAAAGTAGTTAATAAAATTTTAAGTTTATTTTTAATATGTAGCTTATTTGTAGGTTGTAGTAATGAAAATATTAAAAAAGAGCAACCTAGTAATGAACAACAAATTGTAAAAAATGAAAAAGTTACATTTTTATTAGATTGGACACCTAATACTAATCATACAGGTATATATGTAGCTTTAGAAAAAGGTTTTTATAATGAAATAGGTATAGATTTAGAAGTATTAAATCCACCAGAAGAATCTACAACAGCTTTAGTAGCAGCTGGTAAAGCAAATTTTGGTATATCTTTTCAAGATACTATGGCAATGGCTATGAATGAAAATGAAGATTTTCCTATAATGGCAGTAGCAGCTATTATACAACATAATACTTCAGGTATTTTATCTTTAAAAGAGAAAGGAATAGATAGTTTTAAAAATTTAGAAGGTAAAACATATGCTACTTGGGATAATGCTTTAGAACAAGCTACTATAAAACAAGTTATGGAAAATGAAGGTGGAAATTTTGAAAAAGTAAATCTTTATCATAGTACAGTGACAGATGCAGTATCTGCAATACAAACAAATGTAGATGCTGTTTGGGTATTTGAGGCTTGGGATGCTATGAACGCAAAAGTTAATGGACTTGATTATAATTTTATAAAATTTAAAGATGTAGAACCTGCTTTAGATTTTTATACACCTGTTATAGTATCTAGTGAAAAATATTTACAAGAAAATGAAGAAACAGCTAAAAAGTTTTTACAAGCTACAAAAAAAGGTTATGAATATGCAATAGAAAATCCAGAAGAAAGTGCAGAAATATTACATAAATATGCTCCAGAATATGATGTTAATATGCTTATAGAAAGTCAAAAATATCTTGCTAATGAATACAAGGCAGAAGTTGAAAAATGGGGCTATATCGATGCTAATAGATGGAATAACTTTTATAATTGGGCTTATGAAAAAGGTATTATAACAAAAGATTTAACAAATAAAGGTTTTACAAATAATTATTTGGAATAAGAAAAGGTTATGAATATATTAAAATTAAAAATTGAATTAGAAAAATTATTATAGTTTAAAATGTGGTTTACCTAATAAAGTTATTTGTATAGCTAATAAAAATAATAAATGATAAGTTTATTATAGTGAAATAGAAAGAAAATCAGGACTTAAAATTTTTCAAAATGAAAGTAATGTATATATATTTTTTAGATACAATTAAACATTTATGTAAAAAGTAAAGGAGAAAATATGGATTATATAAGATTAGAAAATATATCAAAGTCTTATAACAATATTAAAATAATAGATAATATAAGTTTTTCTTTACAAAAAGGTGAAATAGTATCTTTTCTTGGTAAAAGTGGGGTTGGTAAAACAACCCTTTTTAATATACTAGCAGGTTTTGAACAAGCCAATAATGGTAAAATTTTCTTACAAGATGAAGATATTACTAATAAAAAGAAAAATATAAGTTATATGACACAAAAACATTTATTATTACCTTATCTTAATGTATTAGATAATGTATGTTTATCATTTAAAATAAAAGATATTAATAAAAAAATAGCTTATGAAAAAGCTATACCTATATTAAAAAAGTTTGGACTAGAAAAACATATAAATAAATATCCAATTGAATTATCAGGAGGTATGAAACAAAGAGTATCTTTTATAAGGGCTTATTTAAAAGAAAGTGATTTAATGCTTTTTGATGAACCTTTTTCTGCATTAGATAGTATAACAAAAGAGAGTATTTATGAATGGTTTAAAGAGGTTATAAAATATGAACAAAAAACAACAATATTTATAACACATGATATTAATGAAGCTATTTATTTATCAGATAAAATATATATATTAGCAAAAAAACCAGCTAATATAGTTTTATCTTTAAAGATAGATAACAATATAGAAAATTTTAGAACAAGTAATGAATTTTTATCATATTATAAGCAAATAACAGAATGTTTAAAAAAATATTTAGATGAAAATAACTAAATAAATAGTAAAAATATGCCGATATATAAAAGACAAGATAAGTTTTGGAGTTGATATAAATGGCTTATAATGATAGAAAAATAAAATTAGATGCATCTGAAAAAGAAATCAATAAAAAATTTAAAAATGAAATAGAAAATACAGAAGAAAAAATATATTGGTATATAAAGTTTAGTTTACCTTTAAACAGAGAAAGTGTATCAAGAAAAACAATGAATGTTACAGATACAAAAGGTTATATTTTTAAAACAAAAATAATATATAATAAAGCATTAGAATTAATAATTATTGAGGCTTTAGAACCTTATGAAGAAGAAGAATATTATATATTACATATAAGTAAAAATATCCAATCTGAAAGTTTAAAAAATTTAAAAAAAGATGTTCATATATTATTTAAAATAAAAGGTGGAGTAGTTGTTGAATATAAAGAAGTAGGAGAAAATGTAACTGTTCCTAAACCAAGAAAAAAACCAAAAGTAGCTAAGAAAAATGTAAAAAGTAAAGTATATTCATTTTCAAAAGATAATATAGAAAGTGTATCTGAAAATAAATTGCCTTATGTTCATATAAAGTTTAATCCTTTTGTGGCTATAGCAGGAGTACCATTATTTTTAATAGGGATATTTTTAACAAATCATATAATAATTGCTTTAGGTGGAGTTGTAGCTTGTTTAGGATTTGCACATATATTATTACAAGTTTTAAAAAGGGATTTTAGGACAAAATTAAATTATAATTTAGGTGTTGTTAATTTTAATAAAGAAAAATATATTAAAGCTAATAAAAGATTTAAAAAGGCATTAAATATAGATGCTTATAATGAATATGCAGAATATGCTTTAAATAAAGTTTCATTTTTTTTAGAATAGTTTATAAAAATAATGAAGTTAAAAAGTCAAGGTTATACTTTTTATAGTTAATCTTGACTTTTATATATTTAATAATAAAAGGTTATTATGTTTATTAAAAATACTAGTTTTACTTGAAATTATGTTAAAAAGTTAATATAATAATAAGTAATAAATAGATTTTGAGAGGAGGATATTTATGCAAGAATATAAATTACTTTATGACGAATTAATAGAAAAAATTAAAAAATATCACCCAGCAACAGATTTTAGTATTATAGAAAAAGCATATAATTTAGCAAAAGAAGCACATGGTGAACAGCTTAGAAAATCTGGTGAACCATATATTATACATCCACTTTGTGTAGCTATTATATTAGCTGAATTAGAACTTGATTTAGAATCTATTGCAGCAGGTATTTTACATGATGTAATAGAGGATACAAAATATTCATTTGAGGATTTAAAGGAAATTTTTAGTGAAGAAATAGCTAATATTGTAAGTGGCGTTACAAAATTAGATAAGTTTACTTATTCATCTTCTTCTAAAGAAGAATTACAAGCAGAAAACTATAGAAAAATGTTTCTTGCAATGGCAAAAGATATAAGAGTAATATTAATAAAAGTAGCAGATAGGCTACATAATATGAGAACTTTACAATATATGAGTAAAGAAAAACAAAAAGAAAAAGCACAAGAAACATTAGATATATATGCACCCTTAGCTACAAGACTTGGTATATTTAAAATAAAAATAGAATTAGAAGACTTATGTCTTAGATATTTAGACCCTACTGCCTATTATGATTTAGCAGAAAAAATAGAACGTAAAAAACATGAAAGAGAAGAATACGTTGAAAAAATTGTTCAAGAAATAACAGAAAAATGTAAAGAAGATAATCTTAAATGTGAAATATATGGAAGACCTAAACATTTTTTTAGTATTTATAAAAAAATGCTTAATCAAGATAAAACTTTAGACCAAATATTTGACCTTTTTGCTGTTAGAATAATAGTAGATAGTATAAGGGACTGTTATGAAGTGTTAGGGCTTGTACACGAAATGTATAAGCCAATAGCTGGAAGATTTAAAGATTATATAGCTATGCCTAAATCTAATATGTATCAATCTTTACATAATACACTTATAGGACCAGAAGGACTTCCTTTTGAAATTCAAATTAGAACTTGGGAAATGCACCGTATATCTGAATATGGTATAGCTGCGCATTGGAAATATAAATCTGGGAATAAAAATGTTAAAGAAACAGCAGAAGAAGAAAAACTAAACTGGCTTAGACAAATTTTAGAATGGCAAAAAGATATGTCTGATAGCAAAGAGTTTATGGATACTATAAAAACGAATTTAGACTCTTTAAATGAAAATGTATATTGTTTTACACCAACAGGAGAAGTTAAAAGTCTTCCAGATGGTGCTATACCTATAGACTTTGCTTATTCTATACATAGTGCAGTTGGAAATACTATGGTAGGTGCAAGAGTAAATGGAAAAATTGTCACTTTTGACTATGTTTTACAAAATGGAGATATTGTAGAAATAATAACTAGTCAAAATTCACGTGGACCTAGTATGGACTGGCTAAAAATGGTTAAAAGTAATGAAGCTAAAAATAAAATTAACCAATGGTTTAAAACTATAAATAAAGAAGAAAATATATTAAAAGGTAAAGAAATGCTTGAAAAAGAAGCAAAACGAAAAGGTTTTGTTTTTGGAGAATTAGCTACACCTAATAGAATTAAAAAAGTATTAGAAAGATATGGGTTTAGAGATTGGGATGCAATATGTGCGGCTATTGGGCATGGTGGTTTAAAAGAAGGACAAATTATAAATAGATTTATAGAAGACCTTAAAAAAGAAATAAATAAAAATAAAACTGCTGAAGATATTTTGAAAGAAACTGCTGAAATTATATCAAATTCAAATATAAGTAATGAATTTGGAAGAAAACAAAAAAATGACTCTGGTATAGTAATTCATGGTATAACAGGTTTAGATGTTAGAGTTTCTAAATGTTGTAGTCCTGTTCCTGGTGATGAAATAGTTGGTTTTATCACTAAAGGTAGAGGTGTATCTATACATAGAACAGATTGTATAAATATAATAAATCTTTTAGAAGATGATAGAAAAAGACTTATAGAGGCTAATTGGAGTTTAGATAAAAGTCAACATAAAGAGTTTTTAGCAGAAATAAGAATAACAGGTGAAGATAGAATAGGACTTTTAGTAGATATAACAAAAGTATTTACAGATGAAAAATTATCACTTAGAAATATTAATGCTAGAACTGTTAAAACAGAATTTATTATAGATGCTACAATTACTATAAGTGATAGGTCTGAATTAGAGTATATTTGTAGAAAAGTTAAAAGTGTTAAAGGGGTTTATGATATACAAAGGATTACAACATAGGAGGAATTTATGCGAGTTGTTTTGCAAAGAGTATTAAGAGCTAAAGTAAATATAAATGGAGAAATAGTAGGGAAAATAGACAAAGGAATAGTTGCTTTAGTAGCTGTTAATGATACTGACAATATAGAAACTTTTAAATATATGTGTAATAAGATGATAAATCTTAGAATTTTTGAAGATAGTGAAGATAAATTGAATTTATCTATAAAAGATTTAGATTTAGGACTTTTAATAGTTCCTAATTTTACAGTTTATGCTGATGCTAGAAAAGGGCTTCGCCCTAGTTTTGTAGGTGGAGCTAAACCAGATGATGCTGAAAAAATATTCAATGATTTTGTAGATTATGTTAAAAAAGAGTATGAAAAAGTAGAAACAGGTATATTTAGAGCAGATATGCAAGTAGAACTTATAAATGATGGACCTATTACTATCCTTTTAGATAGTGATAAATTGTTTTAGGAGGAAATTTATGAAAGTTAAAGTTGAAATAGTTGGTGGTATGATGATGCAAAATTGTTATTTTGCAATAGAAGAAGATACAAACAATGCTATAATAATAGACCCAGGTGCAGATGCAGATAAACTTATAAATATAATAGAAAAAGAAAAATTAAATTTAAAATATATTGTATTAACTCATGGACATTTTGACCATATAGGTGCTTGTAAAGAAATAAAAGAAAAATATAATATACCTATTGTTATATGTGAAGGAGAAGAAATATTAATTGAACATAGTGAGAATAATCTTTCTCATATGATAAATGCTAAAATAGAAATAAAAGCAGATATTGTTTTAAAAGATAATGATATTTTTAAGTTTGGTGAAAATTTAGCTTTTAAAGTTTTAAAAACTCCAGGACATACTCCAGGTGGTATGTGTTTATATTTTGAAGATGAAAATATACTTTTCTCTGGTGATACTTTATTTTATGGTTCTATTGGTAGAACAGATTTTCCTTATGGAAATTCAGCTGATTTAATTAAATCTGTTACAAGACTTAAAGATTTACCAGAAGAAACAGTAGTTTATAGTGGACACGGAAATAAGACTACAATAGGAACAGAAAAAAATATCAACCCTTATATGGGTAATATGTATGAATATTAGAAAGTTGGTTTTATATGTATTATATTGTAGAACATAAATATTTAGATGAAGTACTTTCAGTTATTCAATTATTTTATTTTGGTGAAAAAATAAAGCAAGTAGAAGAAATATTAGATAATGATATAGTTATAAAAAGTATACTTAAAGATGAAATAACTACTTGTATTATATATAAAGATAAAAAAGAAATAATAAGTAAAAGCAATAATATTACAAACAAGGATATAAATAGTTTTTCTAATGAAATAGCTAGAATTATAAAACTTACTGTTTATGAGGCTATACAACAATTAAGACCTTTAAATATGCCTTGGGGTATATTAACAGGTGTTAGACCAACTAAAAAAATAAATGAAATGTTAGAAGAAGGTTTTTCAGAAAATAGTATTAAAAATATATTAAAGGAAAAATATTTAGTTTCAGATGAAAAAATAAATTTAGCAATAGATATAGCTAAAATAGAAAAAAATATACTTAAAAATAATAATAAAAATAAAATTTCAATATATTTAGGTATACCATTTTGCCCTACAAGGTGTGTTTATTGTTCTTTTACTTCTTTTAATCTTAGTCAATATACTAAAAAAGTAGATTTATATTTGGATTGTTTGGAAAAAGAAATACTTGCTATGAAAGATTATGTTAATAACTTTGATATAGAAAGTATTTATATAGGTGGTGGAACGCCAACTTCATTAAATGAAAGTCAATTTTATAGGTTTTTAAAAATAGTAAATGATAATTTTAAAAAGCCTTTAGTAGAATATACAATAGAGGCAGGGCGTGCCGACACTATAACTAGAGAAAAATTAAAAACAATGAAAGATTTTAATGCTACAAGAATATCAATAAATCCTCAAACTATGAATGATAAAACATTAAAATTGATAGGAAGAAATCATTTAGAAGAAGAATTTTTACAGGCTTTTTATATGGCTAGAGAAGAAGGTCATAACAATATAAATACAGATATTATATTAGGGCTTACAGATGAAACTTCTAAAGAAGTATTATATACTATGGATAAAATATATAAGTTAAATCCAGAAAGTTTAACAGTACACACACTTGCTTTAAAAAGAGCTTCAAGACTTAATGAAAATATAGATACATTTAATCCTAGTTCTTTTTATGAAATGGAAAAAATGATTAATATTACAAAAGATTATGCTAAAAAAATGAATATGTATCCTTATTATATGTACAGACAAAAAAATATGATAGGCAATTTTGAAAATGTTGGATATTGTAAAGATAATTTAGAATGTTTTTATAATATTCAAATAATGGAAGAAAAACAAACTATTATTTCTTTTGGTGCAGGGGCTACAAGCAAATTTTATTTTGAAGATACAAATCTTATAAAAAGAGCTTTTAATGTTAAAAGTGTAGATGACTATATAAGTCGTATAGATGAAATGATACAACGAAAAAAAGAAATAATACAGGAGGATATATAAATGAAAATAAAAAGACCTAAAGGTACCAATGATATTTTTGGAAAAGATGCTTATAAGTGGCAGTTTTTAGAAAATGAAATTAAACAAACTTGTAAAAATTTTGGTATACAAGAAATAAGAACACCTATATTTGAATATAAAAATCTTTTTGAGCGTGGAGTAGGTGAAACAACAGATGTTGTTCAAAAAGAAATGTTTACTTTTAAAGATAGAGGGGAAAGAGAATATGCATTAAAACCAGAAAGTACAGCTGGTACTGCTAGAGCTTATCTTGAAAATAGTTTAAATGCAGATGTTCAACCTACAAAGTTATATTATATAGCCCCTTCTTTTAGAGATGAAAGAAACCAAGCAGGAAGATTTAAACAGTTTCATCAATTTGGAGTTGAAATGTTTGGTTCTTTTGATTCTAGCTGTGATGCTGAAGTTATATCTTTTGTATATGAACTTTTAAAAAGACTTAATATTAAAGATGTAATATTAAAACTTAATAGTTTAGGTGGAAATGAATGTAGAAAAACTTATAATCAAAAACTTAAATCTTTTGTAGAAACTAAATTAGAATGTTTATGTGAAGATTGTAAACAAAGATATGAAAAAAATCCACTTAGAGTATTAGATTGTAAAAATCCAAAGTGTAAAGAGGCTTTAAAAGATGCACCTACAACGATAGAAAGTTTAGATGAAGAATGTAAAAATCATTTTGAAAGTCTTAAAAAATATTTAGATATAATGAATATACCTTATGAAGTAGACCCTAAAATAGTAAGAGGTCTTGACTATTATACAAAAACTGTTTTTGAGTTTGTTTGTAAATCTGAAAAATTAGGTTCACAAAGCACTATTTGTGGTGGTGGTAGATATGATAATCTTATAAAAGAATGTGGTGGACAATCTACTGGTGCTGTTGGTTTTGGTATGGGTATGGAGCGTGTTCTTATGCTTATGGAAGAACAAGGTATACAAATAGAAGAAGAAAATAGACCTTTAATTTATATTGGTTCTATGGGTGAAGTTGGGTTTACAAAGGCTCAACAAATAGCATATAGTTTAAGACAAAAAGGTATATATGTAGAATATGACATAGTTAGAAGAAGTGTAAAAGCACAACTTAAATATGCTGACAAAATTAATGCCAAATATGTTATAATTATAGGTGATAATGAAATAGAAACAGATAAAGTAAATTTAAAAGATATGGATAAAAGTGAACAAAGAGAAATAACTTTATCTAATTTAGAAAATGAAATTTTACAATAATAAAAACAAATATATTATACTTGGAGGACAAAATGAAAGGTTTTAAAAGAACAAATTATTGTGGAGAAATAAAGGAAAATATGATTGGCAAAGAAGTTACTATTATGGGCTGGGTAAGCCGTAAGCGTGTATTTAGTCATTTTTCTTTTATATTATTAAGGGATAGAACAGGTATTGTTCAAGCAGTTGTAAATCAAGATACTAATTCAGAAGATGTTATTAAAAAAGATAAAGAACTTAAACCAGAATATGTAGTAGCTATAAAAGGTAAAGTAGTAGCTAGAACTGAAGTAAATATTAATCCAGAAATGGAAACAGGTATGGTTGAAGTTTTAATTGATGAAATGGAAATTTTATCAGAATCTGAAACACCACCTTTTCAAATTGAAGATAGTGTAAATGTTAGTACAGATTTAAGACTTAAATATAGATATTTAGACCTTAGAAGACCTAGTGTAGCTAAAAATTTAATATTAAGACATAAAATAGCTCAATCTGTTAGAAGATTTTTAGATAATGAAGGATTTTTAGAAATAGAAACACCATTTTTAACAAAATCTACACCAGAAGGAGCTAGGGATTATCTTGTACCAAGTCGTGTACATCCTGGAGAGTTTTATGCACTTCCTCAATCACCACAAATATTTAAACAGCTTTTAATGGCATCTGGTTTTGATAAATATTTCCAACTAGCAAAATGTTTTAGAGATGAAGATTTAAGAGCAGATAGACAACCAGAATTTACACAAATAGATATGGAATTATCTTTTGTAGATGAAGAAGATATAATAGATTTAAATGAAAGACTTATGAAAACTATATTAAAAGAAACAAAAGGTATAGATATACAAATTCCTTTTGAAAGAATGACTTATAAAGAGGCTATGGAAAGATTTGGTTCAGATAAACCAGATGTTAGATTTGGTATGGAACTTAACAATATTACTAATATTGTAGCAGGTAGTGAATTTGGTGTATTTGAAAATGCTATTAAAGATGGTGGAAGTGTTAGAGGTATAAATGTTAAAGGTTGTTGTTCTATGCCTAGAAAACAAATTGATAGTCTTGTAGAACTTGCTAAAACTTATGGTGCTAAAGGTTTAGCTTGGTTAGGGTTAAATGAAGATGGCACCTTTAAAACAAGTATAGGTAAATTTTTCAACGATGAACAACTCATAAAAATAGCTAACAGTTTTGGAGCTGAAAAAGGCGACTTAATTTTAATATGTGCAGATAAAGATAATGTTGTTTTTGATGCTTTAGGTGCATTAAGAGTTGAAATGTCTAAAAGACTTGAACTTACAAATAAAGAAGATTATAAATTTTTATGGGTTACAGAGTTTCCACTTTTTGAATATGATGAAGAAGAACAAAGATATGTTGCAAAACATCACCCATTTACTATGCCTATGGAAGAAGATATTGAACTTTTAGAAACAAATCCAGAAAAAGTAAGAGCAGTAGCTTATGACTTAGTTTTAAATGGTTATGAACTTGGTGGTGGTAGTCTTAGAATTTATCAAAGTGATTTACAAGAAAAAATGTTTAAATATTTAGGATTTACACAAGAAGATGCAAATGAAAGATTTGGTTTCTTAATAGATGCTTTTAAATATGGTGCTCCTCCACACGGTGGACTTGCTTTAGGACTTGATAGAATAGTAATGCTTTTATC
>CALWDX010000038.1 GCA_944376805.1 uncultured Clostridia bacterium
TAATAGAAGGATTAGAAGTTATAAAAGATTGGGGATTTATATATAAAACAGTTGGTTTTTGTTGGGTTAAAAGGTATCCAAAACAAACAAATAAATATTTTTGGGGACTTGGGTATTATACAAGAGCCAATGCAGAATTATGCTTAATAGCAACAAAAGGTAAAATTAAAAGAGTTAGTAATTCTGTTCATCAAATAATAGATACACCTATTGAAAAACATAGTAAAAAGCCACATATAGTAAGAGAAAAAATAGTTGAACTTGTAGGAAATTTGCCAAGAGTAGAATTATTTGCAAGAGAAAAAGTAGATGGTTGGGTATGTTTAGGAAATGAAATAGATGGACTTGATATAAATGAAGCAATAAAAAATATTAAAAATATTGACTAGAAGACAAAAATTGATATAATTATTATGTAGGGTAACGGTTTGGAAGTTATGGTTTAGCCTTTCTACATATTAAGTAGAAAGGAGGTTGATAATATGGAAATTTCATTATATGAAGTTTTATCCTTGTTATTTCAAGGTGGATTATTATTAATCGCCCTTTTAAATTACATAAATAAAAAGTAATTAAAAAGAAAAATACCATAAACTACTGCCAATAGCTTATGGTGTTAGAAATCTGACAAACAATATAGGCTAGACTGCTTTTAAGCAGTTACCTTACCTTATATAAATATTATAAAACATTTAAAAATAATTGTAAAGGGTATATTTTATAAATATATTCTTTTTTTATGTTTAAATTTAAAGGAGGTGGTAAAAAGTGCTTATATATATAACAAGTGGAGCAAATGAAAATATATTTGACAAAATATGTGATAAAAATAATATACATCTAACTAAATTTAAAAATGTTTTAAACTTAAATAATTTTTATTCAAAAAATAATTTTGAAAATTGTAAAATATTAGCAGTAGACTTATCTATTATAGGCAATACAGATGATGAAATATTAGAGTTTTTCTTAAAGTTTAGACAACTATATGATGCTAAAATAGTAATTGTTGCAATAGGCAGAAAAGTTGGGGATATGCTATTATCAAAATTAGTTTCAGAAAGTATATTTAATTTTATAATAAGTGAAGATACTTTTTTACAAAAGGAAGAAATAAAAAAGTGTATTTTAGGTAATAATCAATATAAAGATTGTGTTAAATTTAAGGTTGTAGAACAAACACAAAATAAAGAAAATAGCAATAAATTAAATGTTATTAAAGGCTTTTTAGGTAAAATAAATAAATCTAAAATGGATAATGAATTACTTAAAAATGAAAAATTATCAAATATCAATAATGATATTGAAGAAGATAATAAAAAAGAAACCGAAGAACAAGAAGATAAACAACCAGTAAAGCCTCAAATAGTAGAAAGAGTTATTGAACGAGAAAAAGTAGTTGAAAAAAAGATTATAGTAAGACCTAAAATAAATACAAATAAATTAAAAATAGCAATTTGTGGTACTTGTTCAAGAATGGGAACAACAACACAAGCCTTTTTAATTGCAAATTATTTAGTAAAATATAAATTTAATACTTGTTATATAGAAGCTAATGGAAAAAATAGTTTAAGTAATATAAAAAATTTTTATGAAGTTTCTGTTGATGACAAAAATAAAAAAATAAGTTATAAAGGATTAGATATTTTTGCTAATATAACAATTGAAGATTTACCTAATATATTAAGTATGAATTATGAAGTATTTGTATTTGATTATGGGGAGTTTTTGAACACATTTGAAGAAAGTTTTGCAAGTGCTGATATAAGAATAGTTGTATCTGGTGCAAAATTTTGGGAAGAAAAATATATAAGAAATGTATTTAAAATTTGTAACACATATAAAGATATAAATTTTATATTTAATTTTGTAGATGAAGATGAACAAGATTTTATATTAAAAAATATGGAGGGACTAAAAGTTTACTTTTCTCAATACGCTCCTAATATTTTTAAAGTTTATAATGAAAAAATATATAAACATATTTTAAAAAATTATTTATCTTTTAATGAAGTAACTTAACAGGAGGCTAAAATTGAGTACATTTTATAATAAATTTAAAGAAGAAGAAAGAAAGGAGCAAGAAAAACTAAAAGAACAAGAATTATTACAACAACAGTTGTTACAACAAAAACTTAATAATCAATCAGTAATAATACAAGATAAAAGCACTATTAAAAGTTTAAAATTTTTAATAAGTGCTTTTTTTATTTTTATAAAAGGCTTGTTTTATTTAGGTATAACTATATTTTCTAGTATAGGACTAACAGTTTTATTAAATGCACATTTAAGAACTACTTTTATTGAGTTTGTAAAGGAAGTGATAAGATGAAAAAATTTATTATGTATTTACTTACTACTTTAATGTTAAATCAACCTATATATGCAAATGATTTAAAGGAAATTAAGATGTCAATATTAGATGATAAGGTAAAGGCAGTAAAAGTATTTGAAAGTACACAAGATATAGATTTTAAAAATGTTGTTTTTGAAGATTTTGAAAATGATAATTTTAAATATGTAAAAGATAGCATCAACGTTGATAGAATTACAAAAGAAGATAAAAAAGAACAAACTGAAACAATATCATTTATATTAACAAAAGAACAAGTTGCAGACAAAAATAAAGTTTTAAAGTTATTTCAAGAAAAGCTACAATATAAAGAAGATGGTTACTATGGACTATTATCAAAAGATGAAAACACCTTGAAAATAGAGCCTAACAAAACAGAAAGCAACACTACATATAAAAAGCAAGTAGTTACATTAAATGAAAATAAGACTTATTATGGTTTAGAATCTAACGATTATGGACTAATACCTAAAACTATTACTAAAAATGGTGTTACATTAAATTTAGTAAATGCAAATTTTGTAAGTACAAACAATGAGGCAATATCAACAGTTGCAAATACTGGTGTAGGTACACTTTATAATTGTAACACAACATATAAAGGGAGTTATACTAAACAAATACCAAATACAACAACAAAAGTTATAGATTATAAGGCTAGTATTGAATATAAAGGCAATATATCAAAAGAAATTTTTGACAAAAATATAATAACTGCTACATATAAAGGGGAAAAATTATTTGACCCTACTATACCAGTTGCAGTAGCTACAACAACAAGTGCAACTGGATTTTTTGGCTTTATAGTATTTTTATTTACTAAAAGAAATGTAAAAATATATAATCTTAATAATGGTATTTATGAGTTAATAGGAAAATGTAAAATAACAGAAAAAAATAAAAATATAAATTTAAACATTATATCTATAAAAGCAAAAAGTAATATTTATAAATTACTTTTAGATAAATCTATTGCTAAAAAGCTAAATAATCAAGATATAAATATAGTTTTAGATAATGTTACAAAAATTCAAAAAGTAGAGTTTAAAGAAGATAACACATATATAGATGTTACATTTTAGGAGGAATAATTATGAAATTTAATAACAATACAAAAAAGACATTTTTATTAGCTATGATGTTTGCTAGTATGATGAACTCAACAGCTTTTGCAAGTAGTTTTAGTGATATAAATAACGTTCAAGGTAGAGAATATATAGAAAAGTTTGTTAGTAAAGGCTATATAAAAGGGTATGAAGATAATACATTTAGACCTAATAATACTATAACAAGAGCTGAAATATCTCAAATATTATCAAGTTTTAATATAAACTTAAAATTTGAAGATGTATCATTTAAAGACAGTAATGGTTGGTTTTCAAATGCTATAAAAAAAGCTACTGAAAATGGTTTTTTAAATGGATATAAAGATGGAACATTTAAGCCTAATAATAAAATAACTAGATTTGAAATGATAAAAATAACTTCTATGCTTGTAAGGAATAGTAATTATGATAAAGTACAATTACCTTATGCAGATGCCAGTAATATTCCTAGTTGGGTGTTTAATGATGTGAATAACTTATATGCAAGTAAAGTTATAGAAACATACCCTAATAACTTAATAAATGGTAATGAGTATATAACAAGGGCAGAATCAGTTACAATGTTATCAAAAGCACTAGAAATTAATGGTTGGGATATGAATAAGGTTACACAAAATGTAAAAACAAATAAAACTAACCCTTTACCAACACCAACAGCTTTACCTAAAGGAGTAATTGGTTACTTGAGTGTAGATGGAACAAATATAAAAAACTTTCCAGTAAAAGACGCAAGGGACAATACAGAAATGCTTAATGTAATGAAAAGTGCAGTCGGACATTTTGCACAAACACCTATATTTAATGGAAATGTTGGCTTATCAGCACATAATCGTGATTATAAAATAGATTTTAGGCAATTAAAAAATGTAAATATAGGAGATAAAGTAACATATAAAACAAATTTAGGAACTAGAACATA
>CALWDX010000039.1 GCA_944376805.1 uncultured Clostridia bacterium
ACAGGTAAAGTTACTATTGGAGCTGAAAGTGATGTTGATGCTACAGTGGATAGAATAAAAGAGTTTGTAGAAGACTATAATAAATTAGTAGAAGAATTTAATACTATGTATTCAACATCAAGACCTAAATCTGACAAATATAGCTATTATGAACCTCTTACTGATGAAGAAAAAAAAGGTATGAGTGATGATGAAATCAAAAAATATGAAGAACAAGCTAAAAAAGGACTTTTAGATGGTGATGATTATGTAGGAAGATTTTTAAGTGATCTTAGAAAAAATGTCTACAAATCTGTAGATATTGGTGGTAAAAGTATTTCGTTATATGACATAGGTATTAGTACAAGTAAAAACTATAATGATGGTGGTAAACTTGAAATAGATGAAAGTAAACTTAAAAAAGCTCTTCAAGAAAGAGGAGATGAAGTTAGACAGCTTTTTACTAGCAAAGATGGTATAGCATCATCTATTAAGAAAAATATAGATGATGCTATAGGTAGTAAAGGATATTTAAGAAATAAAGCTGGTATAGAAGGAACTATTTCTGCAGAATCAAATGACTTAACAAAAGAATTAAAAGATATAACAACAAGACTTATGAAAGAAAGACAAAGATTAGCTGATAAAGAATCATATTATTTTGAAATGTTTGGTAGAATGGAAGCAGCTATGAATCAACAAAATAGTCAAATGGCAGTACTTTTAGGTACAACAGGATGATAGGTAATTTATATGAATATTGATGAATATATAAATTTATTAAAACAAAAACAACAAATTTTAAATAATATACTTGAATATACTAAAAGTAAGACATTTAAAAAATCTGAAGATGAAGTTGAAAGAATAGAATATTATTTAAAAAGACGACAAGAAATGTTTGATAATCTTTTAAAGTTAGAAAATCAAATAAAAAATCTAAATATTAATAATACAAGTAATAAGGAAGTTAATAGTATTGTTAAAGAAAATAATGAAATTATAAAAAATATTTTAAAATTAGATGAAGAAAAAAAAGAAATAATAGACTCTATTTTAAATATAGTAAAAAAAGAAATAAAGTCTATAAAAAATATATCTAGAACTAATAATGGATATTTAGGGACATACCAAAATACATTAGATGGTAGTTTATTTGATAGTTCTAGATAAAATGGAGGTTATTAAAATGGATGTTAATAATAAAGTTTCTAATATATCAAATAATAATATAGTTAATATATCAAATAAAAATTCTAATGTAAATACAAACAATATACAAAAAACTAGTAATAATGAAGAAATTAAAAATAATATATCTAGTGAAAAAAATAGTGTTAGTAAAGAAACATTAGATAAATTAATTACAGAAGTAAATCATAAATTTAAATTAGCTAATAAAGAATTTTCTTATGATATACATGAAAAAACAAATAGAATAACTGTTAAAATAAAAGATTCTGAAACAGGAGATATAATTAAAGAAATCCCTTCTGAAGAAAGTTTAGATTTAGCAGCAAAAATAAAAGAAATGGCAGGTTTACTAATAGATGAAAAAAGTTAAGATTAGAGGTGAGTTGATTGTATAAAAACAATCCTTATGCAAAAATAAAAGAAAATTCTATAAATACAGCAACTCCTGAGCAATTAACACTTATGCTCTATGATGGAATGGTTAAATTTGCAAATCAAGCAGTTGTAGCTTTAGAAAAAAAAGATTATGAAAATACTAATAAATTTATACATAAAGTAAAAAATATACTTAGAGAGCTTCAATATACACTTAACATGGATTATGACATTGCACATGAATTATTTGCAGCATATGAATACATGTATAGAAGAATTACAGAAGCTAATATAGAAAGTGATATGGAAAAATTAAATGAAGTATTAGGATACTTAAGATTATTTAGAGATACTTGGAAAGAAGCTATGAAAATAGCTAGAGCAGGTAAAAGTTAATAAATTAAAAGATTACCTATATTTTAATGATTTTTGATAAAATCTGTTAGAATATAGGTAATTTATTATTTAAAAAAGGAGAATTTTATTTATGAAAGCACTTGTTACAGGAGCAGATGGTTTTATAGGTAGTCATCTTGTAGAATACTTATTAGAAAAAGGTTATAATGTTAAAGCTTTTACTTACTATAATTCTTTTAATAACTGGGGTTGGCTTGATACATTACCAAAAAATAAACTAAAAGAAATAGAAATATTCTCTGGAGATATTAGAGACCCTAATGGAGTTAAAGAGGCTATAAAAGGGGTAGATGAAGTATTTCATTTAGCAGCTTTAATAGCAATACCTTTTAGCTATCATTCCCCAGATTCATATGTAGATACAAATATAAAGGGAACATTAAATGTTTTACAAGCTTGTAGAGATTTTAATACATCTAAAGTATTAATTACATCAACGTCAGAAGTTTATGGGACAGCTCAATATGTACCAATAGATGAAAAACACCCATATCAAGGGCAATCACCATATTCAGCAACTAAAATAGGAGCAGATAGACTTGCAGAAAGTTTTTATAGAAGTTTTGATATGCCTATAAGTATAGTTAGACCATTTAATACTTATGGACCTAGACAATCAGCTAGAGCAGTTATACCAACAATAATAACACAATTACTATCAGGTAAAGAAGAAATAAAGTTAGGAAGTTTGACTCCTACTAGAGATTTTAATTATGTTAAGGATACTGTTAAAGGATTTTATGAAATAGCAAAATCAGATAAAACTGTTGGTGAGGAAATAAATATTGCAACAAATCAAGAAATATCTATAGGTGAACTTGCAAATGAAATTATATCACAAATTAATCCTAATGCAAAAATAATATGTGATGAGCAAAGATTAAGACCAGAAAAAAGTGAAGTTAATAGACTATTAGGTGATAATACAAAAATAAAAAGCTTGACTAATTGGACTCCAGAATATAGTTTTAAAGAGGGTATAAAAGAAACAATAGACTGGATAAAAAATAATATTGATAAATATAAAGTAGATATTTATAATATATAAAATTTAGGAGGGATAATATGGATAAATTTATACCATTATCTGTACCAAATATAAAAGGTAATGAAATAAAATATGTAGAAAAGGCTTTAAAAGATGAATGGGTTTCTACAGCAGGTAGTTTTATTGTTGAATTTGAAAATAATATAAAAAATTATACAAAATCTAATTATGCTATTGCTTGTCAAAGCGGTACAGCAGGTATACATTTATCTTTATTAGCTCTTAATATTAATAAAGATAATGAAGTAATTGTACCAACTCTTACATTTATAGCAGCTGTTAATCCTATAAAATATGTTGGTGCTGAACCTATTTTTATGGATTGTGATGATAGTTTATGTTTAGACAGTAAAAAACTTAAACAGTTTTGTGAAGAAGAATGTATATTTATAGATAATAAATTAATAAATAAAAGAACAAATAAACATATAGCAGCTATAATAGTAGTTCATATTTTTGGAAATATGGCAAATATGGAAGAAATTATGGAAATATGTAAACAATATAATTTAAAGGTTATAGAAGATGCTACAGAAAGTTTAGGAACTTTTTATAAAGAAGGAAAATATAAAGGTAAATATGCTGGTACAATAGGTGATATTGGGATATATTCATTTAATGGCAATAAAATTATAACTACTGGTGGTGGTGGTATGGTTGTTTGCAATAATGAAGCTATTGCAAACAAAATAAAATATTTATCAACACAAGCCAAAGATGATGAACTTTATTTTATTCATAACGAAATAGGATACAATTATAGAATGACTAATTTACAAGCATCAGTAGGACTTGCTCAATTAGAAAGACTAGAGGAATTTATAAATATAAAGGCAAAAAATTATAATTTTTATAATGAAAATCAAATAAACTTATTAAAATTTAATGAGAAATGTAGAGTTAATTATTGGTTTTATTCATATTTGACAGATAAAAGAGACATACTAATTAAAGAATTACAAAAAAATAAAATACAAACTAGACCAATTTGGAAATTAATTCATACTTTACAGCCTTATAAACATTGTCAGTGTTATAAAATAGAAAAAGCTATTTATTATTATGATAAAGTGTTAAATATACCTTGTAGTTCTAATTTATCTTTTGAAGACATTTTATATGTATGCAAAAAAATAAAAGAAATAGAAAATAACTGAGGTGTTAATATGGACTTAAGCAATTATATTGTATCAGAAAATGATTATATTTTAGATGTATTAAAGAAAATAGATAAAAGTGGTAAAGGTATAGTTTTTATATGTGATAATAATAAGTTATTAGCAAGTGTTACAGATGGTGATATAAGAAGGTATATTATAAACAATGGTAAATTAGATAACATTATAAAAGGAATAGGAAATTATAATCCACATTATTTATATAAAAATAAAAATATTAATTATAAAAATTATATGGAAGAAAAAGGGATTAATAGTTTACCTATTTTAGATAAAAATAATAATATAGTAGATATTAAATTTTTTAAAAAAGATATAAATTTGTTAAAAAATAAAATTAATATACCAGTTGTTATAATGGCTGGAGGTAAAGGTACAAGATTAAAACCATATACTAATATATTGCCTAAACCGTTAATTCCTGTTGGAGAAAAAACAATTACAGAACATATTATAGATAGATTTGAAAATTGTGGTTGTAGTGATTTTTATATGATAGTAAATTATAAAAAAAACTTTATAAAAACATATTTTTCTGAAATAGATAAAAAAATAAATTTTATAGATGAAAAAGAATTTTTAGGCACTGGTGGAGGCTTATATTTCATTAAAGATATAATAAACAGTACTATATTTTTAACTAATTGCGATGTATTAATAGATTATGATTATTCTAAAATTTTAGAGCATCATAGAAAAAGTAATAATATAGCAACTGTTATATGTGTAGAAAAAAATGAAAATTTATTATATGGTGTTTTAGAATTAGATAAAGATGGAAATATATTAGAAATAAAAGAAAAACCAAACTTGTCATTTGTTATAAATACAGGAATATATATTATAGAACCAGAATTTTTAGAATATATACCAGAAAATACTTTTATTCATATTACAGATATAATAGAGAAATGTATAAAAAATGGTAAAAGTATAGGGACATATGTTTTAGAAGAAGAAAATTGGCTTGATATGGGGCAATTTGATGAATTAGAAAAAATGAAAGAAAGGCTAGAAATATAAATATGGAAAATATTTTATTAATAGGCTTTGGAGGACATTGTAAAAGCATAATTGATAGTATAGAAAATAGTGGTATTTATAAAATATATGGAATTATAGATATAGAAGAAAAATTTGGACAAACATATAGAAATTATAAAGTTATAGGTACAGATAATGATTTAGAAAAATTTTATAATATAGGTATAAAAAATATTTTTATTTGTATTGGTTATATGGGAAATAATGACATTAGAAATAAATTATATAAAAAAATTAAAAATATAGGATTTACTATTCCTAATATAGTAGACAATACAGCTATTTTAGCTAATAATATACAACTTGGAGAAGGTATATTTATTGGAAAACGAGCTGTTTTAAATTCTGATGTTAAAGTTGGCAATATGTGTATAATTAATACTGGAGCTATAATTGAACACGAAAGTTATATTGGTGATTTTTCTCATATATCAATAGGAGCTATATTATGTGGAAATGTATTTATAAATAAAAATGTGTTTATAGGTGCAAATTCTACTATTATACAAGGTATAAGTATAGGAGAAAACTCAATTATAGGAGCAAATAGTACAGTTATTAGAAATGTTTTAAAAAATAGTAAATGTTATGGAGTTGTTAAGTAATGAGTGTATTTATAATAGCAGAAATAGGAGTAAATCATAATGGAGATTTAAACCTTGCTAAGCAAATGATTTTAGAAGCAAAAAAGGTTGGTGTAGATGCTGTAAAATTTCAATCTTTTAAGGCAGATAATCTTGTATCAAAAAATGCAAAAAAGGCAGAATATCAAATAAAAAACACAGGTATTGAGGAAAGTCAATACAATATGATAAAAAAATTAGAATTGACAGAAGAAGACCATATTTATTTAAAAAATATTTGTGATATTGAAGGAATTAAATTTTTATCTTCACCATTTGATGTAGAAAGTGCAAAATTGTTATTATCTTTAGGTATAGATATTGTAAAAATACCTTCAGGAGAAATAACAAATTTACCTTATTTAGAAGAAATAGGAAAGCTATATACAAATATAATAATATCAACAGGTATGAGTAATTTAGATGAAGTAAAAGAAGCTATAAATATTTTAAATAAATATGGAGAAAAAAATATTACTGTTTTACATTGTAATACAGAATATCCTACACCTATGGAAGACGTAAATTTATTAGCTATAAAAACAATGAAAGAAGAATTAAATTTACCAATAGGATATTCTGACCATACTGATGGAATAGAAGTAGCAATAGGAGCAGTAGCAATAGGAGTAACTGTTATAGAAAAGCATTTTACATTAGACAGAAATATGAAAGGCCCAGACCATAAAGCAAGTTTAGAACCTAAAGAGTTAAAACAAATGGTTGATAGTATTAGAAATATAGAAAAAGCACTTGGTAATGGTATAAAAGTTCCTTCAAAATCTGAACAAAAAAATATAGTTATAGCAAGAAAAAGTATAGTTGCAAAATGTAATATTAATAAAGGTGATAAATTTACAAAAAATAATATAACTATAAAAAGACCTGGTGATGGATTATCACCTATGAAATGGTATGAAGTTTTGGGACAAGTTGCAAAAAGGGATTTTATAGCAGATGAAAGGATAGAGTTATAATGAAAAAAATATGTATTATAACAGGCTCTAGAGCTGAATATTATTTGCTAAAACCAATAATGGAAGCTATAAAAAATGATGATGAACTTATTTTACAAACAGTTGTAACAGGTTCACATTTATCTACAGAATTTGGACTTACATATAAGAATATAGAACAAGATGGCTTTATAATAGATGAAAAAGTAGAAATGCTTTTAAGTTCAGATACAAAAATAGGTATAAATAAATCTATAGGGCTTGCTATGATAAGTTTTGGAGAAGTTTTTGAAAGGTTAAGGCCAGATTTAATAGTTGTTTTAGGTGATAGATATGAAATTTTAGCAGTATCTATATGTGCTATGATTTGTAATATAAAAATAGCACATTTACACGGAGGAGAAATAACAGAAGGTGCTATAGATGATTCTATAAGACATTGTATAACTAAAATAAGCCATCTACATTTTACAAGTACAGAAGACTATAAAAAAAGAGTTATTCAATTAGGAGAACAACCTAATACTGTTTTTAATGTTGGTGCTATTGGTTGTGAAAATATAAAAAAATTAAATCTTTTAAATAAAGAAGATTTAGAAAAGAATATTAATTTTAATATAAAAGAAAATACAATAATTTTAACATTTCATCCTGTAACTTTAGAAAATAAATCTTCTAAAGAACAATTTCAAAATATTTTAGATGCTATTGACAGTATAGAAAATATAAATGTTATATTTACTAAAGCTAATGCAGACACAGATGGAAGAGTTATAAATAATATGATTGATAATTATGTAAGTAAAAATTCAAATACAATAGCATTTGATACAATGGGACAATTAAATTATTTTAGTGCCTTACAATTTGTTGATGCTGTTGTAGGTAATTCTTCTAGTGGTATAATAGAAGTTCCTAGTTTTAAAATACCTACAGTAAATATAGGGGATAGACAAAAGGGCAGAATATATGCAGATAGTGTTATAAATTGTGAAAATGAAAAACAAGAAATAATAAATGCTATTAAAAAAGCAATAAGTAAAGATTTTAAAGAAGAAGTAAAAAATTATAATAACCCTTATGAAAAAGAAAACACTTGTAAAAATATAATTTATTATATAAAACAATTTTTAAAAAATAATAATGAAAATATTAAGAAATTTTATGATATAAATTTTTAGGTGATATTATGATAGATAATAAAAAAGTTTTATCTTTTATACCAGCAAGAGCTGGTAGTAAAGGTATAAAAGATAAAAATATAATAGATTTGGGAGGTAAACCATTAATAGCTTATACGATAGAAGCTGCTAAAAAAAGTAAATATGTAGATAAAGTAATTGTTAGTACAGATGGTGAAAACATAGCTAATGTAGCTAAACAATATGGAGCAGAAATACCATTTTTTAGACCTAAAGAATTAGCTGAAGATAATTCAAATGTTTTAACTGCTATAATACATACTTTAGAACAATTAAAAAAAATGAATGATAATTATGACATAATTATTTTGTTACAACCAACATCACCATTTAGAAATGAAAAACACATAGATGAAGCTTTAGAGTTACTTATAAATAATAATTTAACTAGTCTTTTATCTGTATGTGAAACAGATAAAAATCCAACTTTAATAAGAAAAGTTGATAATAACAATAAATTAACACCTTTAATTGATACTAATATAAGTTTAAGGCAAGAAATGGATAAATATTATATTTTAAATGGTGCTATATATATAAATTATGTTAAAGATATAAAAGAAAATAAATTTTTAAAAGATAATGAATATGGCTATATTATGGATAAATGCTATTCTTTAGATATAGACGAACCAATTGATTTAGAAGTAGCTAATATTTATATAAAAAAATTATTTAATAAATAAACTATAAAAATTTATTTATATAAATTGAATTTTGTTAACTTTTAACTATTATATATTATAAAATGAAAGAAGGTTTTTAAATTGAAAATTTTATTTGCATCAGATTTACATGGTTCATTATTTTATTGTAATGAATTGTTAAATATTGTTAAAAGAGAACAACCAGAAAAAATAGTTTTATTAGGGGATTTACTTTATCACGGTCCTAGAAATCCATTACCTAAAGAATATAATCCTCAAAAAGTTTTTGAAATTTTGAATACATTAAAAGAAAAAATAATCTGTGTTCGTGGAAATTGTGATTCTGAAGTTGACCAAATGGTTTTAGAATTTCCTATAATGGCAGATTATTGTATATTAAATGTAGATAATATAAATTTATTTTTAACACATGGACATTTATATAATAAAGAAAGTATGCCAAATATAGAAGATAATGATATATTAATACATGGACATACTCATATAAATATAATAGAAAAATTAGAAAAAGGAACTTATATAAATCCAGGGTCTATATCTATGCCTAAAGAAAATCAAGAAAATAGTTATATGATTTATGAAAATAAAAAGTTTACTATAAAGAATATAGAAGGAAAAGAGTTAAATTCATTAAATTTAGCTTAGGTTGTATTATGGAAGTAAATGTTTATGATTTTGACAAAACTATATTTGATGGAGATAGTACACAAAAATTTTATTTATATTTATTAAAAAAACAACCTAAAATAGCTATATATTTACCTAAACAGTTTTTTTATTTTATACCTTTTGCTTTAGGACGTATGGAAAAAACTAAATTTAAAGAAAAATTTTATAGTTGTTTTAAAGTTGTTAAAAATATTGAAGATGAAGTAGAAAATTTTTGGAACTTAAATATAGGTGATATAAAAAAGTGGTATTATGAAAAACAACATGACACAGATATTATTATATCAGCATCACCAGAATTTTTATTAAAACCTATATGCAATAAATTAGGTATAAAACATCTTATAGCATCTAAAGTAGATGATAAAACAGGCAAATATACAGGACTTAACTGTTATGGAAAAGAAAAAGTATTAAGATTAAACAAAGAAATGCCTAATACTATTATTAAAGAATTTTATTCAGATTCTTTTTCAGATGAACCTTTAGCAGAACTTGCAAAAAAAAGTTATATAGTAAATAAAGATAATCTTTATCCTTGGGGGGAATATAAAAGAAATATTAAAAATAGAGAAAAGAAGTGATATAATGAAGTTAAAAAATTTTTTAATATTTTTAATTTTAATTATTATATTTATTTTCATAGGATCATTTATTTTTAAAGATTATTTTATAATAAATAAAAATAATGAGAAAATACAAGTTTCTATACTTAATCAAAAAATATATAAAGAGAACCAAGAAATTTTATTAAATGATATTACACCTTTTAATTGGGATAAAGTGTATAGTTTTAAGCCATATACATCTAAAGAAGAAATAGAAAAAATATTAGGGTTTAAAAGTATTTATATATCAGAAGGTATAAGCGAAGGTATTATGCAACTAATTTTTGTAAAAGATAAAAGAATAGTAGCTAATATTTGTGCTCATTCTAATAAAGTATTATATTCTATAAATTTTTCTAAAGAGAATGATTTATATAGTAAAATAGAAAAAAGTGATAATGTAACTTTATTAGCAAATAAAAAAGATGAAATAGTTTATTTAACAAAATCTAATTAAAACAAGATGATAAGTTGAAAATTTTAAAAATAAACTTATATAAATTTTAAGTAAAATATATTTTGTGAAGAATTACCAAAAAAATTAATATAAAAATCAGTATAAATTTATGTATAAAATTACCAAAAACTTATACGTACAATTGTATAAAATAACCTTTTTATCATTAAAAATTGTAAAATAGTTGACATTTTTTTAAAATAGGGATATAATTTTGTTATTGATATATTAATATTTATGTTTATTTATACTAAAAAAATTTATTGTTAAATTTTTCAATAGTAAATTTTAATAACCATTTTTAATATTTACTTATAATTAAATTTAATATTTTAATAAATTTTAATTAGAATAATTTTTTCTAGATTTACAAAAAATAAATAATGATATTATAAAACATTACTTAAAAGGAGAATTAAGACTATGGTAGAAAAAACTTTAACTATTAAAAATGAAGCAGGTTTACATATGCGTCCAGCTGGAGAATTTGCTAAATTAGCTACAAAATGTACTTCAGATGTAAAGATTATTCACAAAGAAAAAAATATTAATGCAAAAAGTGTTTTAAATATTATGGCTGCTGGTATTAAATGTGGTGATGAAATTACTATTCAATGTGATGGTGCTAATGAAACGGAAGATTTACAAATATTAGTTGATGCAGTTGAAAATGGTTTAGGCGAATAATTAAATAAGAGGTGTTTATTATGTCAAAAAAATTATTTGTTGAAAAAACATCTTCTAAAGGTATTGTTATAGGTAAAGCATATGTTATAGAAAAAGCTGACTTAACACCAGCAAATTATTCTGTAACAAATAAAGAAGAAGAAGTTTCTAAATTTGAAACAGCTTTAAATGAAGCTAAAGGGGAAATTTCTGAATTAGCTAAAAATTCTGAAATATTTCAAGGTCATAATATGATTGTAGAAGATATTACTTTATATGATGCTGTTTTAAGTAAAATTAATGATGAAAATCAAAATGTTCAAGTTGCAGTTTCTAATGCTATAGAAGAAATTTCTGCTATATTTGCAATGATGGACGATGAATATATGAAAGAAAGAGCTACTGATGTTAAAGACGTTGGTGCTAGAATTATGTCTAAATTAAAAGGTGTTAATGTTAATCCTTTTGAAAATATTAAAGAAGAAGTTGTTTTAATTGCAGAAGATTTAACACCTTCAGATACAGCATTAATTGACCTTAAATTTGTTAAAGGGTTTATTACAGAATTAGGTGGAGTTACTAGCCACGTTTCTATTATTGCCAGAAATTTAGGTTTACCAGCTTTAGTTGGTGTTAATGGTATATTAGATGCTGCTAAAGATAATGATATTATTGCAATGGACGCTTCTAAAGGTAATATTATTATAAATCCAGATGAAACTGAACTTCAAGAATATAAAAAACTTGAAGAAGAATTTAAAAAAGAAGAAGAAATGCTTAAAAAACTTGAAAATTTAAAAGCAGTTACTACAGATGGTAGAGAAGTTCAATTATGTGCTAATGTTGGTAATATTTTAGATATAGAAATGGCTGTTAAACATAATATAGATGGTATAGGTCTTTTTAGAAGTGAATGTGTTTATATGGAAAATACACATTTTCCTACTGAAGATGAACAGTTTGAAATTTATAAACAAGCAGCTGTTTTATGTGAAGGCAAAGAAGTTACTATACGTACTTTAGATATTGGTGGAGATAAATCTTTACCATATTACAAATTTGATTTTGAAGAAAATCCATTTTTAGGTTGGAGAGCTATCCGTATATCTTTAGAACTTAAAGATGTTTTTAAAGCTCAATTAAAAGCTATATTAAGAGCTAGTGCTTTTGGTTATATTAGAATAATGTATCCTATGATTATTTCTATTGAAGAAATTATAGAGGCTAACAAAGTTTTAGAAGAATGTAAACAAGAGCTTAGAGATGCAAATATCAAATTTGATGAAAATATTGAAGTTGGTATGATGATAGAAACTCCAGCATCAGTTATTTTAGCAGATGAATTTGCTAAATATGTAGATTTCTTTAGTATTGGGACTAATGATTTAACTCAATATATGCTTGTTGTAGATAGAGGTAATAAAAGAATTGCTAATATGTATAATTCTTTCCACCCTGTTGTTTTACAAAGTATTAAAAAAGTTATTGAGGCTGGTCATAAAGAAAATATTAAAGTTGGTATGTGTGGAGAATTTGCAAGTGATGCAAGAGCAGCTAAAATTTTATTAGGTTTAGGCTTAGACGAATTTTCTATGTCAGCATCAGAAATAAATAATGTTAAAAAACAAATTTTAGAAACTTCTTTTGAAGATGCTAAAAAATATGCTAATGATGTTTTAGCTAATACAACTGTTGAAAGTGTTATGGATTTTTTATCTAAATAATCCTTTAATAAAATATTATTATAAATAGGAGGTATATTTATGTTTTCATTTTTAAAGAAAAATAAAAATAAAGAATTAAAAGCTTTTTTAAGTGGTAAAGTAGTACCTATTACAGAAGTAGAAGATGAAGCTTTTGCTAGTAAAAGTATGGGTGATGGTATTGGTATAATACCTACAGATAATAAAGTTGTTGCACCTGCAGATGGTGAAATAGTTTTAGTAATGAAAGATTCTAAACATGCTTGTGCTTTAAAACTTGATAATGGCATGGAAATGATTCTTCATATTGGTATTGATACAGTTAATATGAAAGGTGATGGCTTTGAATGTTTAGTTGAAATGGGTGATAAAGTAAAAGCTGGTCAAACTCTTATTACTTTTGACCCTGCTAAAATTAAAGAAGCTGGTTACCATACAACAAGTATGTTAGTTGTAACAGGTGAAGGTGATGCTAAAAATATTAGCTTTAAAACTGGTTTTGATGCTAAAGCTGGTGAAGATGTTGTAGCAACTTTTGAATAAAAATAAAAGTACAAAAATAAGGTGGTTTAAACCACCTTATTTTATATTATAATTTTTTATCTAATTGAACATCATATAATTTTTTATAAATACCATTTTGTGTTAACAATTGTTGATGATTTCCACTTTCTTTTATTTCACCTTTATGCATAACTATTATTTTATCTGCGTGTTGTATTGTAGAAAGTCTATGTGCAACCATAATAGTAGTTCTGTCATTCATTAAAGTTTCTAAAGCATTTGTTATAAGACTTTCTGTTTCTGTATCTATATTTGAAGTTGCTTCATCTAATACTAATATTTTAGGGTCATAAGCTAATGTCCTTGCAAAAGATAAAAGTTGTCGTTGTCCAGCTGATAATGTACTACCACGCTCTGTTACTGGTTCATCATATTTATTATTTAGTTTTTCTATAAATGAATTAGCATTTACCATTTTTGCAGATTGTATAATTTTTTGTTCAGTTATTTCTTCATTGCCTAATGAGATATTACTTTTAATATCACCTGTAAATATAAATACATCTTGTTGTACTTGACCTATTGAACTTCTTAAAATATCTATATCTATATCTTTAATATTAATACCATCAATTAATATTTCACCTTTTTGTATATCAAAATATCTACCTATTAAGTTTAATATAGAAGATTTACCAGCACCAGTTGCTCCTACAAAAGCTACTTTTTCACCTTTATTTATTGTAAAGCTAACATCTTTTAATATATAATCTTCATTTTCATAAGCAAACCAAACATTCTTAAATTCTATTTTACCTTTTATATCTATATCTTTAGGGTTTTTAGGTGAAACTATATCTGGCTTTTCATCTAAAATAGAAAAGATTTTTTCTGATGATGCAATAGAAGATTGTAATGTACCAAATTGTTCTGCTAATTCTTGTATAGGTTCAAAAAATGAATTTATATAACTTATAAAAATGTATAATGTACCAACAGATAATGTACCATTTAAAACAGAAGAACTACCATTTCCTATAATTATAATTAATGCTATTACAGATACAAAATATATACAAGGTCTAAATATAGCAAATGTCATAACTTCTCGCCAACTAGCACGATATAGTTCTTCACTTTTATTTTCAAATTCATCATATTTTTCTTTTTCTTTAGCAAATATTTGTATTAATTTCATACCTGAAATATGTTCAGCTAAAAATGTATTTATTTCAGTTATTTTATTTCTTGTTATACGATAAGCAGCTCTTGAAAAGTGTTTAAATGTAAATGTTAAAATAGCAACAATAGGCAACATTAAAAATGATAATAATGCAAGTTTTACATCTTTATAAAACATTACTACTGCAAATCCAAATATTTTAACTATATTTTTAAACAGTTTAATTAATATTGTTGTAAAAAGCTCATTTATTGCTTCAGTATCATTTGTAACTCTTGTAACTAATTTACCTACTGGTTCTTTATTAAAAAAGTTTACTGAAAGGCTATGTATATGTTCAAAAACTTGTTTTCTCATTTTAAAAATAATATTTTGCCCCATATTTTGTAATATTAAAGTATTTACAACATTTAAAACAAATCCTATTAACATTATTAAAAGATATAATATAGCAGCATATAAAATACCTATAAAGTCATATTTTTTAATTTCTTTTAAATCTTGTTTAGTTAATAAAGTTGCATTATTAGATATAATTTTCTTTAAATCTTCATTGTTTGCTTTTTGTAAATTTTCAGATTTTTCTTTATTAATATTTTCTATCATATAATATTTATCTTCAAATAAAACTATTTGATAAATATTATTATCTTTTATTTCACTTTCTTTAAAGTCTTTTGTTAAATATATATCTTTATACTTTACAGCTTTTTTATTATCTTGAGTTGTTTCTATATATGGTTTAGAGTATCCATTTATATTATTATCTATTGCATTACCTATAATAATTGGTCTATAAAGTTCTATAACAATTATAAAGAGGACTAATATAGTAGCAAAAAACATAGTCCACTTATGTGGTTTTAAATATGTTAGTAGTTGTTTCATATATTTCCTCCTTAAATATCACTAATATTATTTTCACGATCTTTTAATGATTCTTCTAATTTTTGTTTTTCAAACATATCTTTGTATAAATCATTATTACTTACAAGTTCTGTATGTGTTCCAACTTCTCTAATTTTACCATCATCTAATACCATAATAATATCAGCATTTTTTATTGTAGATATTCTATGAGCTATTAATATAGTTGTTTTACCTTTTCTATTTTCTTTTAAATTTTTAAGTATACTTTCTTCTGTGTTTGTATCTACTGCTGAAAGGGCATCATCTAATATTAATATAGGGGCATCTTTTATTAACGCTCTAGCTATTGAGCTTCGTTGTTTTTGTCCACCAGATAAAGTTACACCTCTTTCACCAACAACAGTTTCATAACCTTCTGGAAAATCTATAATGTTTTCGTGTATGCAAGCTGCCATTGTAGCTTTTGTTATTTCTTCCATTTCTTCATTTTCAACACCAAAAGCTATATTAGATTTTAATGTATTAGAAAATAGAAAATTATCTTGAGGTACATAGGCTATATTTTCTCTTAAAGTTTTTAAAGGTATATTATTTATATCTTTATCATCTATAAAAATCATACCATCATTAGCATTATAAAGATGTAATAATAAGTTAACAAGGGTACTTTTACCATTACCAGTTTTCCCTATTATAGCAAGTGTTGTACCTTCATCAATTTTTAAGTTAATATTATTTAATGTTGGTTCACTATCGCCTCTATGTATAAATGTAAGATTTTTAAATTCTATTTTACCATTTATTTTTTCTATATCTTCAACATCATATCTATCAAATATTTCAGGTTTTTCATCAAATATATCTTTTATACGTTTTAAAGATGCTCCACCTTGAGATAACATTGTTATTGTTTCACCACAAGCAAGCATAGGCCATACAAGCATAGAAACATATTGATTGAAAGCAACAAATTTACCAAGTGTAATTTCACCTACAATTGCTAAATATCCACCATATATAAGTGTAGCTAAACTACTTAATCCAATTATTACATCTAATAAAGGCATTGTAATAGCTTGTAACTTAACAACTCTTAAATTTTTTTGTTTTGTAAGTAAATTTGCTGTGTTAAATTTATAAAATTCAGCTCTTTCTCTAACAAATGCTTTTATTACACGAACACCAGAAAAACTTTCTTGTACAAAATCAGCCATTGAAGAAATAGCTTCTTGTGATTGCTTAAAACGTTTTTCCATTAATTTACCATAATAAATTTCACTAACACATATTAAAAACATTGGTATAATAGCAATTAATGTTAACTTAATATTAACATATATCATCATTTGAACAATAACCATAAGTGTCATAATTGTAGCATCAAATATAGTTATAACAGTTGGACCTATTGCTTTTCTAACGGCTGTTAAATCACTTAAAAACCTTGTCATTAAATCTCCAGCTTTATGTTCATTAAAATATTCTACACTCATTTTTTCTAAATGTTTAAACATACCATTTCTTATTTCTTTTTCTATATTCCTTGCTGCTCCAAATATAAAAAAGCGCCAAAAAAAGCGGCCTATTGCTATAATAACACCAACTATTATAATACCTAATATATAAATATATATTTTTTTCATAGTAACATTATTTAAAGTTAATTTATCTATTATTGTACCTGTTATTTTAGGTATTAATAAACTCATAAAATCAACAATAAACAATGTTACTACACCAGCAAAATATCTATATTTATATTTTTTTAAGTATTGTAATATAAACTTAAATGAATTCATAAATTAACTCCTTTCACATTAAATATTACAATATTTTAATTTTTATAAATATTATTATATTCTATAAATTTAAGTATAGAATTTAGTATTTTATATTTAAAAATTTAATTAGTATTTTTATTAAAAACTTTACCCACTTCTTCCATAAAAGAATCAATATCTTTAAACTCTTTATAAACAGAGGCAAATCTAACATAAGCTATAGGGTCTAATATTTTTAGTTTTTCCATAACCATTTCCCCAATATCTTGGCTATTTATTTCTTTCTTTCCACTAGTATATATTTTATTTTCAATTTCTTTTACTAATTGTTCTATATCATTCATGGAAATAGGGCGTTTATTACAAGCTAATAGTATACCTTTTGAAAGTTTATCTATATCAAAGGCTTCTCTTGTCAAATCTCTTTTAACAACAGATATAGGAATTATTTCTAATTTTTCATAAGTATTAAATCTTTCATTGCATTTTTCACACAATCTTCTTCTTTTTATTATTGTATTATCTTCTATACTTCTAGTATCTATAACTTTTGTATCTTCATTATAGCAAAAAGGACATTTCATTTTACAATATCTCCTTTAAAATATAAATTTTATTATATTATATCATATATTTTTTTAAATTAATAGTATTTTATATAATAAGTTGAAAAAATATATGATATAATGTAATTATATAAAATAAGTAAAATCAAGAAGAAAGTGATTTTTTATTGTAATTATAAAGTTAATAAGAAAGACTATAATAACATTATTAAGGGTGTAATAAAATTTACACCCTTAATAATTAATAATATAATAAAAAATTTATTTTGAAATAAGATAAGATATTATTGTAAATATATAAATATGTGCAGGATAGAATAAATAAAAGAAATATTTCATACTTTTACCTTTTTGATTATTATATAACAACATTATTGGTAATGAGAAAATCATAAAGTATTGAATATTCCATATAAACATACTTTCAATAGGTTTTTCTGGAACATATCCAGATAATAACACTATAAATGAAAATATAGTATAAAATATTGCTATTTTTATTTTATTTTGTTTACATAAATATAAACCAACACCTAATAAAATAAAAAGTATACCACCTTCTACAAATAAAGCTGAATGTATAAAAGTCATAAATATTTTAAAAATTTTAATAGTGATAGGAGTTGTAGAAGTCATTAATAAAAATATTATTACACTTGTAATAAATGGTATCAACATTATTATTATATATTTAAAAATATTCTTTTTGTTATTTTTATTTTCTTTTATTTTTTGTATACAATATATTATTAAACATATTACAAATAAAGTAGAAAAAATATTATTTATAATGATACCACCACTTTTTAAAGGGAAAAATTTATTTATTATATCATTACCAATATTCATAAAAACAAAGCCTATCCATAATCTTAATAAGTACTTTTTGGCATTTCTAGTATATATCATACCATTAGCAACCATAAATATAAAAAGTGGAGCAGACAACCTACCTAAAATATTAAACCACATAGGAATATTATAAACACCTGAAAAAATATAATGTATATGATCAAAAACCATAAGTATTAAAGCTATTATTTTTATTTGAAAACTATTTAATCCATTTTTTACAATCATAATAAAATTCTCCTTATATAATTAATTTACAACAATTAATTATATGTAATAATTGGCTAATTAACAATTTATATACCTTACATTTACCTTACATTTTTGTAAGATAAGAATTAAAATTTAAAAGTTAGTGCTTAATCACTAAAAAATATAGATTTATCTTTTGGAAAGATAATTTTAATTGTTGTACCTATATTTTTATTTGAAATAGCATCTATATTTAAATACATTTTATCACAAAGAATTTTACAAAGATAAAGTCCTATACCTGTTGCTTTTGTATATTTTCTACCATTTTCACCAGTAAAGCCTTTTTCAAAAATACGTTGAATATCTTTTTTAGGTATTCCTATTCCATTATCTTCTATATTTAAAATTAAGTTTTTTTCCGTTTCTTCCACAAAGAACTTTAACTTGGAATTATTTTTTTTATATTTTATACTATTAGATACTATTTGACCAATAATAAATTCTAACCATTTTGTATCTGAATAAACGATATAATCTAAATTTTCTAAAGATATTGAACATTTACAATCAATAAGTTGTTTAGAGTGATTTTTAATATAATTTTTTATTAATTCATTTAAGTTTATACTTCTTATTGTATAGTCATTTTCTAAATTTGTACTTCTAGCATAATATAAAGCAACCTCTATAAAATTTTTGATTCTATCAAGCTCATCTAAAATGCTTTTATTAATATTGTTTTTATTGTTTTCACATATAAGACTTATACAGGTGATAGGTAATTTTATTTCATGTATCCAAGTTTCTATATATTGTCTATAATCTTCATTTGCAATTTTATAATTTGCAACTTCATCATTCATAACTTTAGACATTTTTTTAATTATATTATAAAATGCATAACCTTCTTCAAAATTAGGTTCTTCTATTAAATTATATATATAATATTTTTTATCTAAATTTTCTAAATTTTTATAAACTTCCTTAAAATAAAATTGTTTTTTTAAATATTCTATAGTTATACTAATAATATTTAAAATTATTAAAAAACTACAAATTAAAAATATTAACTTATAATCTACATTGAAAATACTTAAAATAATCCAAATAAAAAAAATAATAAAAAATTGTATACTCAAAAAAAATATTTTATCTTTTAAAAAATAAGAAAGTCTCATATTATATAACCTTGTCCTCTTTTAGTTTTTATATAATCTTTAGCTCCTATTTGTTCAAGTTTTTTTCTAAGTCTATTTATATTAACTGTAAGTGTATTGTCATCTATAAAAGTATCTGATTGCCAAAGTTCATTCATTATTTCATCTCTAGATACTATATTATTTGCATTTAATATTAAAATATTTAATATTTTAATTTCATTTTTTGTAAGTTCTATTTCATTGTTATTATACTGAACAATACTTTTTGATAAAACTAAATAAAGTCCATTATGAGAAATTTTTTCATTAAAATTTGAGTTAGTTCTTCTTAAAATAGATGAAATTCTAGCTAATAATATTTGTGGGTTATAAGGTTTTGTTATAAAATCATCTGCACCTAAATTTATACTAGTAAGTTCTTCTATATCATTATTTAAACTAGTTACTACTATTATAGGTGTATTTAATTTTTTTCTAATTTCTTTACATATATAATGACCATTAAAGTATGGTAAATTTATATCTAATAAAATTAAATCGGGGTTAGAATTAATAATTAAACTTATTATATTTTTAAAATCATCTGAAAAATCACAAGTATAACCATATGAATTTAATAATTTTACTAGTTCTTGTCTTAATACTAAGTCATCTTCTACAATATATATTTTCAAAATAAATTCCTCCTATTTATAATTTAAGCCTGTATACAAAATATACAGGCTTTTAAAAATTTATATTTTTAAACTTTCTCTTTTATGAAGTAAATATTGTGCTAGTGCTAAACCAATAATTACTATTATAGATGTATATTTTAATCCTTCCCAAATATAAGGTAAAATATTAGAAAAAGTTTCTATAACAGAATTTAAACTTAATGTATCCAAAGATAAATTAAATATATTATTAAAGAATTGATAATAACTATTTAAAATAGGTGTTTGTTCTGGGTTTGATAAAATTATTTCTTTGTTTAAAGATATCATTAAAAAGAAAGAAAATGCCAAAGCTGTCATACCTAAAAATGAATAGATTAGTATGTTCTTATTATTTTTTTCCTTTATATATCTAGGTTCAATATGTTCTATTTTTTCCATAACTTTTATTTCAAAATCTTCAGGTGCTTCAATAATATTTTTAGCATCTAAAGAAAATTCATCTAATATTTGAGTATAAAGTTCAAAACTTTCTCTACATTCATCACATTCTTCTAAATGTTTTTCTAAAAGAAAGTTATCTTCTTCTGATATTGTAAAATCCATATATTCCATCATAAGTTTATTAGCTTTGTTGCAATCCAATATCTCCACCTTCTTTCATTTTTAAAAGTTCCTCTTTTAATAATTTTCTACCTCTAAAAATTCTATTTTTTACTTTAGATAGAGGCTCATTTATAGCTTCAGATATTTCTTGATAGCTTAATCCTTGTTGATGATATAAAACTATAGGAACTTTATAAATATCTGGTAAATTATTTAAAAGTTGATTTAATACTTGACGTTCTTCTTTTTCTAAACAGTCTTGTTCTGGAGTGTTTTCTGATACAAGTTTATATTCTACTTCTTCCATAGAAACTGTTTCATATTTTTTCTTTCTTCTATAATCTATTACATGATTTGTTGTTATTTTTACAATCCAAGTAGAAAATTTAAAATCTGGAAAATATTTATCTAAATTTTTATATACTTTTATAAAAACTTCTTGAGCTAAATCATTAGCATCATCTTGGTTATTTACCATTCTTAAAACTACTGAATAAACTAAATTTTTATGTCTAGTTATTAATTCTGAAAAATATTCTTTTTCACCATTTAAGCATTTCTGTACAAGTTCATAATCTGTCAAATCTTTTACACTCATTTTTATATCACTCCCATATTTATCAAATTGTTTACTCTCTATCGTATAATATATAATAATTATACGATAGATTTTTTTAAAAGTTTATTAAAATAAAAATTTTTTTAACTTAAATTTTTTTACATATTATATACTATATATTCAACACTATTTAAAATTAATTTTAAGTCTAATTGAACATTATATATTCATACCATATTTTAAGAGTACTTTTAATATAATAATCACCTTTTAATTTTTAAAATATATTGTTTTACAAATTCTATCATATCCTGTAATAGTATTTTTAAATATATTTGTTGCATTGTGTAAAAATTCTTCAGGTTCTGTTAAAGCAGGGCTAAAATGTGTTAACCATAATTCTTTTACATTACCATATTTAGCCATTGTTGCAGCTTCACTAAAAATCATATGTTTTTTAATTATTGCATTTTCTTTTTTTTCTTCTTCACCATACATACCCTCACAAATAAATAAATCTGATTTATTTATAAAATTATGCATTCTTTCTAAAGGTCTACTATCTGTACAATAACATACTTTTATACCTTCTCTATTTTCACCTAAAACCATATTAGGTGTAAAAATTTGTCCATTATATTCTACTTCATTACCTTTTTGTAATACACTCCATAACTTACAAGGTATATTAAGACTTTTAGCTTTTTCTGGTAAAAATTTACCACTTCTTTTTACTTCTATTTTATAAGAAAAACAAGGAATTTTATGTTCCATAAACATAGCTTGTATATTAAATCCACTCATATTTAATTCTTCACTTGTATTGTTTTCTTCATTAATATCAAGTTCAATTATATCTACATTAAAAGGTAACTCTGGAAAAATAGTAGCTAAACCATCATAAGTTCTTTTTAGACCTTTAGGACCTACTATTATAAGTGTTTCTTCTCTACCAGAATTGCCAATTGTAAGTAATAGTCCTGGTAAGCCTGAAATATGGTCAGCGTGAAGATGTGTAAAGCAAATTATATCAATATTTTTAAATCCCCAACCTAATATTTTAGTAGTAACTTGTGTACCTTCTCCACAATCTATAAGTAACATTTTACCGTTTAATCTAAATAACATAGATGTTAAAAATCTATTTGGTAAAGGCATCATACCACCTGTACCTAATAAGCAAACATCTAACATAATATCACCTAAATTCTATTTAAAATTAACTATTTTTATTATCTTTTAAATAATCATTTAAAAATTTTCTTTCTTTTTCTGTTAAATTATATTTTTGTAATAAATCTGGTCGTTTTTTATATGTTCTAATTAATGATTGTTGTTTTTTCCATTCTTCTATTTTTTTGTGATTTCCTGATAATAGTATATCTGGTACTTTTTTATCATTAAAAATAAAAGGTCTTGTATAATTTGGGTGTTCTAATAAATTATCACTAAAACTTTCATTTAAAAAACTTTCTTCTTTTCCTAAAACATTTGGTATTAATCGGGAAATACTATCAACAAGTAACATAGCAGGTAATTCTCCACCTGTTAAAATAAAATCACCTATAGAAATTTCATCTGTAACAATTTCTTCAATTACTCTTTCATCTATACCTTCATAATGTCCACATAAAATAATCAAATCTTCTTCTTTTGCTAAATCCTCTGCCATTTTTTGATTAAATGGTTTACCTTGGGGTGTCATATATAAAACTTTTGTATTAGGTTTTACCTTATCTTTTATACTTAAATAACTATTATAAACAGGTTCAGGCTTCATAATCATACCAGCACCACCACCATAGGCATAATCATCTACTTGATTGTGCTTATTATTAGAAAAGTCTCTTATATTAATACAATTTATATTTATTATATTATTTTCTATTGCTTTTTTTATAATACTATGATTTAATCCGTTTTGTATCATTTCTGGAAATAGTGTTAAAATATAATAATTCATTATCTTAGCCCTTCTAAAAGATGTACTTTCATAGTTTTTTCTAATACATTTACATTTAAAATACATTGTTTTATAGCAGGTATTAAAATTTGATTATCTTCTTTTTTTACTACATAAACATCATTAGCCCCTGTAAATATAATATCTTCTATTGTACCAATATTTTCATCTTCATCTGTAATAACTGTCATACCATATAAATCACTAATATAATATTCATCTTCTTCACAAGGTATAGCTAAATCTTTAGGTATTTTTATTTCTGTATTTTTAAGAAGTTCTGCATCATTCATAGTATCTATACCTTTAAATTTTAAAAGTACAAATTGTTTATGAAATCTAACATTTTCTATTTCATATAATTTAATATCATTTCGTCTTGAAATATAAACTTCTTTTAACTTTTTAAATCTATTTATATCATCTGTTGTAGGTAATACTCTAACTTCACCTTTAATACCTTGTGTATTAACAATTTTACCAATAACAAAATAATCTAACATAATTTTCTATCTCCTTTAAAGTTTATATTTAATTTTATTATAAAAAATATATATTGTCAAATATAAAAAAGTAACCTTAGATTACAAAAATGTAAGGTTAATGTAAGATAGATAAATTGTTAAAATTTTAAAAAAGTTATATAATTATTTTATAAAATTAAATATATGGAGGATATTATTATGAATGAAATTTTAAAAGTGAAAAATATACAAAAATATTATGGTGGAAAAGGAAATGTAACAAAAGCAATAGATAATATAAGTTTTAATGTATATGAAGGAGAATATATAGGTATTATGGGTGCATCTGGAAGTGGTAAAACTACTTTATTAAATTGTATATCAACAATAGATACTGTTACATCTGGTAATATTTATATAGATAATAAAAACATTACAGAAATGAAAAGTAAAGAAATATCAAAATTTAGACGAGAAAAATTAGGTTTTATATTTCAAGATTTTAACCTTTTAGATACACTTACAGCTTATGAAAATATTGCACTTGCATTAACTATAACAAAAGTAAATCCTAAAGAAATAGATAAAAGAATAAAAGAGGTTGCAAATCTATTAAATATACAAGATATATTAAATAAATATCCTTATCAAATGTCAGGTGGACAAAAACAAAGAGTAGCATCAGCAAGAGCAATAATAACAAATCCTAAACTAATATTAGCAGATGAACCAACAGGTACATTAGATTCTAAATCAGCAAAAATGTTATTAGAAAGTTTTAAAAATTTAAATGAACAAATAAATGCTACTATATTAATGGTAACACATGATGTTTTTACTGCTAGTTATTGTAAACGTATTTTATTTATAAAAGATGGTAAAATTTTTAACGAAATTGTAAGAGGGGAAGAAACAAGAAAACAATTTTTTAATAATATTATGGAAGTTGTATCTTTATTAGGAGGGGACTTAAATGAATATTAAACTTGCAATTAAAAATATAAGAAAAAGTTTTAAAGATTATACTATATACTTTTTTACACTTGTATTGGGTGTAACAATATTTTATATGTTTAATTCTATATATGCTCAAAAAGAACTAATGAGTTTTTCTGAAATTATGTCAGAAAAAGTTGAGTTAATAGAAGAAATGTTAAATGGATTATCAGTATTTATTGCTGTAATATTAGGATTTTTAGTAGTATATACAAATAACTTTTTTATAAAAAGAAGAAAAAAAGAATTAGGCTTATATATGTTGCTTGGTATGACAAAAAATAAAATATCAAGAATATTTGTATTAGAAACTTCATTTGTAGCAATTATTGCACTTTTTGTAGGTATTATATTTGGTGTTATAGGTTCACAATTTATGTCAGTATTTACAGCAAAGCTATTTGAAGCAGATATGACACAATATAAATTTATATTTGCAAGTGAAAGTGTAATTAAAACTATACTATATTTTAGTATAATATTTATTATTGTAGTTATTTTTAATATATTTAATATAAATAGATGTAAATTAATAGATTTAATATATAGTTACAGAAAAAATGAAGAATTAAAATTAAAAAATAAATATTTATCATATATATTATTTTTTATATCAATAGTATGTTTAATAGTAGCATATTATTTTATAACTATTAATGGATTAAATAAAATAGATTTTTATTTTAAATCTTCAATAATATTAGGTATAATAGGAACAGTTTTATTTTTCTTTTCTATAGCCATATTATTAGTAGGATTAATACAAAATAGTAAAAAAATATATTTTAAAGGATTAAATATATTTATATTAAGACAATTATCAAGTAAAATAAATACAAATTTTATATCTATGTCTATTATTTGCTTAATGTTATTTTTTGTAATAGGTGTTACAAGTTCAGCATTTGGTTTGCAAGAAGCTTTATCAAATATGTTAGTGAATAATACTAAATATAATATAACGTTATCAAGATTTGGAGATTATGAAGATATATCACAAATATATAATAAATTACCAGATAATATCAAAAATTTTAAAGGGATAGAAAGTTATGTTGAATATTCTATATATAGTGATGAAAATTTAAAAATAGAAGACTTTAATTTAAATTTAGATGAAAGATTAGAATATTTTAATAAGTATAAATTAAATTTAATAAAATTATCAGACTTTAATAATATTTTAAATCAATTAAATTTACAACCTTATGCATTAGAAGAAAATGAATATTTAATAGTTAGTAGTACACAAAATATATTAAAAGAACTAAGTAGTATAATAGCTAATAATAATAGTATTTTAAATATTAATAATAATGAGTTATCACTTAAAGAAGTAGTAGAAGATATATGTTTATTTAATGATAATTATGATAATTATTTTATTGTAAATGATGATTTATTAAAAGATTTTGAAATAGATGTAACACAATTAAATATAATGACAAAAACAGAAGAAGATGAAATAGTTTTAACAAAATTAATATCAGAATATGGACAAATTTTTAAAGATAAAGGTAGTCTTGAAGATTGTGCATTTACTAATTATGGAGCAAAAAAAATATATATGAAAGTGCTGTTTCCACAAAAGCAATGTTATCATTTGTAGGTATTTATATAGGTTTAGTATTTATAATAAGTTGTTCTACAATATTAGCTATACAACAAATATCAGAAGCAGAAGATAATAAATATAGATATAATTTATTATCAAAACTAGGAGCAGAAAAGAAAGTGTTAAATAGAGCTTTATTTATACAAATATTATTTTATTTTTTAGTACCCCTATTATTAGCAATATTACATTCTATTGTAGGATTAAATACTGTAATAAAATGTATAGAGTTTACAGCAGATATTAATATATTTTCAAATACAATTTTTACAGCATTAAGTATTTTAATTATATATGGGATATATTTTATATTAACATATATAAGTAGTAAAAATATAATAAATAAAGGTTAATTTTTTAAAAATGCTGAAGATATATTCTTCAGCATTTTTGCCCCCTTAAAAGATAAATTAAATAGCATTATGAGTAAATGCGGCAATAGAGTTTGTAGGAATAACAGCAATAGCCCCTAATGGATTACCACAGCAACCACCACTATTACTATAATTATAGTTGTTATTGTATCCATAACCTGAACAACTAGAGCCAATAGGACAAGCAGGAGCTTCACCAGCACTAACAAGTAACCTTACAACACAGTCACTAACTGACACTAGAACACCAGTAAAGCCACTGCCAGAACAACCACCACTTGTAGTGAATATAGTAACAGTCTGACCAATATATCTACAAAGGTCTTCTTTTAAATGTTCCATATTATAACCTCCTTTTTTTCTTTATATAACATATTATGTAAGTATAGTATAAAGGTTACAGTTGTAAAAAATATATTTATTTCAAAAATTTGTAACAAAAAAAAATAATAGCCATAATATACATTAAGACGTTTGAAAGGAGGCAATAAAATGAATGATAGTTATTTATTAGATAGTTTAACACGCTATATAGGGCAAACAGTAACAATATTTACAACAAGTGGTGGTTGTTCTGGTAGTGGTTTCACTGGTATTTTAGCTAGTGTAAATGAAAACTATGTAAAATTAATAACAAATATAGGTGCAGCACCTAGTTGTCCTTTAGGGTCTAGTTGTTCAGGTTATGGATATAATTACAATAATCAAAATTATTGTTGTGGAAATAATTGGCTTGGTTCTGTTACAGAAATACCACTTTGTAAAATAGCAAGCTTTACACATAATGCCATATAATAAATATTAGTTTAAAGAAAAAACTCCTTATTAATGGTGTAGACTTTTTTGTCTACACCATTGTCAAAAAATGTAATAAAAATGTATATTGACATTTTTTTTAGTTTATGTTATACTTCTAAAGTAATTAAATATGTGTCTTATCAAGAGAGGTGGAGGGATAAGGGCCCTGTGATACCCAGCAACCAGCTTTTAGTATTGGTGCTAAATCCCCCGTTTTTACGGAAGATGAGGATTTTTTGTATAAGCCATAGTGGCTTTTTTTTATTAATAAAAACTAAATAATAATAATTACTTTATAATATATATTGTAAATTATTAATAAAATATAGCCTTTTATGAAAAATTTAAATTTTTAGGAGGATTACAAATGAAAAGATTATTTACTTCTGAATCTGTTACAGAAGGACATCCAGATAAAATATGTGACCAAATTTCAGATGCTATTTTAGATGCTATTTTAACTAAAGACCCTAATGCTAGGGTAGCTTGTGAAACACTTGCTACAACAGGTCTTATTATGGTTGCAGGTGAAATTACTACAAATTGTTATGTAGATATAGACAGTATAGCTAGAGAAACTGTTCGTGGTATAGGATATGACAGAGCAAAATATGGTTTTGACTGTGATACTTGTGCTGTTATGACTTCTTTAAAAGGACAATCTCCAGATATTGCTCAAGGTGTAGATAGTGCTTTTGAAACTAGAGAAGATGATGAACAAGATACAGGGGCAGGAGACCAAGGTATGATGTTTGGTTTTGCTTGTGATGAAACAGAAGATTATATGCCTATGCCTATATACCTTGCACACAAATTAACAAGACAACTTTCAGAAGTTAGAAAAAATGGTACATTATCTTATTTAAGACCAGATGGTAAAAGCCAAGTTTCAGTTGAATATGATAATGATAAAGTTGTAAGAATAGACTCTATTGTTATATCTACTCAACACAATGAAAGTGTTACACATAGTCAAATTTGTGAAGATATTAAAAAGTATGTTATAGATGCTGTTATTCCATCAGAGCTTTTAGATGCTGAAACAAAATATTACATAAATCCTACTGGTAGATTTGTTATTGGTGGTCCTCAAGGTGACTGTGGTCTTACTGGTAGAAAAATAATAGTTGATACATATGGTGGATATGCAAGTCATGGTGGTGGAGCATTTTCTGGTAAAGACCCTACTAAAGTAGACCGTTCAGGTGCATATGCTGCTAGATATGTTGCTAAAAATATTGTAGCTAGTAAAATAGCTAAAAGATGTGAAATAGAAATAGCTTATGCTATTGGTGTTGCTAAGCCTTTATCTATTTTAGTTAATACTCATGGTACAGGTAAAATATCAGATGATAAAATTGCAGAACTTGTAAAAGAAAACTTCGATTTACGTCCATCTGCTATTATTGAAAAATTTGATTTAAAAAGACCTATATATAAACAAACAGCAGCATATGGCCATTTTGGTAGAAATGATTTAGATTTACCTTGGGAAAAATTAGATATGGTACATGTTTTTGAAAATTTATAAGATTAATGTATATTGTAAAAAAATAGCTAACAATTTTTGTTAGCTATTTTTATATAAATATTTTTTAAATATCTAAAAAACTTATTATTTTATCTTTTAGTATTTCACCTGCTGTATATGGTGCAACTCTACCAGGGAGGCTAGGGCAGTAAATAGCTTGTAAATTTAATTCTCTAGCATAATTATAATCTACACCACCTGGGGCACTAGCTAAATCTATTATTATAGTATTTTTATTAATATAATCTAATATTTCTTTATTTAATATTTCATAAGGAATAGTGTTAAAAATAAAGTCATATTTATTTATACTGTCTTTTATTTTATATAAGTTTATAGAATTTAAACCATAAGTATTAATATATGCAAAATCTTCATCTTTTCTGTAAGTTACATCTACATTAGCACCTATACCTTTTAACATATTTGCTAAAATTTTGCCACATCTACCATAACCTAATACTAAACAATTACTATTAAATATTGTTTTAAAGCTATTTTCCATAGCTGTTTGAATAGCACCTTCAGCAGTAGGTATAGCATTTAATATAGCTATAGAATTATCTTCAAAAAAATCAAAAGTTTTTATATTATTTTCTTCTAAGGTTTTAATAATATCTTTGTTTATTATTCCACCAAAAAATGCTTTAATTTTAAATTTTATAGTTTTTTCTATTAATTCTTTTATATTTATATTTTCATTTTCAATGTTAAATACATTTTTATTATCTTTTGTGAAAGGTATAGGTGCTATTAAAATATCTATTTTATCTAAAAATTCATCTAAATTGTTTATATTATCTTTATTTTCTATATATTTATTATTGTATGAATAAACAGTAAAATTTTCATTAGTTAACATTTCATATAAAAATTTATATCTTAAATCTCCACCTAATATGCCAAATATCATTTCAACAACTCCTTTCATAATATATACTATGCAAAATATTAATTTTAGATTATATATAATATTATTTTTATAAAAGGAATTATAAAAGGCTGTAGATTTTATCTACAGCCTTAAAATTATTATTCAGCAATAGGATGAACAGAAAGTTGTTTTTTGTCTCTACCTTTTCTTTCATATCTAACGATACCATCTACTAAAGCGAAAAGTGTATCATTGCCACCTTTACCAACGTTTACACCTGGATGAATTTTAGTACCTCTTTGAGTGTAAAGAATGTTACCAGCTTTAACGAATTGACCGTCAGCACGTTTAGGTCCTAATCTTTTAGATTCAGAATCACGACCGTTTTTAGTAGAACCTACCCCTTTTTTATGAGCAAAGAATTGAAGATTAATTCTAATCATTATTGCACCTCCTTATATTTTAAAGAAATATCTTTTGGATACTCCATCTCAATACCTTTAAGACCAAGCTCCAAACTAGATAATAATAAGATAGTTTTATTACAAAGACTATCTTCATTTATAATACATTTTAAATAGCCACCATTAGTGTCATAATCTATATTATATTTAGCTTCAGTAAAAGCTTCAATACTATTAACAGTATTTAAAGATAATATAGATACAGCAGAGCAAACAATATCTCTACCGTGATTTTTAATTTGAAAGCCTATTATATTTTTATCTTTTTTAAAAAATATAGCTTGTATCATTTTAAAAACCTAATAATTAACCATTAATTTTTTCAATTTTAAGCATTGTAAAAGGTTGTCTATGACCTTTTTTCTTATGGAAACCTTTTTTAGGTTTGTATTTATAAACGATAACTTTTTTAGCTTTACCATCGCCTATAACAGATGCATTAACAGTTGCACCAGAAACAACAGGAGCACCAAATTTAACGTCATCACCATTAGCTATAGTTAAAACTTTATCAAAAGTATAAGAAGAACCAGCTTCTACTTCTAATTTTTCAACTTTGATAACGTCTCCTTCAGAAACTTTATATTGTTTTCCACCAGTTTCAATAATTGCGTACATTAGTACACCTCCTTAAAAATAAATCGCCAGATATGGTGCATAAGCTTAAAACCTCTCTGTGCGTCAAACAATAAATATTATAACATTAGGAAATATTTTTGTCAACATATTACAGGTTAAAAAATTATAGTTTATTATGTTTAGATTTTATGTTATAATAATATAATATTAAGTAAAATAACTTTTAAAATAGTTAAGTTAAATTTTTAGTTATTATAATTTTATGTGAGGTAATTATGGATATAATTTTTAATATTGATAAAAATATTATACTTTATATGAATCAAACTATACCTAATTATCCTATTATAAAGAATATATTTTCTTTTATAACACATTTAGGTGATTCTGGGTTTATATGGATAGCTTTAGGTATATTTTTAATATTAAAAAAATCTACAAGAAAAAATGGTATAATAATGCTTATTTCTTTGGCAGTAGGTTCAATTATAGGTAATGGTATATTAAAAAACTTATTTGAAAGACCAAGACCTTTTGTAGAGTTTTCATTAGTACCTTTTATACCAGAACCACATGGATTTTCTTTTCCTTCTGGGCATAGTATGGCATCTTTTGTTGGGGCAACTTGTATATATTATACAAATAAAAAATTTGGAATATTAGCATATATATTAGCAATACTTATAGCCTTATCAAGAACTATACTTATAGTACATTATCCTAGTGATGTTATTACAGGTTCTATATTAGGAATTTTTGTAGCCTTATTAGTAATATTTATATGTTCAAAAAAGTTTAACTATTTTAATAATAAAAATAATTGATTTTTATTATAGTGTATGATATAATTAAGCCATATGTAATTTACTATATGTAATTTTTACCAAGATTTTAAGGAGGATAAAATAAATGAGTAATGTTGAAAATATGGACATTAACAAATACAAAATAACATTTTCTGTTAGTGCTGAAAAATTTCAAGAAGGTTTAGACTATTCTTTTAATAAAAACCAAAAACATTTTAATATTAAAGGCTTTAGAAAAGGTAAAGTACCTAGACAAATTATAGAAAAAACTTATGGTGAACAAGTATTTTATGATGATGCTTTTAACTTTGTTTTAAAAGATTCTTATCCTGAAGCTGCTAAAGAAAGTGAATTAGAAATAGTTTCAAGACCTGAAATAGATGTTGTTAGTGCTTCTAAAAATGAGGGTGTTGTATTTACTGCTATTGTTTATACAAAACCAGAAGTTAAAGTATCTGACTATAAAGGTTTAATTTGTGAAAAACCTAGTACTTCTGTTAATAAAGATGATGTAGAAGCTTTTCTTAATAGAGAAAGAGAAAAACATTCAAGAATTAATCCTGTTACAGATAGAGCAGTTAAAAAAGGCGACTTAGTAAATATTGACTTTGAAGGTTTTATTGATGGAACTGCTTTTGAAGGTGGTAAAGGTGAAAAATATGACCTTGAAATAGGTTCTAAAACTTTTATTGATACTTTTGAAGACCAAATTATTGGTAAAAATATTGGTGATGAATTTGATGTTAGTGTTACTTTCCCAGAAAACTATGGCAAAAAAGAATTAGCTTCTAAACCAGCTGTATTTAAAGTAAAAATTAATGAAATTAATGAAAAAATTCTTCCAGAATTAAATGATGAATTTGTTCAAGATACTACAGAATTTGAAACTTTAAAAGATTATAAAAAAGATATAAAATCTAAGCTTACAGCTGCTAAAAAAGAAGAAGCTGATAAAAAAATGAAAGAAGCTATTATTGATGCTTTAATTGAAAAAGTTGAAGTAACTATTCCAGAAGCTATGATTGAACTTGAAATTGATCAAAAAATTAATGAGTTTAGAAATGGTATAGGAGCTCAAGGTTTAACTTTAGATTCTTATTTAAATTATATGGGTCAAAGTTTAGAAAATATGAGAGAAGCTTATCGTATAATTTGTGAAAAACAAGTTAAAAGTAGATTAGCTTTAGAAGCTGTTGCTGAAGCTGAAAAAGTTAAAGTTTCTGAAAAAGACATTGATGCTGAATTAACTCGTATTGCTGAAGCTTATCGTATAGATAAAGAAAAACTTCAAAGTATCTTTGGTGAAAAAGAAAGAGAAAATATTATTAAAGATTTAAAAGTTCAAAAAGCTCTTGACTTTTTAGTAAAAAATTCTGTTCAACCAGAAGCTGAAAAATAATATGTTATAGCTTAGGGTGTAGACTTTGTCTACACCCTTTCACAAAAAAATAAAACTTTACATATATTCAAATTCTTAAAATTTTTGGTTAAAATTAAAAATTAAAGCATAATTTACATTATTTGGGATATAATATTCTTTAGGAAATTTATATACGAATTTTTAAGGAGGATTTTTATGAGTTTAGTACCTATGGTTGTTGACCAGACTAATACTGGTGAACGTTCTTATGATATATATTCTCGTCTTTTAAAAGACAGAATTATCTTTTTAGGCGAACAAGTTAATGATACTACTGCAAGTTTAGTTGTTGCACAACTTTTATTTTTGGCAGCAGAAGACCCAGATAAAGATATAAGTCTTTATATTAACAGTCCAGGTGGTTCAGTTACAGCTGGTCTTGCTATTTATGATACTATGCAATATATAAAACCAGATGTTTCAACAATCTGTATTG
>CALWDX010000040.1 GCA_944376805.1 uncultured Clostridia bacterium
GACTTGAAAGTTGCTCTGCTGCTGCTGCTGATTGCTCACTTGTAGCAGTATTTCCTTGTGTAACAGATGCTATTTGTCTTATACCTATTGTTATTTGTTCAATAGATTTTTCTTGATTTCTAGAAGAAACAGCACAAGAATTTATTAGTATTGATATTTCATCTATTTCAGTAATAATATTCGAAAGTGTTTCTGCTGTTAAATTTGTTATTTTTGAACCTTCTGCTACCTTTTCTACAGTACTTTTTATAAGTTCAGTAGTTTCTTTTGCTGCTTGTTGGCTTCTTCCAGCAAGACTTCTAACTTCTTCTGCTACCACTGCAAATCCTTTTCCATGTTCACCTGCTCTTGCTGCTTCTACTGCTGCATTAAGTGCAAGTATATTTGTTTGGAATGCTATATCATCTATTACTTTTATTATATTAGATATGCTATTAGATGCTATACTTATTTCTTCCATAGCTAATAACATATCATCCATTTGTTTATTACTTATTGCTGCACTTTCTTTTGTTTCTATTGCAAGTTTATTTGCTTTCTCTGAATTTTCTGTATTTATTGTAGATTGTTCAGATATTATTGCTATACTTGAATTTAATTCATCAACTGCACTTGCTTGTTCTGTTGCCCCTTCTGCTAATGACACACTTGACTGTGATATTTGCTTAGCTCCTGATGATACTTGTTCTGCTGATGAAATTATATCTTTTACAAGTACATTAAAGTTTTCAACTATAAAATTAACTGATTCTTTTATTGTTTTAAAATCTCCTAAATATTCTCTATCTATACTAATATTAAAATCTTTTTGTGCCATTTTATTGAGTACTGTTGACATCTCATTTATATATGAATGTATATTTCCACTCATAAAATTAAGTACTTTTTTAATTTTATCAAATTCACCTTTGTATTCATTAGTCATTTTATATTCAAAATTACATGCTGCATATTGATTTATAGCATCTTGTGCGTCTTTAATAGGAATAACAACATTTTCTGCAAATAAATTTAATCCATCTGTTATTTCTTTCCATTCTCCTACATATTTAGAAGTATCTAATCTAAACTCTAAATTTCCTTCATTTGCCACATTTATAAGTGTTACTATATCATCTGAAACACTTTTTAAAGATTTTTGTACTCCTGTTAATTCATTATATATAACAACTTTTTCATTTGGAAATTCTTTAATCTCTTTATCAAATTCACCATTTCCAAATTCTTTTACTTTTTCTATTATATAACTAATATCATTTAATATATCATCATTTGTAATATTAATAGAATTTACTGCATCTTTAAATAAACCCTCATATTTTCCTTCATCTATTCTATAAGACATATATCCTTCTTTAAATTTATAAGAAACATCTTGTATATCTCCTAAAATATTATTTAATGTAGAAACCATATCTCCTATAAATTTAGCTAATGTACCTATCTCATCTTTAGAATTTGTAGGGAGGTTTACATTTGTATTACCTTTTGAAACTTGATATGTAGCATCTTGTAATTGTTTAATAGGCTTACTAATACTTTTAGAAATAACTATAGCTAATAATATACTTAATAAAATAATAACTATAAATATAATATTAATAACTATAATCTTTTTATTAACTGATGCTGTTAATAATGCATTACTATCTGAAAAATTATCAAGACTTCTTCTTGGTGATTCATAAGAACTTGAAAATAATCTTCCAGCTATTTCTTTAAGTTGAGAATCTACTTGTGATATATTTTGTATATCTCCTGTAGCTTTCATAACTATAGATTCTAAATTTAACTTATGATATTCTTCTAAGTCTTTTATTTGTTGCTCAATTTTACTAACTTCATTTGTTATATTTAAATCTGAACAAACTTTTTTATAATTTTCTAATCCTTGTTTAGCTTCTTCATACAATTTCTCCATATCATTTTCTATTTCATTTAAATTTTCTATTGTTACTTTTTCAGGATTAGTATAAGAAATAGCTTTAATTCTAAAATTTATAATCTTCTCAAAAGATGTCATACTTTCAAGTATAACTGTTTTATTAATATCTAATTCTTTATTCTGTAAACTATTTGTAGACATTAGTGTTATTATTGTTATCCAATACAATATAATAGTGAAAAATATTGTAATACCAAAACCTAATATCATTTTTTTGTGATAGATAATTTATTAAGCATTTAAAAATTTCCCCCTTGTATCATTTATATAAAAAAATAATATCATATATTTTGTACATTTTCAATATAACTATTTACTAAATAAAATAAATAATATCCATATATTTTGTTAAAAATTTTATATAAAATATATGAAATATTTATAATTAAATAGTTTGTATAATTTTTAAAATAGTATAAATATTATTTTAAATATAAAAAAAATAAGTGATATCTACTCACTTATTTTTTGTTAAATATAAAGCATTTAAAATATAATTTTTCCTATAAGATAACCTAACTGATAACAACCTATAACAGATAATGTTAAATAAAAAAAATTTTTCATAATATCTCCTCCCATATATTTAATCTTTCGTGTATTAATATTATATGAAAAGAAATATTAATTAATGCTAACTTTTTGAATAAAAATTATTACATTTATTTACAGTATTATAAATTCTTTTCTATTACTTTTGTAAGATTTGCAAAATCTTTTATAGTAAGACGTTCCCCTCTAATATTTATATCAAATCCAGCTTCTTCTAAAATTTTTCCTATTTGTTCTTTATCAAATTTAAAATTTTCAGCATTAAACATACAATTTAATAGGGTTTTTCTTCTTTGAGAAAATGCAACTTTTACAATATAATAAAACAACTCCAAATTCTCTACATCAACAGGTGGTTTATCAAGTGTAGTAAGTCTTATAACTGCTGAATCCACATTAGGTCTTGGCATAAAGCAATTTCTAGGCACATTTGCTACTAAATATGGTTCACAAAAGTATTGAACTACAACAGATAAAGAGCCATAATCTTTAGTACCTGGTTTTGCTTCCATTCTATAAGCGACTTCTTTTTGTATCATAACAGTTATACTATCTATAGGAAGTCTATTTTCTAATATATTCATTATAATAGGTGTTGTAATATAGTATGGTAAATTAGCTACAACTTTTATATTATAACCTTTATTTTCTTCTGCTATTTTATTGATATCTACTTTTAGTATATCTTCATTTATAATTTCTATATTATTAAAATTTGATAATGTATCTTCTAAAATAGGTATAAGTGTTTTATCTATTTCTACTGCTATAACTTTCTTAGCATTTTTAGCAAGACAAGCTGTAAGTGTACCTATACCAGGCCCTACTTCTATAACTATATCTTCATTAGATATATTAGCTGAATTTACTATTTTATCCAAAACTAATTGGTCAATTAAAAAATTTTGACCAAAATTCTTTTTAAATGCAAAATTATATTTATTTATAATTTCCTTTGTTTTAAATGCTAACGTTTTATTGTCTATATTATTAATATTAATCTCCCCAAACTTTAAAAATTTTTTATAATAAGCCACTTCTTAAGAAGTGGCTAAAATTAAATTTTAACTTTATTTTTTAATTATTACATTTTTTCTTTTATAAAATCTAAAGTAGATTTTATTGCTTCATCTATTTTAGTAGCGTCCTTGCCACCTGCTTGTGCCATATTAGGACGACCACCACCACCACCACCACAAATAGTAGCAGCTGTTTTAACTATATCACCAGCTTTTATATTAGCTTTTATAGCACTATCACTACACATAGATATAAAATTAACTTTACCATTATTATCACTAGCTAAAAGTATAGCATAATCTGTAAGTTTTTCTTTTATTTTATCACCCATATTTCTAAGAGTGTCCATATCAATATTAGAAACTCTAGCAAGTAAAATATCTATACCATTTATATTTTGTTTTTGTTCTAATATTTCATCTAATAAACCTGATGATAATTTAGATTTTAAACTTTCTATTTCTTTTAAAAGTTTTTTATTTTCTTCTATTAAAGATGCTGATTTATCTACAACATTTTTATTATTAGCTTTTAATATTTCAAATACATTTCTAATTAAATATTCTCTTTCTTCATAGTAATTTAAAGCACCAAATCCTGTTACTGCCTCTATACGCCTAACACCAGCAGCTACACCACTTTCACTTACTATTTTAAAGCTACCTATTTGAGCAGAGTTTTTAAGATGTGTACCGCCACAAAGTTCTATTGAATAGCCACCAATATTTATAACTCTAACAACATCGCCATATTTTTCACCAAAAAGTGCTGTTGCACCTTCTTTTTTAGCTGTTTCAATATCTGTTTCTTTAATAGAAACATCAAGACCTTTTAAAATGTGTGTATTAACTATTTTTTCAATTTTAGATAATTCTTCTCTAGTTAATGCTTCAAAATGAGTAAAGTCAAAACGTAAACGATTTTTAGATACTAAAGAACCTGCCTGCTCTATATGACTTCCTAAAACTTCTTTTAAAGCTTTGTGTAAAATATGAGTTGCAGTATGGTTTCTAGCAATAGACATTCTATCCTCTTCATCTATTTTTAAAACAACTGTATCATTTACTTTTATTTCACCTTTTTTAACAACTCCATGGTGTAAAATTTTATTTCCACCAAAATTTGTAGTATCATTTATTTCTATTAATACATTTTTATTTTCAATAGTACCTTTGTCACCAACTTGTCCACCCATTTCAGCATAAAAAGGTGTTTTATCTACAACAATTACTACCTTATCATTTTCTTTAGCACTATCTACAATATTGTCATTACATACAATAGCTAATACTTTGCTATTTTCAATAATACTATTAGTATAACCTAAAAATTCACTCTTCATAGCTGGGTCTAATTTATGGAAAATTGTTTCTTCTGCTCCCATATAAGTATCTTCTTCTCTAGCAGAACGAGCTTTATTTTTTTGATTTTCCATTTCTTTTAAAAATGCTTCTTCATCAACAGACATATTTTCTTCTTCCAAAATTTCTTTCATAAGTTCAAAAGGAAAACCATAAGTGTCATAAAGTTTAAAAGCATTTTCACCTTTCAATATACTATCATTAGAAGCTTTTAATTCGTTTATTTTTTGTTTTAAAAGCTCCATACCAGTATCTATTGTAGCATAAAATCTTTCTTCTTCTACTGTTAAAATTTTATATATATATTCTTTCTTTTCTTCTAATTCTGGATAAGCATCTTTTGAAGTTTCTATAACAATTTTGCTTAAATCTGCTAAAAATAAATCATTTATACCTAATATTTTCCCGTGTCTTGCCGCTCTTCTTAAAAGACGTCTTAAAACATACCCACGCCCTTCATTTGAAGGTAATACACCATCTGCTGTCATAAAAGTAACTGACCTAATATGGTCTGTTATAACTCTTATAGAAATATCTTTTTTACTATCTTCACCATATTTTAAATTAGATAATTCACATACTTTATCTCTAATAGCTTTTACTGTATCTACATCAAAAATAGAATTTACACCTTGCATAACAGTAGCTATTCTTTCAAGTCCCATACCTGTGTCTATATTAGGATTTGCAAGATTAGAATATGTTCCATCTTCTTCTCTATTAAATTGAGTGAAAACTAAATTCCATATTTCCATATATCTATCACAATCACAACCAACATAACAATTAGGATTGTCACAGCCATATTGTTCGCCTTTATCAAAATATATTTCTGAACAAGGACCACAAGGACCTGTACCATGTTCCCAAAAATTATCTTCTTTACCTAGTCTTACTATTTTATTTTCTGGTATACCTACTTTTTTATTCCATATTTCAAAAGCTTCATCATCATCTTGATATACTGATACATATAGCTTATCTTCTGGTAATTCTAATACCTTTGTGAAAAATTCCCAAGCCCAAGGAATAGCCTGTTCTTTAAAATAATCTCCAAAAGAGAAATTTCCAAGCATTTCAAAAAATGTTCCATGTCTTGCAGTTTTACCTACATTTTCAATATCACCTGTTCTAATACATTTTTGACAAGTTGTAACTCTTTTATTTGGTGGTATTTGTTGTCCTGTAAAATATGGTTTTAAAGGAGCCATACCTGAATTTATAAGTAATAAACTTTTATCATTTTGCGGTACTAATGAGAAACTATTCATTTTTAAATGTCCTTTTTCTTGAAAAAAGTCTAAATATTTTTTTCTAATTTCATTTACACCTAAATTTTTCATATTATTCCTCCATAAAATTTTCATTAATATTAATTATATAAAATACGCTTTAATATGTCAACTTTTTGTAAATTTTATTGTATTTCTTCATCTAAAAAAGTTATTGTTATTGCTACACCTTTTTTACATTTCACATCTCTAAAATCTTTCGTATTTTTATCTGATTCTAAAGGTAATATTTTAGCTTTATATTGTTCAAGCTCTTTATAATTAGCTAATCTACCTATAATACTTTTTTGAAATCCATATTTACTAAAAAGTACTATTTCTTCATTAATTTTTATTTTTGCAGAATTTTCTAAAAAATTAGTACTAATATTTTCTAAATTTTTATTAAATTTTACAATGCTTTCATATTCATATGGAATAATAGTTTTATCATTTAATGAATACAACTTATAAAAATTACTACTTGTATTTAAAGCTATATCAAATTTACCTTTGTTTATATTATTATATATTGTACCAAAATTTTCCCAATTTTCACCATTATTTTGCCAAAAATCAACTTTAACAGCTTTTACCTTTTTATTAGTTTTGTATTCAAAAAATTTAATTTCATTTTTAAATATATTTAAAACTCTTTTTGTTTCATCATTAAAATAAGTTTCTCTTATTTGCATACTTCTAGGATTGTTAAGTTCACTTTTTATAGCATCATAATTTAATAAAATAATTATTATAATTATAGAAATAACTACAAATATCATATCCTTATTTTTTATTTCTTTTATTCTCATCTTTATAAGTTTCTCCTATATTTACATTTTCTGTTATATCTAAAAAAGTTATTGTTATTACTAACCCTTTATCACATTGGGCTTTTTTAAAATCTTCATATATATTAAAATTAACTTCTTCTTGGTTGTAATACCCATATTTTTTAAATAAAACTATTTGTTTATTTAACTCTATTTTTTCTTTATTTAAAAAAATATGTCCTATTCCCATATTGGTAAAATCTACATTTATAGGATACTTTTTCGATTTTGATATATAATCTATTTCATATCCAAATTCAAGTGTATTATTAAGTATTTGAAAAAATATATTCATTTCAGAGTTTTTTTCTTCTATAAAATCACTTATTAAAGAAAAAATTTCATCTTTTTTCTTCCAATCTTCATCATCTTTTTCCCAAATTTCTATATTTATAGATTTTATACTATTGTCTATATTAGCTTTAAATTTTTGAATATTATTTTCTGAAATATTATTTTTTATATGTT
>CALWDX010000041.1 GCA_944376805.1 uncultured Clostridia bacterium
ATAAAGTATATATAATTACAGATGAATTTATATATAAGAATTATAAAAATAAAATTGTAAAAAGTTTTGAAGAAAATAATATAAAATATAATTTAGTTATATTTAATAGTGAATGTTGTTTTGAAGAAATAGAAAAACATAAACAACTTGCAAAAGATTATAATATTATAATTGGTATAGGTGGGGGAAAAGTTTTAGACTTTTCTAAAGCAGTATCATATTATACAGATTATCCAGTTATTATTGTACCAACAGTAGCATCAACAGATGCACCTTGTAGTAGATTGTCAGCTATATATACAAAAAAGGGGCAATTTTTACAATATATAACTTTAAGAAATAGTCCTAATATAGTTTTAATTGATATAGATATTATAATTAAAGCACCAGTAAGATTTTTAATAGCAGGTATAGGAGATGCCTTATCTACATATTATGAAACAGAGGCTTGTTATAAATCTAATAGTAAAACAATGACAGGGGGATATGTAACAAACTATATATTGACACTATCAAAACTTTGTAAAGATACACTATTAAAAAATAGTGAAAAAGCTATTAATGATTTAAAAGAAGGGGTATGTAGTAAAGAATTAGAAGAAATAATAGAGGCTAATATATATCTTAGTGGAATAGGATTTGAAAATGGAGGACTTTCAGTAGCACACGCATTACATAATGGGCTTACTACATTAAAAGATAGCTATAAAAGTTTACACGGAGAAAAAATTGCTTTTACAACTATTATACAATTAGCTTTGGAAAATAGGGAAGAATTAAAAGATATTATAAATTTTTGTAAAAAAATAGGCTTACCTACAAATTTAAAAGAATTAGGCATTAATAATATAACTGATAATGAGCTTATAGAGGCTATAAAAGTTAGTTTTGATGAAAAATATACTATAAATAATGTACCATTTAAAATAACAGAACAAAGTGTATTAAATGCTATAAAATTAGTTGAAAGTTTAAAGGAATAGAAAAAGCTATTCCTTTTTAAAATAAAATTATTATAATATTGTTAATGTGCTTGTTGGTTATGTAAGAAAATATTATGAATTAACAGAAGAAGGGGAAGAACAATTAAAAAATAGTATAGATAAATTAAAGAAACTAGTAGATATAATAAGTATTTTAATTAAATAAAAGGAAAAGGTATCTTATACAAGATACCTTTTAGAGATTATGAAAGAAAAAAGCGGGTGATGGGAATCGAACCCACGCATTCAGCTTGGAAGGCTGACATTCTACCATTGAATCACACCCGCAGGTAAGCGCGAGACGGGATTCGAACCCGCGACCCTCGCCTTGGCAAGGCGATGCTCTACCACTGAGCCACTCGCGCAAAATAGATAAGAAAGCGGGTGATGGGAATCGAACCCACGCGTTCAGCTTGGAAGGCTGACATTCTACCATTGAATCACACCCGCAAGTATGCCCAGAGACGGAATCGAACCGCCGACACGAGGATTTTCAGTCCTCTGCTCTACCGACTGAGCTATCTGGGCTTATTGCTTATCTGTTGTCCCTCAAGACAATAATTATTATAATATACAATGTAAAAATTGTCAATACTATTTTTAAAAATTTTTTAAAAATTTTTAAATAGTTAAAAATATTGAGTAATTAGAGGTTTTTATAAAAAAATAAAGACTATTTAAATAATAATCTTTATTTTTTTAATAATGTATAAAATGTAAAATTAATAAAAGAAATAAGAGTTTTAATTTTAAAATTAATGTCTAAAATGTCTAATATTTGTAAATACCATTGCTATATTGTGTTCATCACAAAGTTTGATAGAATCTTCGTCTCTAATAGAGCCACCAGGTTGAATAATAGCAGTAACACCATTTTTTATAGCTTCTCTTACACAGTCATCAAAAGGGAAGAAAGCATCAGAGGCTAAAACACTATCTTTTACAGCATCTTCATTAATCATTTCTTGCCCATGTTCAATAGCTTGTTTTGTAGCCCAAATTCTATTAACTTGTCCATTACCAATACCAATAGATTGTTTATTTTTGCCTAAAGCAATACCATTAGATTTAGCATATTTAACTATTTTCCAAGTAAATATTAAATCTTCCATTTCCTTTTCAGTAGGTTTTCTTTTAGTAACGACTTTTAAATTTTCTTTATCTAAAAGACTATTATTAATATCTTGTACTAATATACCACCAGAAACTTTTTTAATATCAAAAGCAGAATCAGGTTGTTTTTTCTCAATATTGTCAAGAGTTAATAAGCGTATATTAGGTTTTTTTGTTAAAATATCTAAAGCCTCTTTAGTAAAGCTAGGAGCTAAAACAACTTCTAAAAATATTTTACTCATTTCTTCAGCTGTTTTTTCATCAATTTCTCTATTAGATACAACAATACCACCAAAGATAGAAGTAGGGTCAGCATTATATGCTTTCATATATGCATCATAAATACTTTCAGCACTACCAACACCACAAGGGTTAGAATGTTTACAAGCAACTATTGTAGGTTCATCAAATTCTTTTAAAAGTTCTAAAGCACCATTAGTATCATTCACATTGTTAAATGACATTTCTTTACCATGAAGTTGTTTAAAGTTTGTAAGCATACCTTTATTATGTCCAACTTCTTTATAAAAGCAAGCCATTTGATGAGGATTTTCACCATATCTCATACCTTGAACTTTTTCAAAAGTCATAGTAATAACATCATCATATTTAGGTAAATTTGCTTTTTCTTTCATATAATTAGCTATAAGTGTGTCATAATGTGCAGTATGGGCAAAAACTTTAGCAGATAAATAAAAATTAGTTTCTTTTGATACTTTGCCATTAGCTTTAAGTTCTTCTAAAACTTTAGAATAATCTTCACTAGAAACTATAACAGAAACATCTTGATAATTTTTAGCAGCGGCACGAAGCATAGTCGGACCACCGATATCAATATTTTCGATAGCATCTTCTAAAGAAACATTTTCTTTTAAAATAGTTTCTTTAAAAGGATATAAATTAACTACAACTAAATCAATAAGAGAAACATTTAATTTTTCTATTTGTTCCATATGTTCTTTATTATCTCTAATAGCTAGTATACCAGCATGTATGTTAGGGTGGAGAGTTTTTACTCTACCATCTAAACATTCAGGAAAACCAGTAACATCAGAAATATTAACTACTTTAATACCATTTTCTTTAAGTAAATTATAAGTACCACCAGTTGATATAATTTCAATGTTTAAATTTTCTAATTGTTTTGTGAAATCTACAATACCTGTTTTGTCAGATACACTAATTAATGCTTTCATTGTTAAAACTCCTTTTTTATAAAAATTGAAAAGAATAAAAAAGCCCACCTGTGCAATTAAAAAATTACCCAGACGGACGATAGCTTAAATTTTGTACTCCCTTGTGTTGATTCACATACCGCCAGTTGTACAAAATATTATTAAATTTTAGATATATTAAACATGATATCATTAAAACAAAATATTGTCAATATATTATATATAATATATTTTTATATAATTATAATTATTATTAGAGTATTACTTGACAAAATTAACAATATATAGTATTATTAATACTAAAATATGATAATTTTGAACAAGCTATTTTAATGTACATTAATGTAATTAAGATATGTTGTATAATTTTAATTTTAATATTAAGAAAGGAGTAGTTATTATGAAAGATAAAATTTTTGCTGTTTTACAACGTATAGGTAGGTCTTTTATGCTTCCAATAGCTATTTTACCAGTAGCAGGGTTATTTTTAGGTATAGGTGGTTCATTTACTAATGAAACTATGCTACAAACTTATAAGCTTACTAGTATTATGGGACCAAGAACTATATTAAATGATTTCTTTGCTATTTTAAATAGTGCTGGTAGTGTTGTATTTGATAATTTGCCAATTATATTTGCTATGGGTGTATCTATAGGTATGGCAAAGGCAGAAAAAGAAGTTGCAGCTTTATCTGGTGCAATTGCCTTTTTTATAATGCATTCATCAATAGGTGCATTAATAAAAATAAATGGTGGTACAGAACAAATGTTAAATGGTTCTACTACTTCTGTTTTAGGTATAACATCTTTACAAATGGGTGTTTTTGGAGGTATTATAGTTGGTCTTGGGGTTGCAGCATTGCATAATAGATTTTATAAAATAGAATTACCTCAAGTTTTATCATTTTTTGGTGGTACTAGATTTATACCAATAATAAGTGCTATAACATATCTTTTTGTAGGTATTTTAATGTTCTTTATTTGGCCTACTATACAAGTTGGAATAAATAAAGTAGGTGCATTAGTTATTAGTTCTGGTTATTTAGGAACATTTGTTTATGGTTTTATGGAAAGAGCATTAATACCTTTTGGGTTACATCATGTTTTCTATTTACCATTTTGGCAAACAGCAGTAGGTGGTACTGCTACGGTAAATGGTGTATTAGTAGAAGGGGCACAAAATATATTCTTTGCAGAACTTGCAGCACCTGGAATACAACATTTTAATACAGAAGCTACAAGATTTATGGCAGGTAAATTTCCACTTATGATATTTGGTTTACCTGGTGCAGCTTTAGCTATGTATAGATGTGCTAAACCAGAAAAAAGAAAAGTAGCAGCTAGTTTATTAGTATCAGCAGCATTAACTGCTATGATAACAGGTATAACAGAACCATTAGAATTTACATTTCTATTTGTTGCACCAATATTATATGTAATACACTGTATTTTTGCAGGTCTTGCTTATATGTTTATGCATATATTTAAAGTAGGTGTTGGTATGACATTCTCTGGTGGTCTTATTGATATGACATTATTTGGTATATTACAAGGAAATGCAAAAACTAATTGGATAAATATTGTTTTTGTTGGTATTGTATATTTTATAGTTTACTATTTCTTATTCTCATTCCTTATTAAAAAGTTTAACTTTAAAACTCCAGGTAGAGAAGATGATGATGTAGAAGTAAAATTATATACAAGAGCAGATGTTAATTCTAAAAAAGATGGAAGTAATACAGAAAATAAAAATGCAGGAAAAGATGAACTTTCTGCTTTGATATTAGAAGGTCTTGGGGGAAAAGACAATTTAAGTGATGTAGATTGTTGTGCTACAAGGCTTAGAGTTACTGTACATGAGCCTGAAAAAGTAAATGAAGGTATATTAAAATCTACAGGTGCATCTGGTGTCATTAAAAAGGGACAAGGTGTACAAGTAATATATGGACCAAGAGTTTCAGTTATAAAATCTAATTTAGAAACTTATATAAATAGTTTATAAAAAAATAATAAAAGATATAGAATTTTTCTATATCTTTTATTATTTTTTAAGTATATTTAGCTAAAAAATTAACAAAATTAATGAAATTTTAATAATTATATTGACTTTTTTTAAGTAAATTTGTTATAATCTAAATTAGTGCTAAGGGGTGAGATTTATGAGTAAAAATGTAAAAATGAAAGACATTGCAGATAAATTAGGTGTTAGTATAGTAACTGTTTCTAAAGCATTATCTAATAAACAAGGTGTTAGTGAAGAATTGAGAGAAAAAATTAAAAAAATTGCGTTAGATATGGGTTATAAATTTGCTAATTCAAATAATAAAAATAGTAATTATACTTATAATATAGGTGTTATAGTTGCACAAAAATATATGGACGCTGAAAATTCTTTTTATTTTACAATATATAATAATATAGTTAAGCATCTATCAGACTATAATTACTATGCATTATTAGAAGTTATTGAAAGAAAAAAAGAACTTGAAAATAATATACCTAATACAATATTAGATAAAAAAGTAGACGGTATAATAATATTAGGTCAAATGGAAGAAGAATATACAAAAATAATATGTGAACAAGGAATACCAACTATATTTTTAGATTTTTATGATAGACATTTTGCTGTTGATTCTATTATAGGGGATAATATTTATAGTTCTTATGCAATAACTAATTATCTTATAGAACATGGTCATACTAATATAGGTTATGTAGGAAATATACATTCTAATAGAAGTATATTAGATAGATATTTAGGATATTCTAAAGCTCTATTAGAAAATGGTATTGAAATAAATAAAGATTTTATAATAGATGATAGAGATGTAAATGGTGCTTTTTATGAATTTAAAATGCCTGAAAAATTACCTACTGCTTTTGTATGTAATAGTGATAAAACAGCTTATTATTTTGTAAGATATTTAAATAAAATTGGTATAAATGTTCCAGAGGATATATCGATAGTTGGATTTGACAATGATATACACGCAAAAATATGTACACCACCTATAACAACAGTTCAAATTGATATAAATAAAATGGCAAAAAAATGTGTTTCAAATATTATTAAAAAAATTAAAAATGCCGGAACAAAAGTTGATAATAGCATAGTATCTGGAAATATAATTATAAGACAATCTGTAAAAACTATATAAGATAATAGGGTGTAGATAATTTCTACACCCTATTATTTTTATATAGTAGGTTCTCTAACTATTTCAGTATCAGTATTATTTGTAGTAGTTTCTGTTGATTCAGTATTGGTAGAAGAAGTAATAGTTGTTGTTGTATTGCTTGAAGTGTCTGTGTTAGATTTATGCATAGTTATATTAAAAGAACTTTCTTCATCTCCAATAGTAACACTTGATAAAACAAAATCATTATAACCACTCTTTTTAAGAGTAATAGTATGAACACCATGAGGAACTTTATATACTAAAGGAGTATATCCAACAAAATTATTGTTAATAAATACTTCAGTATTATCTGGCGTAGAATTTATATTAATTTTACCCATTTTTTCAATTTTTTCAAGTTTTATTTCAACATTAGCTTGAGGACCATTTATAGAAACTTGAGCTTGAAATGGATTATAACCTTCTTTTTCAGCTCTAATATTATAAGTACCATATTGTAGTTTTAAAGGTTCTCTAGAAGTTTCTATTACATTATTTATATATAATGTATAATCTGTAATATTGCTTTTTATATATAGTGTACCAGATTTATTTTGTATTTCACTTAAATCTAATATAGTTTCTTGTCCAGAAATTATATCAATTTCTTTAACAAATGAAATAGTATCTTCACTTCTAATAACTATTTTATGTTTTCCTTCAGATAAATTTATACTATCAATTTCTTCTAAAGACTTGAATATATCACGGTCAATTTCAATAACTGCTTTATTTAATGCAGGTTTATTTTCAAGTTTTAAAATACCATTTCCTTTTTTTAATTCAATAAAGTATATAGTATTGTTATAACCTTTTATATCTAATATATCAACAGAAGATATTTTTGACAATTCATATTCTTCATTATTTCTAAGGATAATAGCATTATCATTTATTTTATATGTTTTATCATTTAAACTTAAAGTATTTAATTCTGTATTAATTTTTGTATTAGATATATTTTCTAAATAAAAACTATTTTTATTTTCATATACATAATTTAATTTGTTGTCAGTATCAAATGAAAAATCAACAACATTACCAATTTCTAATTCAGATATAGTTAACATATTTTCATATTTATCTTTAAATTCTGTTGTAGATTTAGATTTTAATGTATAAACTTTATTTGTTTTTATATCACTGAAAGTAAATATATTTTTTTCATAATCAATATTTTTAATAATACCTATAATATTTTGATTTGTATTTGTATCTAAAACCAAACTTTCATTATCTATATTATTATTTGTGTTATTATCTAAATTTAATGAACTATTATTTTTAGGTAAATTTATATAATTAGATAAAGAGGAATAAGTTAAAATAGCAACTAAAGCAAATATAACAACACCAATACTAATAGTTATACCTAAAAATATTGAAAAATTAAAATTTGGAGCCTTTTTAATTTTTTCTTTAGTTTTAGTGGTATTTTTTATGTTATTTTCTTTATATTTTAAACTATCTTTACTAGGTTCATATACTACCCCTTCATAGTCAATATCTGTTAAAGGTGTTTCATTAATATTATTGTTTGAATTTTGATTCATAAATCCTCCTTAAAGTAAAAAAACTTTTATAAAATACCAATCTAAAATTTTATCACCATATAAAATAGATATAAAAGTACTTATTGATATATAAAATGATAGTGGAATAGTAAATTCTTTATTTTTTTTATTAAAAATTAAATGTTTTAATATTAATTCTATACCAATAAATATAAAACATAAACATACTAAAATAATTATATGTAAAGAGCCTAAAAATAAACCTAGCAAAAAAAATAATTTAAAATTTAATATGTCAAAATTATTTAATGATAGACATATAATTAAAAATGGTATACTAATAATAAATGAACCTATAATATGATAAATTATATTTTTACAAGTAGCATTTATAGCTAATATGCTTAATGCTAATATTAATAAAAAAACAATATATGAGATTTTATGTTCATTAAAAGTAGTAATATTTAAAAATATTAATAATGAAAATAAAATACAACATATAAAATAATAGTTAATATTTACTAATGTTTTATATGATATTAAGTAAATGATAAAATTAAGTATTATAATTAAAATACTTAATTTTTTATTATTTAAATTATTTAAGAAAAATAAATTTTTTGTTGTAACTTTATTTTTATAATAAAGGTTTATAACAAAATTTAATAAAAATCCAGTAATTATTGAATATATTAAAAAAATAATAATAAAACCCCTTTTTACAAATATTATTTTTAATATTATAACATAAAAATAATATTAATGTAATAAAAAATATAAAAAAATAAATATATAAAAACAAAAAATTGAACAAAAATATTTTAAATAAGTTGTTATAATATTACAAAAAATATTAAAAAACTTAAAATTAAGTATACAATATATTAAAAAGCATTTATAATATAAAATATAAGTTAATTTTAATTATTGGAGGTATAACAATATGAAATTTGATTATAATTGGTTAAAAAATCCAGAAATTTTTTCTATTAATAGGTTAGATGCACATTCTGACCATAAAATTTTTAAAGATATAGATTGTACTAATGATTTTAAATATAGTTTAAATGGTGAATGGGATTTTTATTATGCAGAAAATTATGAGAATAGTGTGAAAGTAGAAAATCAAGACTTTGAAAAATATACAAAGTATAAAATACAAGTTCCAGGACATATGCAATTACAAGGTTTTGATATACCACAATATGTAAATGTTATGTATCCTTGGGACGGAAAAGAAAAAGTAGCTGTAAATGATGCACCAGTAAAATTTAACCCAGTAGGTACATATGTAAGGAGTTTTGTTATACCTGAATATAAAGAGAATATGCCTGTTATTATATCTTTTCAAGGTGTAGAAAGTGCAATGGCTTTATGGATTAATAATAAATTTGTAGGTTATAGTGAAGATACATTTACACCATCAGAATTTGATATATCAAACTATGTTGTAGAAGGTGAAAATAGTATTATAGTACAAGTTTTTAAATGGTGTAGTGGTAGCTGGTTAGAAGACCAAGATTTTTGGCGTTTTTCAGGTATTTTTAGAGACGTATATATTTATAAAAAACCTAAAATACATATGAAAGATATTTTTGTAAAACCTATTTTAAATGACAATTTTGACAAAGGTACTTTAAATATAAAACATAAAACTGAAAATTTTGAAAAAGCTAAAGCAATTTTTCAACTATACTTTAAAGATGAAAAAATTTTTGAAGAAACTAAAAGTTTAAATGATGAAGAAATAGAATTTGTAGTTGATAATCCAAAACTTTGGAGTGCAGAAATACCTAATTTATATACATTAAAAATAAATTTGTATGATAGTGAAGATAATTTACAAGAAGTTATTTTACAAAATATAGGTTTTAGAAAATTTGAAATAAAAAATACAATAATGTATATAAATGGTAAAAGAATAGTTTTTAATGGAGTTAATAGACATGAATTTTCTTCAAAATATGGTCGAGCTATAAAAAAAGAAGATATAGAAAGAGATATAATAATATGTAAACAAAATAATATTAATGCTATTAGAACTTCTCATTATCCTAACCAATCTTACTTTTATGAACTTTGTGATAAATATGGGCTTTATGTTATAGATGAAACAAATGTTGAATCACATGGAAGTTATGCAAGTGTATTTTTGTTAGAAAATAAATATGATTATATAGTTCCTTGTGATAGAAAAGAATGGACTAATTTAGTTTTAGATAGAGCTAACTCTATGTTTCAAAGGGATAAAAATCATAGTTGTATATTAATATGGTCTTGTGGTAATGAGTCTTATGGTGGTGAAAACTTCTATAAAATGAGTCAATTTTTTAAAGAAAATGATAATACAAGACTTGTACACTATGAAGGTATAAATATGGATAGAAGATTTGAAGATACTACAGATATGGAATCACATATGTATCCACATCCAGATAATATAAAAGAATTTTTAAAAGAAAATAGAAAAAAACCTTATATATGTTGTGAATATGCACATGCAATGGGAAATTCAACAGGGGCACTAGATAAATATATAAAATTGACAGAAGAAGAGCCTCTATATCAAGGAGGATTTATATGGGATTTTGTAGACCAAGTATTAGAACATAAAGCATTAAATGGTGAAAAATTTTATGCTTATGGTGGGGATTTTTATGATAGACCTACAGATTACGATTTTTCTGCAAATGGTATAGTATTTGCAGATAGAACATTATCACCTAAAATGAAACAAGTAAAATATTGTTATCAAGGGTTTAAAATAGAAGTAAAAGAAAATAGATTTAATATATATAATAAAAATTTATTTTTAAATAGTGAAAAATTTCAATGTATTTCTACATTATTAGAAAATGGTAAAGAACTAAGAAAAGATTTTATAGAAATAGATGTTAATGCTGGTGAAACAAAAGAGTATAAATTGCCATATAATATATTTGATATGGATAAAACAAAAGAATATACTATAATTGTTAGGTTATCTTTAAAAGAAGATGAAATTTGGGCTAAAGCAGGTTATGAAATAGCTTTTGGACAAATAACTTCAGGTAAAATGGTAATAGAAAAAGAAATTGATACAAAACCAGAATTAATAGAAGATTTTAATAATGTTGGTGTTATATGTAAAGATTGTAGTATTTTATTCTCTAAAGTAAAAGGTGGTATAATATCGTATAAAATAGGGGATAAAGAATTAATAGAAGAAGTTGTGTTGCCAAACTTTTGGAGAGCACCAATTCAAAATGATATAGGGGCAGGGCTTCAAAGAAAATTAGCATTTTGGAAAGCTAATAGTATGTATGTTAAAGGCAGAATAGTTAAAGTAGAAGAAAATGAAAATAATATTACTATAAAAATTAATTATGAGTTGCCATTATTAAATGAAAATAAAGTTTATGCTATTTATAAAGTATTTGGAGATGGTACAATAGATGTTGAGCTTATAATGGAGCCAATAAAAGAAATAGATATTATTCCAGAATTAGGATTTTTAATTAAAATGCCTTTAGATTGCAACAATTTAACTTGGTATGGTAGAGAAGGTGAAACATATTGTGATAGAAAAACAGGGTATAAAATAGGTATACATAATGAAGAAATAGATAAATCTTTATCAAAATATGTATATCCTCAAGAATGTGGAAACCATACAGAAACTAGATATGCAAATATTTATAATAATAACAATATAGGACTTAAAATTTATGGTGATAATTTAAATATTAGTGCTTTAAATTATACACCACATCAATTAGAAATTGCTAAACATCCTTTTGAATTACCAAAACCTTATGAAGTAGTTTTAAAAATATCTTCAAGTCAAATGGGTGTAGGTGGAGATGATAGTTGGGGTGCTATTCCTCATGAAGAATTTATGATAAAAACAGATAAACAATTAAAATGTAAATTTTCTATAAAAGGTATTAAATAAAAATTTTAAAAGTAGGTATTTTATAATGCCTACTTTTATTAGTATAAATTATATAACAAAAATAGGTAAATTATTATTATAATAAAAGTGTAATTATTACTTGAAGAATGTTGATTAATAAGTTATAATATATAAAGTTAATAAAGTTATATAGGTGATATAAATGACAAATTTAACACTAAATGATAGTCAATATAAGGCTATAATACATAATAAAGGACCTATGATTGTTTTATCAGGACCAGGTAGTGGAAAAACAACTGTTATAACTTATAGAATAAAAAATTTAATTGAAAATTTAGGGGTAAATCCTAATAAAATTTTAGTTATAACTTTTACAAAAGCTGCTTCTGAAGAAATGAAAGAAAGGTTTAATAACATATGTAATAAAAGTTATAATGTATCTTTTAATACATTTCATTCATATTTTTTTAGAATAATTAGAGATTACTATAAATATGATTTATCTAATATTTTAGATGATAATGAAAAGGTAAATATTATAAAAAAGATTATAAATGATAATAATATATTTTTTGATAATCAAGAAGAATTTATACAGGCTATTATTTCTGAAATTTCTTTACTAAAAAATGAACTTATTAATTATAAACTTTTTAATTCTAAATATATAAATAGTAGTACATTTACTTTAATATATGAACAATATGAAAAAATAAAATCAGAACAAAGAAAGATTGATTTTGATGATATGTTAATACAATGTTATCATTTATTAAAACAAAATAATGCTATAAGAAATATTTGGATTAATAAATATGATTATATATTAATAGACGAGTATCAAGACGCAAATAAAGTACAATATGAATGTATAAAAATGCTTGTTTCTTTAGAAAGGAATATATTTGTTGTAGGTGATGATGACCAAAGTATATATGGATTTAGAGGTTCTAGTCCTAAATTTTTACATAAATTTTATAAAGATTTTAAAGGTAGTAAAAAAGTAGTATTAAATGTAAATTATCGTTCTACTGAACAAATAATAAATTTATGTAATAAAGTTATTGTTGAAAATAGTAATAGGTTTGAAAAAAATATTATAGGTACAAATAAAAAAGATAAATCACCTATACTATTAAGGTCTTATGATGTTTCTGAAGAAGCAAAAAAAATTGTAGAAAAAATAAAAAGATTAAAAAGTAACTATCCATTAGAAGAAATAGCTATAATATATAGAACAAATTTACAAGCGAGAGCTATTGTTGAAACTTTAAAAGATTATAATATAGAATATCAATTAAAAGATAATATTACAAATATTTATGAACATTTTATAGCAAAAGACATAATAGCATATTTAAAATTGTCAATTGATAAGTTAGACAATGAGTCATTTTTAAAAATAGCAAATAAACCAAAAAGATTTTTAAATAAAGATATGCTAAAAGAGGCAATAGAAATTTGTCAAAATAAAAGTTCTGCTTTAGAATATTTATATTGTAAAGTAGATTTAAAATCTTGGCAAATAGAAAATGTAAATGAGCTTTTATTTCATTTAGGAAATATAAAAAATAAAACTGCGTATGATGCTGTAAGATATATAATAAAAATTGTAGGTTATGAAAATTATATTGATGATTATGCTAATTTTAAAAATATAGGTATAAAAGGTTTAACAGAAATTCTAAATGAAATATTAGAATCAACAAAAGGTTTTAATAATATACAAGATTATTTAAATCATATAGACAATATGAAACAAGAAGTTTTAAAAAAACAAAAAAACAATAATCAAAAAGGTGTAGTTTTAACTACAATGCATAGTGCAAAGGGGTTAGAATTTGAAACAGTTTTTGTTATTAGTTGTATAGAGGGTATAATACCACACGAAAGAAGTAAAAATAGTTTAGAAATAGAAGAAGAAAGAAGACTATTTTATGTAGCACTTACAAGAGCTAAAACATTATTATATATTTCTATTATAGAAACAAAATATGAAATTAAAGTTTTACCAAGTAGATTTTTAAAAAATTTAATAAAAATTAAGAGGTGATTTAATGAAAAGAAGTAAAAAAGAGCAAAAAAAGTTATTAGTTCAAATTATGGCAATTATATTAGCTATTTCTATGATAATTAGTATTATTATACCATTTTTAAATATATTAAGTTAAAATTTTTACTCAGGGAGGTTAAAAAATGGATATTGATGATTTAGAAAAGGATTTAGGGTTATCAAGTGATGATGATAATGACAACTCAAATGATGAATTAGAGGATATAATAAATTTATTAAATTCTTCTGAAGATGATATTATAAGAATAAAAAATGATACTGAAATTTTTGAAGGATTGTCACAAGAAGAACTTGATTTACTAATGAAACAAGATGAAGAATTAGATATAAGTGATATAGATACAGAAGTTATGAATGATATATCTATATATGGTGAAAGTGAAGAGACTCCTTCACAGGAAGATTTAGACCAAGCTATACTTAATGTTAATGATGAAGAAATAGAAGAAAATAATGAAGATGGAGTTCAGCAATCAGAACAAAGTGATGAACAAGAAAATAAAATATCACAAGAAGATTTTATGAAACTTATTCAACAACAAGAAAATGGAGAAAATGACTTTTTAGAATTTGTTGAAGCACCTAAAAAAGACAAAAAAAGTAAAAAGAATAAAAATAAAAAATCAAGTGAATCTTCATATAATAAACTTATTGTATTTGGAATAGTTTTTTTAAGTGTTCTTATAGTTGGGACAGCTATGTTTTTTATAATAGCTATACAAACAATTAACAATAAAAATATACAAGCAGCAATAGAACAAGATAATAATATAGCAGCAAAATACAATCCAGAAGATAAAAATACAGTATATGTTGATATGGCACAAAATATAGATGATGAAACTTTAATTTTAGAAAAAGTACATATAAATCAATCAAATACAACATTTTATTTTAAAAATAAAATAGAACCTATGAAATATAATATTATACTTACAGATGCCAATGAAAATTTATATCCTATGGATTTAAATTTCACACAAGATGGCAAAACAGGTAATAGTATATTAAGATTTGATAGTATAGTAGGAGAAAGTAAAGATTTAAAATTAATTTTTAAAAGTATTGTAACTGGAAAAGAAGCATTATTCAATTTAAATTTTGATGCTAATTTATCAGAAGAAAAAGTTTCTTATATAAATAGCAAAATTAAAAATAATTTTGGAGATTTTAATATAAATATTAATTATGCTGAGTTTGGAGATACTTCTTCTAGAATAGATTATATAATAGAACCTTTTGGAGAAGTAAAATATCAAATACAACAAGGCATTTTAAATGAAAAAGATAGTGTAAAACTTAAAGAAAATAATAAATATATAGAGGAACTTTCTAATAATCCTGTATCTACAAGTATTGACAATAAAATTATTGGTAGAATGGATTTTAAAAATATAAAAGATAAAAACAATAATATAGTATTAGAATTTAATAATATATATAAAAAATATCCATTAAATAAAAAAGTTACTTTAAATGAAGTTAAAAATGGGAATTTAGTATATGAATTTGATAATTATAAATTATATATAGAAAGTATGCCAAGATTTGATAATAAATATGTTTTAGTATTACATAGTGAAGATAAAACTATTAATACAGAAAATAAACCCCCAAATGCTAATCGTGTAGATACAAAGTTAGATGTAGAAATAGTAGCAACGGGAAAAGATGGAGTAGATGTTATTATATCACCTACTGAAATTAAATCAGAACAATATGGAACAGATATTATATTTGATTTAGATGAAAGTCAGATGAATTTATTAAATGGTATTTCACCTAATAACATTAATATTAATATTAAGTCAGTACTTTTAAAAGAACAACAAGTAAATATACCTATAAATTTAAGTAGAGGTATGGAGAGAACAATTATATCTCACGATATTATGGAGGAGCAAATAGCTAAATCATTTGATAGTAGAGTAAAAAGTGTAAATAATGCTAAAGGTTTTTCTCCAGAAGTATTAGCTAATGAAAGTTTGAAAAAAGAATATATGTCTTTATTAGGTAAAAATACTAAAAGTTCTATAAATATTATATCTAAAAATCTAGATAATGAATATTTAGAAGCTATTGTTCAAGAAGCTATACAAGTAAAAGAAAATGATGACATTAAAGTTTTATATAAAATACATAAGATAAAAGCTAATAATGTAAATAATCAATGGACAATATATTCTGATGAAATAATAAAATAAATGTAAAATCATTAAACTTAATTAAAATTTTTTCGTATTATTATATAACAAAGAAATTTTAAGGAGTGATTTTATGAGTAACGAAAGAATAAAAATATTAAAAATGTTAGAAAATGGAGAAATTACAGCAGATGAAGCAAGTAAATTATTATCTTCTATAGAAGGAAAAAGTTCTTCTTATACATCTGACACATATAATAATAATGTAAACAACAATAATGATAGTGGACAATCAATAGATTTTAACAAAATAGTAAATAAACTAACAAATACAACACAAATTTTAGTCAAAAAAACTTCTAAAATTTACAATGATTTAGAAAAAGAGGTTAAAAATATTTTTAAAAATGTAAACAGTGGTACATCTAGTAAAAATAGTGTATGTAAAGAGTTTAACATAGCATTAAATGATACAGATAATAATTTAGATTTAAAATCTTTAAATGGAGAAATGGTATTAAAAGGTTATAATGGTGATAAATTAACTTTAAAAGTTGTATATATACCAAAAACAGTTGATGCAACAATAGATTTTTATAATACAGATAATAAAAAATATGTTTTAACATTTAAAGAAGATAATTTTGAAAAAGTATCTTTAGAAGCATTAGTTCCTAAAAAGTATTTTGAAGTTATATCTATTTCTGGTTTAAATTGTAATTTTTCATTAGATAATTTAAATTTTGAAAAAATATTAACAGATACAACAAATTGTAATGGTATAATAGAGAACTGTGAAGGGCAAGATATAAATATAAATAATGTTAATGGTAAATTAATTATTAGAAATATTAAATCAAATAATTTAAAAGTTTGTAATATAAATTGCTATGTTAAACTTAAAAATACAGATGTAAAAAACTTGTCTATAGATGTCCTTAATGGAGAGATAGATGTTACAAGTGATTATTTAAACTTATTTAACGATTATAATTGGAAATTAGAAACCCAAAATAATTCTATAAATGTAGAAATAAATACAGATAATATTAACTATGATATAGATGCAAGAACTTCTTTAGGAAAAATAAATATTCTAAAAAATAATCTTGTATATTCAGAAAAAAGTGATTATAGGGTTAAAGCAAAAACAGAAAATAAAAATGAATTATTTAAAAATTTAAATTTATCTTTAGATACTGCCAACTCTACTATAATTGTAAGCTAGTAAAGGTGATAAATATGGAAAATAATACAAATAAAAAATCTAAAAATTTTATATTAGTATTAATATTTGTTATATTGTCATTAGCAACAGTTTCAAAGGTATATAATAAATATTTAGATAAATCTAAAAAAGCATTTAGTTCACAAACAATAGATAAAGAATTTGAATTTAAATTAAGTGAAATTAATAATGATTTAGAAATAAAAAGTTTAAATGGTAAAGTAAAATTAGAAGGATATGAAGGTGAAGATATATTATTAAAAGCATCATATATATCTAAAGAAAAAGGTTATGAAGTAGATTTTTATAGAGATAATAGTAATAATTTTATTTTAGATTATGATACTAATAAATTTAAGAGTGTTTCAGTAGATGTATTAGTACCAGAAGGATTTTTCAAAAATGTAGAAATTTCTTCTTTTAATTCAAGTAGTAATATAGATAATTTGTCAGCAAATAAATTAATATTAACAAATATGAATGGAGATATTAGAATAACTAATTTAAATGCTAAACAGTTAGTTACAGAAAATATGAATGGAGAAATAACATTAGATAATTTTGATGTAAAAAATGTTAAAATTAACAATTTAAATAGTTCAGTTTCTATATCAACAATGGGAATGTTAAAATCATTTGATAGTTATAAATGGCAAGTAGATAATCAAAATGGTGAAATAAATGTAGAAATAGTTGAACCTAATAATATAAATTATAATTTATATGCTGAAACAACAAATGGTGAAGTTACTATTAATAAAGATAATTCAAATTTAACATATTCTGAAAACACAGGTAAAAAGGTTTCTGCTAAAACATATAATCCAAGAAAATCAGATAAAAGTTTAAATTTATCATTAAAGACAACTAACTCTACCATAGTTTTAAATTAAAATTATGCTTGGAGGGAAAAGTATTGTCAAAAAGAGTAGGAAATAATAAAAATAAAAATATATTAACAGTTGTTATAATATTATTAACAGTTATATTAGCTATATTTATTGTTTCAGGTATTATATTTTTTAATATTCAAATGAAAAATAAAGAAATGCTAAATAATCCTAATATTTATAATAATATATTTATAGAAAAAGTAAATGTTTCAAATATGTCTAAAGAAGATGCTAAAAAGGCTTTGGAAAGTATAAAATTAAATGAAACTATAACTTTAACTTATAAAGATAAACAATATAATTTTAGTAAAGAAGAATTAGGAGTTTCTTTAGCTAAAGAAGATGCATTATCAATTGCATATGAAATAGGAAGAAAAGGAACTGAAAAAGAACGTTTACAAACAATAAAATCTTTAGAAGAACAAAATCAAGTTATAAGTGTTGATAAAAATATAAATGAAGAAACAGCTAAAGCAAAAGTTGAAGAAGTTGCTAAAGATATAAATTTAGCACCTAAAAATGCTACACTTAAAAAAACAGATAAAGGTTTTGAAGTTTTAGATGGTAATAATGGTATACAAGTTGATGTTGAGCAAACATATAATAATGTATTAAAAGCCTTACAATCAGATGAAAATAGTATAGTAGAAATTATTACATCAGAAGTAAAGCCACAATATACAGCAACAGAACTTAATAAAATACAAGATAAATTGGGAACATTTTCTACTAATTATGCTAATAAAGGTGGAAATGATATTAACCGTATAACAAATATGAAAATAGCTGCTGAAAGAATAAATGGTACTATTTTATATCCTGGAGAAGTTTTTTCAACAAATCAAAAATTTGGTGATACTACAAAAGCTAATGGATATAAACCAGCTCCAACTATAATAAAAGGAAAATTTGTAGATGAATATGGTGGTGGAGTTTGTCAAGTTTCTAGTACATTATATGATGCTATTTTATATTCTGAACTTGATATAGTAGAAAGACAAAACCACTCTTTAAAGGTTGGATATTTAGATTATGGTTATGATGCAACTTTAGCAGGTGACTATATAGACTTTAAATTTAAAAATTCTACTAATTATCCTATTTATATAGAAAGTTATTTAACAGATAATCAAGTTATTTGTAATGTTTATGGTTATGATGAAAGACCAGATAATAGAGAAATAAAATTTGAAAATGCTTTAGTAGAAGTTACAGAACCTGGACCAAGAGTTGTTAAAAAAACAAATGAATTACCTGAAGGACAAGAAAAAGTTGAAGTAACAGCTTTAAAAGGATATAAATATAAATTATATAAACTAATATATGTAGATGGTAAACTACAAGAAAAAGTTTTGGTTAATAATAGCTATTATAAGCCTAGAGCAGAAGAAGTTTTAGTAGGTACTAAAAAATAATTACTTTAAGTTAATATACTATAAATCCTACAACAAAAGACAATAAATAAAACACCAGTTTAACTGGTGTTTTTATTTATGTATAAATATTTAGTTTTATTTTTACATATATAAATATTTTAAAATATATATTGGTAAATAGGTTATTAAACAAATATATATTAATAATTAATTTATATTTATACAATAAATTTACAATAAATTTACACTTTTGTACTAGAAATTATAGAATATTTGTTTTAAGATTTTAAATGAAAATAATTATAATTTATTAAGGAGAAAGAATTAATGAAATTTAAATTAATGAGAAATTCTGTTATATTAAAAAGGAGTATTATTTATTCTACAATGTTAATTAGTATTATTTCTAATTTGACAGTAGTTAAAGCAAATAATGTAGAAGAAGGAAAGTGGATGACAGGAGAATATCATACACATACAATACAATCAAATGATGTATCAGAAAAATTTATGACTATTGAAAATATATTAAATGTTGCATTTAGAGAAAATATGGATATTTTATTTAAAGAAGCAAAAACAGAAAATATTAAATATGGTGAATCTTTTGATTATATTATGTTTGCAGACCATTTAAGAAATGCACCAAGAAATACATTGGGAGAAGATAGTTTAAAAGCAAGATGGGAAGCTATATTTGAACAACAACAAGAAATAGATAATCTTAAAAGTGAAGGAAAATATAAAGATAAAATAGTGTATTCTGGATTTGAATGGGATATGATGGGATTAGACCATGCAACAGTAGGAATAATAGGAGAAGATGATAAAGTACCTTATGAAGCAATTCATCAATTTGAGTGGCTATTTAGTTATGATAGTAAAGATGAAGTATTTAATAATGATGAAAAAAATAAATATGGTGAAAGGCAAAATGATAAAAACAATGTACAAAATACATATAATGCAATAAAATGGTTATCACAAAATTATCCAAATAGTTTTGTTTTGCCAAATCATCCTTCTAGACATAATAATGGTGATGATATAGTTGATTTAGGTGAAGTAACTATAGAACATTTAAGAAAGTTAAATGATATAGATAAGAATATTGTTTTTGGTTTTGAAGGTATGCCTGGAAATCAAATGGCTGGAGAAGGTTCTTGTGAATTGCCACAAGATGATATAAGAGCTGGTGCAGATGAAATGATTTCTGTTACAGGTGGTGTTTGGGATGCTTTACTTAGTGAAGGTCGTCGTTTTTATAATTTTGCAAATTCAGATTTTCATTTTAAAATTAGTACTAATAAAGAATATGGTAGTGGATATTGGCCAAGTGAATTTTCTAGAAATTATACTTGGGTAGAAAAAGGTAAAGATGGTGTATATGATTTTAAAGATATTGTAGAAGGTATGAGATCTGGTAATAGTTATTCAGTTAATGGGGAGCTTATTTCAGATTTACAATTTACGATTAATAAAGATAATAATTCTGCAACTATGGGGCAAGAATTAACAGTAGATAAAAATTCTCAAGTAGAAATTAATATAAAATTTAAAATACCATCTAATAATAATTATGAAACAATTTATAACAATTTTACTGGCTTGAAAGTAAATAATGTTCCTAAATTAGACCATATTGATTTAATTATGGGACATGTGACAGGAAAAGTTAATGAAGCTAATTACAATTCTACTGATAATACAGATGCTAAAATAATAGAAACTTTTAATATGGAAAATATGAAAAAAGATGAGGAAGGTTATTACAATTTAACTTATAAAACTGTTGTTGATGATAATATGTATTTTAGAATAAGAGGAACTTCATCTAATTTAGTAGATGAAAATGGTGACCCTGTAACACATGAAAGAGAGATTGCCTTAAGTACTCAATTTAGACATGATCAAATAAATGATTATAATTATTCAAATTTAAGTTTTTATGCTAATCCTATATGGGTAAATGTAAAGTAAATTTAATAAGATTATATAAGTTATAAAATGGAAATAGATAAATATATCTTAATTATTCCTATTATATATTAAAAGATTACTTAAAATATTTATTTTATAATTATTTAGTAAAATGCATATTGTGATAATTACAATATGCATTTTGTATATAAATTTATTTTTTAGGCAAAGTAATATTCTTAATCTACAACAATATTTTCTATTATCCATTTTGTAAAATAATAACCATAAAATAAGAAGCCTAAACCAAATGTAAAAATGCCTATTATACCAAAGAAAATTATTTTGATATAAAGTTCTATAGATGAACCTACAAATCTTAAATTTCTACCATTAAATTTAGTATTTTGTACACACCATTTAACTAAATAACTCATTAAAAATGGATATAAAATACCAAATGATAAGGCACTCCCTATACCAATTAAAATTAAATAGCCTACATATTTTATTGGAGAAGCCACAAATTGTAAATTGGAAAAAGTTATTTTATCTGAATGAATTTCATAACTTTTATTATTAAATTCTTTTTCAAACTGGGGGTTGAAACTTTCATTCATAAATATTTCCTCCTTAAATATTATTAATTGTTGTTTTCATATAATTATACGAAAAATTATATAAATTGTCTTTTAAAAAGTTTATTTTATTAAAAAATATAATAGTTGACAACTTATAATAATATGTGTATAATTAAAAACTGAAATTACAATTTAATATAAGATAGGCTTGATGGTGCGTTTTATAACGATAATAGGGAATTAAGTGAAAATCTTAAACAGTCCTTGCTGCCGTGATGAAGTAGTTTATTTATATTATGCCACTGGATTATACTGGGAAGGCTTAAATAAATGTTGATGTCTTAGTCGGAATACCTGCCAAAAATTTTCAAGCTTTAGTTTTAAAACTCACAGGGGATTGGGGTTTATAACTTATCTATTTTTTTATTAAATGTTAACATTTAATGTTTTTGTAGTGCAAATTTTAATTTTACTATATAAAAATAAAATAGAAAGTTATAAGTCTTAGTACATACTAAGACTTTTTTAGGTGCTATTATGGAAAAATATTTACAAAATATAAAAAATTCTAATAAAGATGTTTATTTACAAGCTAAAAAGCATTTAGATTTTTTAGCTAAGCCTTTGGGAAGTTTAGGAGAACTTGAAGAAATTTCGGCAAAACTTTGTAGTATATATAATACATTAAATATAAATGTAGATAAAAAGGCAATAATAGTATTAGCAAGTGACAATGGAGTTTTTGAAGAAGGAATAGCCTCTACACCTCAAGAAGTAACAGCTATACAAACTATAAATATTTTGGAAAATAAAACTGGTGTAGGAGTTTTAGCAAAACAATTTAATATAGATATTATTGTATGTGATGTAGGTATAAAATGTAATATAAATCATCCTAAACTTATAAATAAAAAAATAAGAAACTGTACTAATAATTTTGCTAAAACAAAAGCTATGACAAGACAAGAAGCTATAAAATCTATAAATATAGGTATAGAACTTGTAAATAAAGCTAAAAAAGACGGCTATAAAATTTTAGGTATTGGTGAAATGGGAATAGCTAATACTACTACAAGTAGTGCTGTTTTAGCCTCTATTTTAAATTTAAAAGATGAAGAAATAGAAAGTGTAGTTGGTGTAGGTGCAGGACTTACAAAAGATGCTTACAATAAAAAAGTACAAGTTATAAAAGATGCAATAAAAAAACATAATCCTAATCCAAAAGACATAGTCGATATTATACAAAAAGTAGGTGGTTTTGACATAGGTGCTATGATAGGTGTTTATATAGGTTGTGCCTATAATAAAATACCTATTGTTGTAGATGGATTTATTGCGATAGTAGCAGGATTATGTGCTGTCAAATTAAATGAAAATATTAAAGATTATATGTTTTTATCTCATAAATCTATGGAAAAAGGTTATATATTGGCACAAAAAGAATTGGCGCTTCCTTCTTATTTAGATTTAAAAATGCGTTTAGGAGAAGGCAGTGGGTGTCCTTTAATGTTTTCTGTAATAGATGCATCTATTGCTATTTTTAAAAATATGGCAACTTTTGATGAGGCAAAAATAGATACAAAATATTTAGAAAGTTTAAAATAGGTATTTTATGATAGTATATGTTTCTGGTGGTTGTAAAAATGGTAAATCTAGTATAGCAGAAAAAATATCATATAGTTTAAAAGAAGATAATAATCCTTTTTACTATATAGCTACAATGTGTCCTTGTGATAATGAAGATATAAAAAGAATTGAAAAACATAAAAAAGACAGACAACATTTATTTTTTGAAACAATAGAAATACAAAGAAATATTAAAAATTTAGAAAATATTTGTGATTTAAGAGGAACTTTTTTAATAGATAGTGTAACAGCACTTTTAGCTAATGAAATGTTTATAAATGAAAGTATAATAAATAATGCTTATGAAAAAGTTACAGAAGACTTATTGTATATAATATCTAAAATGAAAAATGTTGTTTTAGTATCTGACTATATTTTTTCAGATAGTATATTATATGATAATATAACAAATCAATATAAAAAAGGACTTGCTTTTATAGATAAAAATTGTGTTAAAAAAAGTGATGTTTTAATAGAAGTTTGTTATAACAATATAATAATACATAAAGGTAAAGAAAGGTTTAAGGAAATAAACTTATGTTAAAAGGAATTATAATGTGTTTTTCTATGTATACAACTATACCTATGCCATATATAGAATGGGAAGAAAAAAGATTTCCATATTTAATAATGAGTTTATCATTCGTTGGGCTTGTTATAGGATTAATATGGTTTCTATTTACCAGTTTTTTAATAAAATTAAATATACCAATAACAATAAAATCTGTTTTAGTATGTTTAATACCACTATTTTTAAGTGGATTTATACATATTGATGGTTATATGGATACTTGTGATGCTATATTTTCAAGGGCAAGTTTAGAAAAAAAGTATAAAATTTTAAAAGATTCTTTAGTAGGGGCTTTTGCAGTAATAGGACTTTTAGTAATAGCTTTTATATATTATATTTCTATATATGAAATTTTAAAGAATAGTAAAAATATAATACCATTAATATTTATACCTATATTTTCAAGAGGTATTACAAGTTTACTTATTATAAAAGTTAGCCCTATATCAAAAGAAGGATTTATAGCTACATTTAAAAAAGATTTAACTAATAGACATTTTAATATTATTTTATTAATTTTAACATTATTTTTTATTTTAGGTTGTTACTTTAACATAGGAAAAATAATTTTAATAAATATAATATGTTGTATTGTTTTTGGTATATTTTGTATAAAAGATTTAAAAGGCATATCTGGTGATTTATGTGGTTTTATAATAACTACAAGTTCAACTACAACATTACTTTTTTTAGCTATATTATAGGAGGTTTTTATGATACTTGTTATAGGTGGAGTATATCAAGGGAAAATAGATTATGTAAAAGATGAATTTAATTTACAAGAAGAAGAAATATATTTTTGTAGTTATGAAGATATAAATATAAATTTTAATAAAAATGTTATAGCAAATTTAGATAAATTTATTTTAGCTATGATAAAAAATAATAAAGAGCCTATAATATATATAAAAGATAATATAGAAAAGTTTAAAGATAAAATAATAACTTGTGAAGATATATCTTGTGGTATTGTCCCTTTGGAGTATGAAATGCGTTTATTAAGGGATAGTATAGGTCATTGCCTATCTATATTATCAAAAAATAGTGATAAGGTGGTTAGATTATTTTGTGGGATACCAATGGAGCTAAAATAAAAATAAGTTTAATAAGACATGGAAAAACTTTTGCAAATGAAAAAAAATTGTATTATGGTTTTTCAGATATAGAATTAAGTGAAAATGGTATAAAAGAATTAGAAAAACTAAAAGAAAAAGTAAACTATGAAAAAGGACAACTATTTATAACAAGTGGACTTAAAAGAACCATACAAACTTTAAATATATTATTTGGAAATGTAGACTATATAGTAAATGAACATTTTAAAGAAATGAACTTTGGGGATTTTGAGCTTAAAAGTTATGAACAATTAAAAGAAAATAAAGATTATTTAAAATGGATTGAAAATATAGAAGAAAATGTAGTACCAAATGGAGAAACAAAAAAACAATTTGAAAACAGAGTTATAAATGGGTTTAATAGTTTATTTCAAAATTGTATTAAAAATAATATTAAAGATATAGTTATAGTATGTCATAGTGGAGTAATTTCAATTATAATGATGTATTTATTTAATGAAGAAAATAAAAATTTTTATGATTGGTTACCTAGTTATGCAAGAGGTTATACTATAATTTTTAAAAATAAATATAAAACTTACTATAAAATTTAGGAGGTAGAAAAATGAAAAAGTTTTTTTTAATTTTTACTATAATGTTAATGACATTAGTAGTAGGGTGTGGTAGTAATACTACAGAAAACAGTAATATAGAGGCTATAGGTGAACAAACTTCAAATAATGAACAAGTAGAAAATTATGGAAAAGTTACAGATAGAGAAGGTAAAGAAGTTACACTTCCAGAAAAAACTGACAAAATAATATCTTTAGCACCTAGTATAACAGAAACGTTAATTAATTTAGGACTTGGTGATAAACTTGTAGCAGTAGATAAATATTCTTTAGAAGTATTAGAAGAAAAAGGTATAAATGACTTACCTATTTTTGATATTATGACACCAGATGCTGAAAATATAGTGGCACTTCAACCAGATATTATTTTTGGTACAGGTATGAGCAAATCTGATGGTACAGACCCTTTTGCACCTATGGTAGAAATGGGAGCTTTTGTAACAGTAATACCTACATCTACAAGCATTGAAGGCATAAAAGAAGATATTTTATACATAGGTAAAGTTACAAAAACAGAGAAAGAAGCACAAAAAATAGTTGAAGATTACCAAAATCAAATAAATTACATATTATCAAAAGTGGAAAAAGTAAAAAAAGATAAACCTATAACTGTTTATTTTGAAACTTCTCCAATGCCAAATGCATATACTTTTGGACAAGATACATTTTTAAATGATATGATTAATTTATTAGGTGGAGAAAATATATTTAGTGACCAAAGTGGTTGGTTACCAGTATCTGAAGAACAAGTAGTAGCAAAAAATCCAGATATTATTCTCACAAATGCAACATTTTTAGAAACTCCAGCAGAGGATATAAAAAATAGAAAAGGTTGGGAAAATATAAATGCTATTAAAAATGATAATGTATTTATTATAGATAAAGATTCAAGTTCAAGAGCAAATGAAAATTCTATAGTAGCTTTTCAAGAAATAGCAGAAGCTTTATATTTAGGTTTATTTGAAAATTAGGTGATATTATGGCAAAAATATTAATGATACAAGGTACTTCTTCAGGTGTAGGCAAGTCTATATTTGCAACTGCACTATGTAGAATTTTTACTAATGATGGTTATAAAGTAGCACCTTTTAAAGTACAAAATATGTCTTCTAATGCTCATATACTTCAAAATGGTGATAAAATGGCTCGTTCTCAAGCGATATGTGCATATGCTTGTAATGTACAACCAGATTATAAAATGAATCCTATATTATTAGTACCAAATAATAATAATACAGAAGTTTATTTGAATGGTAAATATAAAGGTAATATGGATAGATTTAGTTATGAAGATGTTAAAACAAAATTTTTACAAGAGGCTTTAAATTCTTTTAATAAACTTTGTGCTGAAAATGATATAGTAGTTATAGAGGGGGCAGGTAGTCCTGTTGAGTTAAATCTTATAAAAAATGATATTGTAAATATGGGATTTGCTACAAAAGTAAATGCACCTGTTATATTAATATCTGATATATCAAGAGGTGGTGTTTTTGCTTCTTTATATGGAACTATAAATCTTATGCCTAAAGAACAACAAAATCTTATTAAAGGTGTTGTTATAAATAAGTTTAAAGGAAATATACATTATTTTAATGATGGTAAAAATATTATAGAAGATATTTGTAAAAAAGATGTTTTAGGTATATTACCATATTTTAATATTAACATAGAAGATGAAGATAGTTTAGTAGATGATGGAATTGTTAAGACAAAAGAGTTTTTATTAAATAATTTAGAAAATAAATCTGAAAGTTCATATATAAATTATTTACATAAACAATTTGATTTATTAGATAATAATTTTAGAAATAATCTTAATATGGAAAAAATATATAAAATATTAAATTAGTAAATAGAGTTTGTAGAAATCATAAGTAAAGATTTTTATAAACTCTATTTTTATAGAAAAATTTATTTTTTTATAAAATTATGGTATAATTATTAAATATTAAAAATTTAATGAAAAATTTCTAAATGGATATATAATTTTAGATGAATGTATTAAAAAAGTATTAGAGTTAGAAAATATTAGTTTAAAAAAATTAGAATAATATAATTTATATTTGTAAAAAATATCTAAAAAATTTTATATAAATATAGATAACTCTTAAAAAATATGGTATATTAAAAGATATTGAAAAATAATACAAAATTTTGTCTTAAAAAAATAAACACAAAATAATAATTTAGATGTATAATTAATATAAATATAATATAAAAGCAAGAGGTAAAACATTATGAAGTTAAAAGATTTAATTAAAGATTTAAAATACATAAAATTAATTGGAAATGAAAATATAGAAATAAATGACCTTACAATAGATTCAAGAAAAGTAAAAGAAAACTATATGTATGGTGCTATAAAAGGGTTTACAGTAGATGGACATAAATTTATTAATAGTGCAATAAATAGTGGTGCATTTTTAATATTATGTGAAAATATTGAAAATATAGAAGAAAACGAAAATGTAGCTATTTTACAAGTAGAAAATACTAGAAAAGCATTAGCTACAATATGCAAAAATTTTTATAATAATCCTACTGAAAAAATAAATTTAATAGGTGTTACAGGTACAAATGGCAAAACAAGTACAACATACTTTTTAGAACAAATTTTACTTGAATACAAAAAAACAGTAGGTGTTATAGGAACTATTGAAACAAGAGAAAATGGTAAAAAAATAGATTTTGATTTTGCTACAAGTACAACACCAGATACAATAGAGTTAAATCAACTTTTTAATAAAATGATAGAAGATAATATAGATAATATTGTAATGGAAGTTTCTTCTCACGGATTAGAATTATACAAAGTAGATAATTGTAACTTTAATATAGGTATATTTACTAATCTTACACAAGACCACTTAGATTTACATAAAAGTATGGAAAACTATTGTAAAGCTAAAAGTAAATTATTTAATATGTGTAAAATAGGCATAATAAATATAGATGACAATTATGCTAATGATATAATAAAAAATGCTACTTGTAAAGTATTTACTTACAGTATAGAAAAAGAAAGTGATTTACAAGCTATAAATGTTAAATATTTTATGGATAAAGTAACTTTTGATATTAATATTAATAGTAAATTAGAAAGTTTTGTATTAAATATACCTGGTAGATTTAGTGTTTATAATGCACTTGGTGTTATAGGGGCTTGTATTATGCAAAATATACCTATTGAAGTTATAAAAGAAGGTATTAAAAATATAAAAGGCGTTCCAGGAAGAATACAAACTATTCCTAACAATAAAGGTTTTAATGTAATAGTAGATTATGCACATTCTCCAGATGGTCTTGATAATATAATAAAAGCTGTTAGAGAATTTACAAAAGGTAAAGTTATAACAATATTTGGTTGTGGTGGTGATAGAGATAGAAAAAAACGTCCTATAATGGGTGAAATATCTGCAAAATTATCCGATTATACTATAATTACTTCAGATAATCCTCGTTCTGAAGTACCAGAATCTATAATTGATGAAATAGAAATAGGGGTTAAACCTATAACAAATAATTATGAAAAAATAACAAGTCGTAAAGAGGCTATTTATAAAGGTGTAGCTATGGCAAAACCTAATGATAGTGTTATAATAGCAGGCAAAGGCCACGAAAATTATGAAATATTTGCAGATAGAACAATACATTTTGACGATACAGAAGTAGCAAAAGAGGCATTGGAGGAATTATAAAATGAAACCAATAAATATTGAAGAAGTTATAAAAGCAGTAAATGGTTGTATAAACTGTAATGCAAATACTGAAAATATAATTATAAAAGGTATTTCTACTGATACAAGAAATATTAAACAAGGTGATTTATTTATACCTATAATAGGAGAAAGTTTTGATGGACATAATTTTATAGAGGTTGCTTTTGAAAAAGGTGCTGTTGCTTGTTTAAGTGAAAAAGAAATAAATTCAAACAATATAATAGTAAATGTAAAAGATACAAGAGAAGCCTTAAAAGATTTAGCAATGTATTATAAAAGTTTGTTTAATATACCAGTAGTTGCATTAACAGGAAGTGCAGGAAAGACTACTACAAAAGATATGTTAGCATCTTGTTTGAGCGAAAAGTTTAATACATTAAAAACACAAGGGAATTTTAACAATGAAATAGGCTTACCTTTAACTATATTTAATATAGAAGAAGATACAGAAATAGTTGTTTTAGAAATGGGTATGAACCACTTTGGAGAAATAAGTGCACTTAGTAAAATAGCAAAACCAGATATAGCAATAATCACTAATATAGGTGTAGTACATGCGGAATATTTAGGGAATAGAGAAGGTGTTTTGAGAGCAAAATATGAAATATTTGACTATTTAAAACCAAATGGATTAAAAATATTAAATGGTGATGACGATTTATTATTTTCATTAAAAGAAAAAGAAGAAAATAGTTATTTTTATAGTTTAGATAATAAATTAGATGCATATGCTACGAATATAAAAGAAAATGGTATAAATGGTATAAGTGCTAATATAAACTATTTTAATAAAAGTTTTAATGTAAATTTAAAAATACCAGGAAAACATATTTTATCTAATGCTTTAGCTGTTACATTAGTTTGTAATATTTTAGGGCTTACAGAAAATGAAATAAAACAAGGACTTGAAAATTTTAAACCAAGTAAAATGAGAATGGATATTATAGAAACAAAAAAATATACTATAATAAATGATGCCTATAATGCTAATCCTAGTTCAATGAAAGGTACATTAGACATATTGTCTACTATAAATGGAAGAAAAGTTGCAATATTAGGTGATATGTTTGAGCTTGGAAGTTATGCCAATGATATGCATTTTGAAATAGGTAAATATGCAACAGAAAAACAAATAGATGAACTTATTTTTGTAGGTGAACTTAGTTATCATATGTTAGAAGGTGCAAAAAGTAATATAAATAGTAAATCTAACATAAATTATTTTAAAACTCAAGATGAACTTATTAATAGTATAGATAATTTATTAAAAGAAAAAGATACTATACTTATTAAAGCATCAAGAGGTATGAAATTAGAAAATACAGTTGATAAGATTTTAAGGAGAGAAGAAAATGGAGTTTAATTTATATTCTGCTATTTATGCAATATTAATAGCTTTTATTCTTAATGTGTTTTTATGTCCAACTATTATACCATTTTTAACAAGGCTTAAATTTGGGCAAAATGTTAGAGATGATGGACCTCAAAGCCACCTTGTAAAATCTGGAACACCAACAATGGGTGGTATAATGATTTTAATAAGTTTAGTTATATCTTCATTGTTTTTCTTAAAAGGAAATAAAGATGGTATGGCAGTATTATTTGTTACTATAGGTTATGGTATAATAGGATTTATAGATGATTATATAAAAGTAGTTAAAAAGCGTTCATTAGGTCTTAGAGCATATCAAAAAATAATAGGTCAATTAATAATTACAGGTGTATTTTTATATTATTTATATAATTATTCAAATGTTGGTACAGATATTTACATACCATTTACAAATGGTAAAACTTTAGAACTTGGTATTTTATTTATACCTTTTTTCTTTATTGTTATGGTAGGTACTGTTAACAGTGTAAATTTAACTGATGGACTAGATGGACTTGCATCTGGTGTAACAGTTTTAGTTGTAGTATTTTTCTTATTTAATGCACTTGCAATAAATAAAGGGCTTTTACCTATAACAGGGGCAGCTGTAGGGGCTTTACTTGGCTTTTTACTTTTTAATACACACCCTGCGAAAGTGTTTATGGGTGATACAGGTTCTCTTGCTTTGGGTGGTTTAGTGGCTAGTATAGCTATAATAATGAAAATGCCTTTATTTATTATTATTGTAGGTATAATATATGTTTTAGAAGCCGTTTCTGTTATGTTACAAGTTGGATATTTTAAAATTACAAAAGGTAAAAGACTTTTTAAAATGGCACCAATACATCACCATTTTGAACAATGTGGTTGGAAAGAAGTAAAAGTAGTAGCAGTATTTTATATAGTTACAGCTATAGCTTGTTTAGTAGGATTTTTAGCTACAAAAAACTTCTTTTAATGATATAAATAGGGGGATTTCATATGGAATTTAATAATAAAAATGTACTTGTTTGTGGAATAGCAAGAAGTGGTATTTGTGCTGCTTTAATGTTAAAAAAATTAGGTGCTAATGTAACAATACAAGATTTAAAAAGTAAAGATGAAATAGAACAAATAAATATATTAATAGAAAATGAAATAAATTTATATTTAGGTAAAAATCCAGATAATGACTTAATAAATAGTATAGATTTAATGGTTGTTAGTCCAGGATTACCAACTGATTTAGATTTTGTAAAATATGCAAATAGTAAAATACCAGTTATAAGCGAAATAGAACTTGCTTATTTAGTTTGTAAAGCACCTATAATAGCTATAACTGGTACAAATGGAAAAACAACTACAACAAGTTTATTAGGACATATTTTAACAAACTATAAAAAAACATATGTAGCAGGTAACATAGGTGTACCTTTTTCACATTATGCTTTAGATATAGAAAAAGATAGTATAGTAGCTTTAGAACTTAGCAGTTTTCAATTAGAAACTATAAAAACATTTAAACCTAAAATAGCATCTGTGTTAAATATTACAGAAGACCATTTAAATAGACATAAAACAATGGAAAACTATATAAAAGCTAAAGAAAGAATATTTGAAAATCAAGATGAAAATGATTTTTTAATATTAAATTATGATGATTTAGAATGTAGAAAAATGGAAGCTAAAGCAAAATCTAAAGTAATGTATTTTTCTACAAAAGAACAAATAAATAATGGTACATATTTAAAGGATAATTATATTTATATTAATAATTATCCATTTATAAATACTGACAATATAAAAATATTAGGTGAACATAATATGGAAAATGTTATGGTTGCTATATTAATGTGTTCATGTTATAAAGTGCCAATAGATATAATAATAGATAGTTTAAAAACTTTTAAAGCAGTTGAACATCGTATTGAATATGTAGCTACTAAAAAAGGTGTAGATTATTATAATGACTCTAAAGGTACAAATACAGATGCTACAATAAAAGCTATAAAAGCTATGAAAAAACCTATTTATCTTATAGTTGGTGGTTATGATAAAAACGCAGATTTTTTACCTATGATAAAAGAATTTAAAGATAAAGTTATAAAAGCTGTTATTATAGGTCAAGTTAAAGAAAGATTGGCTAAAGATTGTAAAAATTCAAATTTTAATAACTATGTAATAAAAGAAAGTTTTTTAGATGCTATAAATTATTGTTATGAAAATGCAAAATCTGGTGAATGTGTTCTTTTATCACCTGCTTGTGCTAGTTTTGATATGTTTAAAGATTATGAAGAAAGAGGAAATATTTTTAAACGCTATGTAAAAGATTTGAAGGAGTGATTTTATATTGGCTACATTGAGGAGAAATTCACATCTAAAAACAAGCGAAAGACAAAGAGTAAATAAAAGAGATAATATAAGAAACTTTCATATAGAACAAGTAGAAGAAGTAATTATTCATAGAGGAAAGGTAGACCCTATAATATTATTAAGTCTTATTATATTAGTAACATTTGGTGTAATAATGGTATTTAGTGCTAGTTATTATGTTGGGAAAATAAAATTTAATGATATTTTACATTTTTTTAAAAGACAAGCAACTTTTGCTATTTTAGGATTTGCAATTTTACCAGTAATAATATCTATTGATTGGAGAATATATAAAAACTTTTCAAGATTAGTTTATATTATAGCTAATATATTTTTAGTTTTAGTTTTAATTGTAGGTGAAGAAAAAAACGGTGCTGTAAGATGGATAGAATTAGGTCCTATACAGTTTCAACCTTCAGAAATAGCAAAAGTTGGGCTTATATTATATTTATCTAAATATTTATCAGATAATGAAAATATATTAAATACTTGGGAAGGCTTTTTTAAATGTTGTATTATAATGGCTATTCCTTTAGGGTTAGTTTTAAAAGAAAATACAAGTACAGCAATAATAATGGGTGTAATAGGTATGTCTATTATATTTGTTGCATCTCCTACTATAAAATACTTTTTTCCTCTTATAATAGGTGGTATAGCAGGTATAGCAGGGATTATTATATTTGGTGACCCATTTAGAATGGAAAGGGTTCAAGCTTGGTTAGACCCTTTTGCTGAAGGGGTAAAAGATGATAAAGGATTTCAAACAGTACAATCTTTATATGCGATAGCATCAGGTGGATTTTTTGGATTAGGTATAGGACAAAGTAGACAAAAATTAGGGTTCATACCAGAGGCACAAAATGATATTATCTTTTCTATTATATGTGAAGAACTTGGGCTTGCAGGTGCAACTATATTTATATTACTATTTTGTATGATAATATGGAGAGGATATGTAACAGCTATGCGTTCTCCTAAATCATATATGAGTTATGTTTGTGTTGGTATAACTACTATGATTGCTGTTCAAGTTATTATAAATATTGCTGTTGTTACTAACACTATGCCTAATACTGGTATACCACTTCCTTTTGTAAGTTATGGTGGAACATCTTTATTGATAATGATGGGTTGTATTGGATTAATATTGAATTTTTCAAGATATTTTAAAGATTAGAGGTTATTTTCATGAAAAATATAGCAATAATTGTCTGTTCAGGTGTAGGGAAAAGAATGGGAACTAATATACCTAAACAGTTTCTAAAAGTAAATAATAAGCCTATTATTTGTTATACAATAGATAAGTTTGAAAATTGTAGTCAAATAGATGAAATAATAATAGTAACTAATAAAGATTACATAGACTATTTTAAAAATGATATAGTACATAATTATAATTACAAAAAAATTGTAAAAGTTGTTGAAGGGGGAAAAGAAAGATTAAACTCTGTTTATAATGGTATAAATAGTATAGAAGATAAAAACAATATAGTTCTTATACACGATGGAGTAAGACCTTTTATAGAAGAAAAAGATATAATAAATATAATAGAAAATACTAAAATATATAATGCTTGTATTTTAGGTGTTAAAGTTAAAGATACTGTTAAAATATGTAAAGATGGATTTATAGAAAATACTCCTAATAGGGAGGATATTTTTTTAGCACAAACTCCACAATCTTTTAAATATGAATTATTAAAAGAAGCCTATGATTATATTATAAATAATAATATTTTTGTTACAGATGATGCAAGTGTTATAGAAAGTTTTGGTGAAAAAGTTAAAATAGTTGAAGGTAGTTATAACAATATAAAAATAACTACACCAGAAGATTTAAAGTTTTTTGGATAAATCTACTTATTTATAGTATACATTAAGATTTTGTTTTTTTAAGAAGAAACAGATTTTATTATAGAAAATAAATTAAAGTTTATTGAAGAACTCCAATAACTATTTAAAAAAATAATTTAGAAAATGAATTAATTTCAGAATATAATTAAAAATAGGCTAAAGATTTTTCTTTAGCCTAAAAACATATATATTATTACAGTCATAATACCTGCTAAACCAATTGCTATACCACTCAACGCACCTTCTGTTTCACCGATTTCTATTGCTTTAGCAGTACCTACCCCGTGACTAGAAGTACCAATAGCAAGTCCAGCAGCAACAGGATTATCTATTTTAAACAATTTTATTAAAATAGGAGAAAAAACTGCACCTAAAATACCAGTTATACAAACGCAAGTAATAGTAATAGAGGATAAACCACCAGATTTTATTGATAAATCTAGGGCAATAGGAATTGTAACAGATTTTGGTATTATACTTTTTGTAATATTATCATCTAAACCAAATAATTTAGCCATAAAAATAATACTTAATATAGATACTAACGAACCTACAAATGTACCTATAATAATAGGCAAAAAATTATGTTTAATTATTTTAATTTTATGATACATAGATATAGCAAGAGCGGCAGTTGCAGGTGTAAGCATCATATTTATAATAGTACCACCTTTTTGATAACTACTAGAAGGTATATTAAATATTAGTAAAAAACTAATAATAAATATTAAAGATAATATAAAAGGTGAACAAAAAGGTGATTTTACTTTTTTATAAATAAGAACACCTATTTCAAATGCTATAAAAGTAATACTTATGCCAAAGAGAGGGCTATTTAATACTTGTTCCATTGTTTTGTATCCTTTCTTGTATTTTAATTACTAATTTTACTGTGTAAGCTGTTGATAAAAATGTCAATAAAAAGCTTACAATACTAATAAATAAAATAGGGAATAGTTTATCTTTTATAGTTTCAAATTCGTCCATTAAAGATATAGCTGGAGGTACAAAAAATATAGCTATATGATTTTGTAAAAATTGACCAACCGTTTCAATATTATTAATATTTAATAGCTTGGTAATTAACAAAATAAATAAAAGTATCATAGCCATTAAACTAGCAGGAAAGGTGAAAGGTAAAAAATTAGATATTATTTCACTTAAAAAGCTAATAGAAAATAAAATAGTTAATTGTCGTATAATCATAATTAAAAATCCTTTCTAAACTTTTATTACATAAATATTTTACAATAAAAATATATATATAATCAATGTAACTAATATTAAAAATATACTAATAAAATGGAGAAAATATATGTAATAATAACAAACATTGAATATTTGTAAAAAAATTGTTGACAAAAAGCTTATGTAATGATAAAATTTTAAAAGCTAATCAAGAGAATAAAAGATTTTAAGGAGGAATGGATATGAGTAATTTAATTAAGACAAAAAATATTTTTATTATTTTTTCTATTCTTTTATTTAATCTTTTTATGTTTTAAGCAATAGTTGAGTATTTTTATTTTCTCAGGTTATTGCTTTTTTTTTGGGTAATTAATTATTTTTAGGAGGCTTTCTATGTTAAAAAGAAAAGATTTATTAGAAATAAAATCTTTATCTGAAGACGAAATTTTATCTATATTACATACAGCTAAAGATATGAAAAAGAAAATAGATAATACAGAGTTTAGAAGTGAAGATTTAAAAAATAAAAGTGTTGTAACTTTATTTTATGAAAATAGCACAAGAACTAAAATGTCTTTTATGTTAGCAGCTGACTATTTAGGAGCAAAACCAGAAGATTTGGGTATAGCTACAAGTAGTGTTAACAAAGGTGAAAGCCTTATTGATACAGGTGTTACATTAGACCAAATGGGTATAAATGCTATGATAATAAGACACTCTTTAACAGGAGCTGGACATTTACTAGCTAAAAATGTTAATGCTTGTGTTATAAATGCAGGAGATGGAAGTAATGAACACCCAACACAAGCTCTTTTAGATATGTATAGTATAATGGAAGAAAAAGGGAAAATAGAAGGGCTTAATGTTACAATAATAGGCGATATAGCAAATAGCCGTGTAGCTAGAAGTAATGTTTTTGGACTTACAAAACTTGGGGCAAATGTTACACTTGCAGGACCATCTACATTAGTTTCTAAAAATATGGAAACATTAGCTAAAAATGTTAAAGTAGTTAATAGTATAGAAGAAGGTATTAAAAATGCTGATATTATAATGGGACTTAGAGTACAATTTGAAAGACAAAAGAAAATGCCTTTTCCTAATACTAGAGAATATCATCAATTTTTTGGACTTAAACAAAATATGTTAAATCTTGCAAAAGAAGATGTAACAATTATGCACCCAGGACCAGTTAATAGAGGTGTAGAGCTTAGTACAGAAGTTATAGATGGAAAAAGTTCAATAATAAATGAACAAGTAAAAAATGGTGTTGCTGTTAGAATGGCTATTTTAAAATTATTATTACAAAATAGATAACATATTTAAGACAAGGAGGAATGTTATATGAAAATATTAATAAAAAATGGTAGACTTATTGACCCATTTAATAATATTGATGAAAAAATGGATATATTAGTAAGTAATGGTATTGTTGCAAAAATAGCAGAAAATATAACAGATGAAGCAGATAAAACTATAGATGCTAATAATATGTGGGTTACTCCTGGTCTTATAGATTTACATGTTCATCTTAGAGAACCAGGATATGAACATAAAGAAACAATAGCAACAGGTACAAGAAGTGCTGTTATGGGTGGTTTTACTACTATTTGTTGTATGCCTAATACAAGACCAGTTACAGATAATGAAATATTAGTTGAATATATTAAAATGAAAGCAGAGCGTGAAGGTGTTTGTAAAGTTTTACCTATTGGGGCTATAACAGTAGGACAAAAAGGCGAAAATCTTTCAGATATTGGTAAAATGGCAAGTGCAGGAGCTTGTGCAATATCTGAAGATGGTTTTACTGTTGAAAATGCTTCTATTATGAAAACTGCCATAAAATATGCAGAAATGTTTAATATTCCTGTATTTTCACATTGTGAAGATGTTACTTTAGCAGGTGGTTGTATGAATGCAGGGGATACTGCTACAAAACTTGGTTTAAAAGGTATTTCTAATGATAGTGAAGATGTTATAGTGTCAAGGGATATTATATTAGCAGATAGTTTAAAAGCACCTATACACCTTTGCCATATAAGTACAAAAGGGGCAGTAGACTTAATAAAAGAAGCACAAAATAGAGGTTGTAAAGTTACGGCAGAAGCTACACCTCATCATTTTACCCTTGTAGATGAAGATATTACAGATTATGATGGTAATTTTAAAATGAACCCACCTTTAAGAAGTACACAAGATAGGGCAGCTATTATAGAGGCTTTAAAAAATGATACAATACAAGTTATAGCAACAGACCACGCACCACATCATATAGATGAAAAAAATTGTGAATTTGAAAGAGCTTTAAATGGTATTGTTGGACTTGAAACAGCTTTAAGCCTTAGTATATCAGAGCTTGTAGAAAAAGGCGTTTTAACACCTTTTAAAATGATTGAAAAATTCACAAAAAATCCAGCTAAAGTTTTAAGAAGGAAAGATTTAGGGCATTTGTCAATAGGTGCTAATGCAGATATTACTATAATAGACCCAAATATAAAATATAAAATAAATGTAGAAAACTTTGCATCTAAAGGTAAAAATAGTCCTTTTAATAATAGAGAAGTAACAGGAAAAGTTTTATATACTTTAGTAGATGGTAAAATTATAGTTGAAAATGGACAACTTAGAGAGGAGTTTAAATAGTGATTATTGATAAACTTATAGACAAAATTAAAGAAACTGGTAATCCTACAGTTGTAGGGCTAGACCCTAGAGTAGACTATATACCTACTTTTATTATAGATGAAAAATATGAAAAATACGGACATAGTTTAAAAGCAGTAGCAGAGGCTATGTATGAATTTAATAAATATATTATAGATGAAATTTATGACCTTATACCAGCTGTTAAACCTCAAATAGCAATGTATGAAAGATATGGCATAGAGGGTATGAAAGCATATTTAGATACTATTGAATATGCTAAAGAAAAAGGATTAATTATTATAGGTGATATTAAAAGAAGTGATATAGCTTCAACAGCAGAAGCGTATTCTGATGGACATATAGGTAGAACTATTGTAAAAGAAAATAGTTTTGATGTATTTAAACAAGATTTTATTACACTTAATCCTTATTTAGGTTCAGATAGCATTATACCATTTTTAGAAGACTGTAAAAAATATGAAAAAGGTTTATTCATTCTTGCTAAAACTTCAAATCCTAATAGTGGAGAAATACAAGATTTATTAGTAGATGGTAAACCTTTATATGAAAAAATAGGTAGTCTTATTGACAAATGGGGTAGTGAACTTGTAGGTAATAATGGATATAGCGAAGTTGGGGCAGTTGTTGGAGCTACTCATAAAGAACAAGCTAAATGTCTTAGAGAAATAATGCCAAAAAGTTTCTTTCTTGTTCCAGGTTATGGAGCTCAAGGTGGAAAAGCAGAAGATTTAGCAGTATGTTTTGATAAAAATGGACTTGGTGCTATTATAAATTCTTCAAGAGGTATTATTGCTAACCATATTAAAGAAAATATGAATGGTAAAGACTTTGCTAAAGCTAGTAGACAAGCTGTTATTGATATGAAAGAAGATTTAAGGAGGTGCATTTAATTGAATAAAAAATCTATTAAAGCAAAATTAATATTAGAAAATGGAAAAGTTTTTAATGGAAAAGCATTTGGATATATTAAAGAAACTGTTGGTGAAGTTGTTTTTACAACTGGTATGACAGGTTATCAAGAAACGTTAACAGACCCTTCTTTTGCAGGACAAATAGTTACTATGACATATCCACTTATTGGTAACTATGGTATTAACCTTGAGGATATGGAAAGCATAAAGCCATATTTAAAAGGATTTGTAGTTAGGGAAAAATGTGATTTACCTAACAACTGGCGTTGTGAAATGGAACTTGAGGGATTTTTAAATCAACATAAAATAATGGGTATTGAAGGTATAGATACTAGAGCTTTAACAAGAACTTTAAGAGATAGTGGAACAATGAGAGGTATTATAACTACTAGAGATGATTTAACACCTTCTCAAATAAAACAAAAATTTGATACTTACACTAATAAAAATGCAGTAAAAGAAGTTACTATTCCAGAAAAATATACTATAAATGGTAATGGTACACATTTAGCAGTTTTAGACTGTGGTATAAAAAAAGGTATTTTAAAAGAACTTGAAAAAAGAGGTTGTAAGTTAAGTGTATTCCCAGCTTTTGCAACTTATGAAGAAATAATGGCTGTAAATCCAGATGCAATATTTTTAGGTAATGGACCTGGAGACCCTAAAGATATACCTACTGTTATAGAGGTTGTTAAAAAACTTATTGAAACTAAAATTCCAGTTTTAGGTATTTGTTTAGGACATCAAATTTTAGGGTTAGCTTTAGGTTGTAACACTAAAAGATTAAAATTTGGACATCATGGTGGTAATCACCCTGTTAAAGATTTAAAAACAGGTAATGTATTTATAACTTCACAAAATCACGAATTTGTTGTATGTGATTTGTCTGATGAAGTAGAACCTACATTTATAAATGTAAATGATGGTAGTATTGAAGGTATTAGACATAAAACTAAACCTATTTATAGTGTTCAGTTTCACCCAGAGGCTAATCCAGGACCACTTGATATGCAATTTTTATTTGATAGATTTTTAAAAATTATAGAGGAGGGTAAATAGTATGCCAAAAGATATATCTATTAAAAAGGTACTTGTTATAGGTTCAGGGCCTATTGTTATAGGACAAGCTGCCGAATTTGACTATTCAGGAACACAAGCTGTTTCTTCTTTTAAAGAAGAAGGAATAGAAGTTGTTTTGGTAAACTCTAATCCAGCAACTATTATGACAGATATAGGTATGGCACATTATACTTATATAGAACCTCTTAACATTGACTTTTTAGAAAAAGTTATAGCTAAAGAAAGACCAGATAGTATAATAGCAGGTATGGGTGGACAAACAGGGCTTAACCTTGCTTGTGAACTTTATGATAAAGGTATTTTGGATAAATATCATGTTAGAGTTATAGGTACTTCTATCGATTCTATTAAAGAGGGCGAAGATAGAGATAGCTTTAAAAAACTTATGGAAAGAACAAACCAACCTATTATTGAAAGTAAAATTATAACAGACCTTGAAGATGGTGTTAATTTTGCAGCTAAAATAGGTTATCCTGTTATAATAAGACCAGCTTACACATTAGGTGGTACTGGTGGAGGTATAGCCGAAAATGAAGACGAATTTAGAGAAATTTGTGCTCAAGGGTTACATTTTAGCCGTGTAGGACAAGTTTTAATTGAAAAAAGTATTAAAGGCTGGAAAGAAATCGAATTTGAAGTTATTAGAGATGGTGCAGGTAATTGTATAACTGTTTGTAGTATGGAAAACGTTGACCCTGTTGGTGTTCATACAGGAGATAGTATTGTTGTTGCTCCTGCTCAAACTTTAACAGACAGAGAATATCAAATGCTTAGAACAGCTGCTATTAATATTATTAACTCAATAGAAATAAAAGGTGGTTGCAATGTTCAATTTGCATTAGACCCTAATAGTTACAATTATGCAGTTATTGAAATAAATCCTCGTGTTAGCCGTTCTTCTGCATTAGCATCTAAAGCTACTGGCTATCCTATTGCTAAAGTTGCAGCTAAAATTGCTTTAGGTTATAATTTAGATGAAATTAAAAATGAAGTAACAGGTAAAACTTTTGCTTGTTTTGAGCCTACTCTTGACTATGTAGTTTTAAAAATACCTAGATGGCCTTTTGATAAATTTTATGGTGCTAAAAGAACACTTGGTACTAAAATGATGGCTACTGGTGAAGTTATGGCTATTGCAAATAACTTTGAAATGGCACTTTTAAAAGGTATACGTTCTCTTGAAATAGGACAATATGGTCTTGAAAGAAAACCTTCTACTAATAGAGATTTAGAAGAACTCAAAAAGCGTGTTCAAGTACCAGATGATGAAAGACTTTTTGACCTTGCAGAAATGTTAAGAAGAAATTATCGTGTGGAAAAAGTTTGTGAAATAACAGGTATGGACCCATTTTTTGTGAATAAAATTAAAGGTATTGTAGATATGGAAGAGGCATTAAAAGAAATGTCTATTGAAGATTTAGATGCAGATACTTTAAGATTTTATAAAGAAAAAGGGTTTTCTGATAAAATTATAGCTAGATATTTAAACGTACAACCACCGAAAATTTATGAACTTAGAAAACAATTTAATATTATACCTGTTTACAAAATGGTTGATACTTGTGCTGGTGAGTTTGAAGCAGTTACACCTTACTATTATTCAACTTATGATGAAGAAAATGAAGCAATAACAACAAATAATAAAAAAGTATTAGTTATAGGTTCCGGTCCTATAAGAATAGGACAAGGTATAGAATTTGACTATTGTTCTGTACGTTCTATTATGTCTTTAAAAGACGCAGGTATAGAAACAATTATAGTTAATAACAATCCTGAAACAGTAAGTACAGATTTTGATACATCTGATAAACTTTATTTTGAACCTTTAACAGAAGAAGATGTTTTAAATATTGTTGAACAAGAAAAACCAAATGGTGTAATATTACAGTTTGGTGGACAAACAGCTATAAAACTTGCTAACTTCTTTGATGAAATGAATATACCTATTTTAGGTACAAAACCAGAACAAATTGATGCAGCAGAAGACAGAGAAAAGTTTGATGAAATATTAGAAAGTCTTGGTATTGTTCGTCCTAAAGGTAAAGGTGTTTGGAGTGTTGAAGAAGGGATAAAAGTAGCTAATGAATTAGGTTTCCCTGTTTTAGTACGTCCTTCTTACGTTTTAGGTGGACAAGGTATGGAAATTACTTATGAAGAAGCAGGACTTGTAAAATATTTAACTGATGCTTTTGATAAAGATAGTAAAAACCCTGTTTTAATTGATAGATATATAAATGGTAGAGAATTAGAAGTTGATGCTATTTGTGATGGTGAGGATGTATTTATTCCAGGTATAATGGAGCATCTTGAAAGAGCAGGGGTTCACTCTGGGGACAGTATTTCTATATATCCACCTCAAAATGTAACAGAAGAAATTAGAAAAGAAATTATAGAAGTTACTAAAAAAATGGCAGTTGCTCTTAAAGTTATAGGTATGATTAATATACAATTTATTGAGTATAAAGGAGAACTTAACATTATTGAGGTAAATCCTCGTTCTTCAAGAACAGTACCTTATATTAGTAAAGTAACAGGTGTGCCTATTATCGATATTGCTACTAAAGTTATGCTTAGTGAAAAACTTAAAGATTTAGGCTTTAATACAGAAATAGCACAAGAACCAAAAGTAGTTTCTGTTAAAGTACCTGTTTTCTCAACTGAAAAATTACCACAAGTTGAAGTTAGTTTAGGACCTGAAATGCGTTCTACTGGTGAAGTTTTAGGTCTTGGTTACAACTTACAAAATGCCCTTTATAAAGGCTTTATAGCTTCTGGTATGAAAATACCTAAAAGAAATAGTACAATAGTTGCTACTATTAGGGATAGAGACCAAGAAAAATTTAAAGATATAGCAAGACGTTTTGACGCTTTAGGTTGTAGATTAATTGCTACTTCTGGTACTGCAAAAGCTATTGAAGAGGCAGGTATTAATGTTCAAACTGTTAAAAAAATAAGTGAAGGTGTACCTAACATTTTAGATATTATAAGAAGTGGTATAGTAGATTTAATTATTGATATACCAGAAAAAGGCAATGATGTTGAAAGTGATGGATTTAAAATTAGAAGAACTGCTGTTGAAAGTGCTGTAACTCTTATTACTTCTTTAGATACTTTAGTAGCTATGCTTGAAGTTATGGAAAAAGATATTAAGTTGGAAGATTTACAATTATTTGATATATCTAAAGATTTAAAATAATTTTATATATTTCCCTAAAAAGATAAATACTTTTTAGGGAGTATACTATAATATAAATATATTATATTAAAAGGTGGTATGTTTATGAAAATGATTTTAATATTTATTTTTGTTTTTAGTATTATATATTTTTTATATAATAAAGGTTATGCTACAATAGATGTAATGATAGCTTTATTATTTTATTCTAATTTTAAAAATATTAAATACTGTTCTAGTGCCACTTTTGCATATGCAAGGGGATTTACAAGAAGAGTTGTAAAATTTGATGAAGATATAGAATATAACTTTAATTTAAAATATTTAGTTAATGATGGCAATTTAATAATTGAAATTTTAGATAAACATAAAAATATTATTGCTACTTTAGATAAAGAAAATACAAATTTAAGTATTTTAGTTAATAAAAAAGAAAAATATTACATTAAAACAAGATTTTTAAAATGTAGTGGTAGTTATAATTTAACTTGGGCTTAATATTATAATTAAAGAAAGGGGCTAAAATGATGAAAAAAACAGTAGTAAATGCTACAATTTTAAAAAATGAGCAAATAGCACCTGATATTTTTGATATGGTTTTACACACTGATTTAGCTAAAGATGCTAAAGCAGGACAATTTGTAAAGCTTTATCCAGATAACAATAAAAATTTATTACCACGCCCTATAAGTATTTGTGAAATAGACAAAGAAAAAGAAACTTTAAGACTTGTATATCAAAAAATAGGTGAAGGGACTTGTCTTTTCTCTACTATGAAACAAGGTGATACTATTAGAGTTTTAGGTAATTGTGGTAATGGTTATAAAATTTTTGAAGAAGAAAAAACTCATATTTTTGCAGGAGGTGGAATAGGTGTACCTCCACTATTAGAAACTTGTAAACAAGTTAAGGGTAATAAAATTGTTATTTTAGGCTTTAGAACAGGACAGTTTTTAAAGGAAGATTTTGAAAAATTAGGTGCTACGGTTTATATTGCAACTGATGATGGCTCTGGTGGGTTTAAAGGTAATGTTGTTGAACTTATGAAACAAGAAAATATAACTGGTGATTATATTTACTCTTGTGGGCCAAAACCAATGTTACAAGCATTAACACAATATGCTAAAGAAAAAAATATTTATACTCAAGTTTCTATGGAAGAGAGAATGGCTTGTGGTATAGGTGCTTGTGTTGGTTGTGTTGTAAAAATAGTTGAAAATGGTGAAATAGTAAATAAAAAAGTTTGTAAAGATGGCCCTGTTTTCAATTCTTTAGAGGTGGTATATAAATGAAAAATTTAAGTTTTAATATAGGTAATGTACAATTTAAAAACCCTGTTATGACTGCTTCTGGTACTTTTGGAAGTGGTAAAGAATATTCTGATTTTGTAGACTTAAATAAACTTGGAGCCGTTGTTGTAAAAGGTGTTTCTAAAACTGCTTGGACTGGTAATGATACACCTCGTATTGCTGAAGTTTATGGTGGTATGTTAAATAGTGTTGGTTTACAAAATCCAGGTGTAGATGTTTTTATTAAAGAAGATATACCATTTTTAAGACAATTTGATACTAAAATAATTGTAAATGTTTGTGGACACTCTTTAGATGAATATGTAGCTGTTGTTGAAAGTTTACAAAATGCTGATGTTGATGCTTTAGAACTTAATATTTCTTGTCCTAACGTTGCAGAGGGTTGTTTAAGTTTTGGTACTGATGCTAAAATGGTTGAAAAAGTAGTTTCTACTGTTAAAAAAGTTGCTAAACAACCTCTTATTGTTAAACTTACACCTAACGTTACAGATATTACAGAAATTGCCATAGCTAGTGAAACAGGTGGGGCAGATGCTATTTCACTTATTAATACTATTACTGGTATGAAAATTGATATACATAAAAGAAAACCTATTTTAGCTAAAAAAATGGGTGGTATGAGTGGTCCTGCTATTAAGCCTATTGCTGTTAGAATGGTATACCAAGTTAACAAAGTTGTAAACGTTCCTATTATTGGTATGGGTGGGATTTCTAATGGTGATGATGCAATAGAATTTATTTTAGCAGGTGCTAGTGGTGTTGCAGTTGGTACTGCTAACTTTATCAATCCATATGCTACAATAGACGTTTTAAAAGGTATTAATGATTATATGGATAGATACAATATAAAAGATTTAAGAGAAATTAGAGGAATAGTAGATTAATATAGATTTTTAGGTATAGCTTTTGCTATACCTTACTTAATATAAGGAGAAAAAATGAAAATAGAAAATGCTAATGAAACACATTTAAAAGAAATAAATGAAATAACAAATTATTCAATAGTAAATACAAATTTTAATTTTAATTTTGAACCTAAAACATTAGAAGATACAAAGAAATGGTATGATGAACATATTCAAAAAGATTTTCCTATTATAGTTTGTCTATTAGATAATAAAGTAGTTGGTTGGGCTTCTCTATCTACTTTTAGGGATTATAGAGGCTATGACAAAACTGTTGAAGTATCTTTATATGTAAAAAATGAATACAAAAGAAAAGGTATTGGAAGTTTATTATTAAAAAATATTGAAGAAGAAGCCAAAAAGAGAAATTTTAATGCTATTGTATCTGCCATAACTGGTGGTAATGATGCTAGTATTAATTTACATAAAAAATTTGGTTATGAAGTAAAATGTACATTTGAAAAAATAGGCTTTAAAAATGACACTTTTTTAGATGTTGTGTTTTTATATAAAATATTATGAAATAAAAATGTAATATAAAAATGATTGAATAATACATATATCTATAGTATAATTTGTTTATATAATAAGCAAAGGTGGGATTATAGATGAATAAAAAGTGTATAGTTACTATATTGAGTATTGTTTTTTTGTCTAATATAAATATATATGCTAATCAACATAATTTTAAAATTAATAAAAATGATAATGATATAATAAGTATGGAAAATATTGAAGTATTAGATATTAATAATAATAAAGTTGGCAATAAAAATTGGAGTAGTGCTGTTGTTTTAAATAGTGGCAACCTATTAGTAGGAGAATTTAAAACAGATAAAACATATGATTATTATGAAATAAATAAACAAGGAGAAAAGTCTTTTATAACTAATAGCAAATATTATATAAAAGATATAGATAGTAAAACAGGTAATTTTATAACTGTAAAAAATGAAAATAATAATTACTATTTAGGTGTTTTAGATAAAGAGTTTAATATTATTTATGATAATATTTTTGAATATAAAGAAAATGCTTTTGAAGAATATAGTGATATATTAAAATTAAAAGATGGAAAGTATGGGGTATTTACAATTGAAGGTGAAGAAATTATAAATCCTATATTTAAAAGTATAAAAAAAATAAATAATGAAAATTTTGAATGTATATATAATAATAAAACTTATACTATAAAAAATATTAATGGTATATATGTAAATGAAACTGCTATAAAAAATGTTAATAATTGGGCTAAAGACAGTTTAGAAAAAGCATTAAAACTAAATTTTGTATCACAAGATTTACAATTAAAATTAAATGATTATATTACAAGAGAACAATTTTGTGAATTAATAGTAAAACTTTATGAAGAAAAAACAAGTTTTCAAATACCTATAAGGAAAAAAAATATATTTATAGATACTAATAATAAATATGTTTTAAAAGCTTATAGTTTAGGTATTGTTTCTGGAAAATCTGAAAATAAATTTGAACCTAATAGTTATATAACTAGAGAAGAAAGTGCAGTTATTTTAAGTAACTTAATTGGAAAAATGGAATATTCTATTACTGAAGTTGGATATATATATAAAGATAATAATTTAATATCTAATTGGGCAAAAGAACCTGTACAAATAGTTTCTAATGCTAAAATAATGAATGGGGATAATAATAATAATTTTAATCCTAAAGATAATTATAAAGTAATTGAAGCTATTTCTACTATTATGCGATTATATGAACTAAAATAAATTAATAAAATCATATGATAAATTTTTATAAATCTACTTAAAATTTAAGCTAAACTAAATGGAATGTCTTCTATTAAATTTAGAAAACATTCCACTTTATTAGCTTATTTTTTATTGTTCCACTTTTGGGTTTAGTACATATTTCAATTTTACTTTTGTTTATACATTTAATGATAAAAAATTATAATTGTATTTTTATAAATTAAGTTGATAGTTTTATTTTCTAATTTAGATTTTTGGTTACAAACACTATCAAATGACTTTATATAGAATTTTTTAAAGAGCTTATTATTAAAATTTGTTCATTATTTTTATAGATTCCTTTAGTTGAATAAGAATATTTTGTTTCAGCAGAATAATTTATATATTCATCACTAATACCTTTTGGCATATTTTCTTTTTCTAAAAGGGTTTCTTAAGTATCAAATTCATATTCTAGTTTTATATTAAACTTTTCAATTTTTTTCTAAAACAGGTTTTGCAACTCTTATAATTTCTATATCTTTTATTCTTGAACCAATATATGTAGTATATTATTGTCCCTTATCTCTAGCATCAATAATAACAATTTTTTACCTATTGCAAAAAATACATAATATTAAAGTATAACTCTAATATAAACAAGACAGTGAAAATTTTTATAAATATTTATTAATATTTGATTTGAAAAATGGATGAAAACAATTATTTAAATACTAATTAAAATAAAATAATTATACAAAGATTTATCTAGTATTTAAATTATATAATCAAATATTAGAACAATATTTATTTTAACTAGCATAATATATATAAAATATCTAAAAATAAAGTATTATAATTTATAATATATACTAAAAAACTCAGATATTATTAAAAAATATTTATATATTCTATTTAGATAAAATAATTGAAAAAATTACAAATTATTGATAAAATATTATTAATATAATATTTTAGAAGGGGGAAGTAATGATTTAAAAAAATATAAAAAAATTATATGATTATTAATCATATTAATATTTTTAAAATTTAATAAATATTTATTATGTTAATTTTAATAAATTTGAGTTATTAATTTTTTAATCATTTTTAGGAGGTTTATAAAATGAAATTTATAAAGAATTTAAAAATATCAACAAAACTTGCTATTATGGTTTCATCAATAGGAGTTTTAGTAATTATTCTCAGTTTATTAAGTGTTTCATTTTTAAAAAATTCAAATGAACAATATAGAACAAGTATTGAAAATAACAGAGTAGCTGTTGAAGGAAGTATATCTATTTTGTATAGTTTTGTTGATATGACTACTGCTGTATTAGCACAAGAACAAACATTAGGAACTTTAACAACTTATGATGCTGCAAGAAAAGAAATTACTGAAGTTTATAATAATGCTATAAATTCTTTAAATTCATATAAGCAAATACTTCAAGAAACTGCAAGAAAAGAAAATAAAGACTATAGTAAAGAACTTGCTTCTATTGATAAAATAAATGACCTTTTTGAAGTTTATTATCAAAAATGTATAGAACATTTAAACCAACACGAAAAAGGTGTTTTTAATGGTGAAAATGGTATTCAACTTCATTCAGAGTATCAAAAAGAACGTAAAGCTGCTTCTGAGGCTATTTTTGGTGAAGTTGGTAAAATGGGACCTGCATATAATTTACCTATGGAAGCATTTGATAAAATGGTTTTAAGTTTAAAAGATGTTTATAATCAAATTAAAAATGAAACTATCACTTTAATGACTATAGCAATAGTTATAATATTATTTTTAGTTTTATTTGGTTTCTTAATAGGTATTAGTATTATAAATCCAATTAAAAAAATAGTTGGTATTACTAATGAAGTTTCTCAAGGTAATTTAGATATAAATATTAGTACTAATGCTAATAATGAAATAGGCAAATTATCAAATTCAGTTAATAATGTATCAAATATTGTTAATAATATTATTTATGATATTAATGAATTATCTAAAGAACTTGATAATGGTAACTTATCATTTAGAATAAATGAAGAAGTATACAATGGTTCATTTAAACAAGCTGTTGAAGCAATAAATACTGCAATTACAGGATTAGTAGATGATTCAAATTATGTTACAGAATTAGCTCAAAATATAAGTAATGGTAATTTAGAAATAGAACTTTACAATTTACCAGGAGAAAAACAGAAACCTATTGATGCTTTATCAAATGTAAAATTTATAGTTGAAGATATTTCAAAAGAAATAAATACATTTATGACATATGCTGGAAATGGTGATTTAACATATAGAGTAAATCCTTCTAAATACACAGGTGTATGGATGCAAACAGCTAAATTATTAAATGAATTTATAGAGAATTTAGCAAATCCTATTAAAGAAATACAAGGCACATTAAATCATTTTGCAAAAGGCGAATTTAGTTACAGAGTTCCTAATATATATAAAGGTGAATTTGATAATATTGGTAAAGCCTTAAACTTTACTGCTGAAACTATTGGTTCTTACATTAATGAAATATCTGAATTATTAAAGAAAATGGCTAATAAAGATTTTGATATTTCTATAGATAGAGAATATATTGGTGATTTCCAAGAAATAAAAAGTTCTGTAATTTTTATAGTAGAAAATTTAAGTATATTGGTTAGGAATATAATATCTTCTGCTGAACAAGTTTCTGCTGGAGCTAAACAAATTTCTGATTCTAGTATATCATTAGCAGCTGGTGCTACTGAACAATCTGAAACATTAGAAAAACTTAATCAAAATATGAAAGATATACATACTCAAACAAAATTAAATACAGAGGCAGCTAATAAAGCTAACGCTCTTGCTTTAAATACTAAACAAAATGCTGATACTGGTAATCAACAAATGAATAAAATGCTATTATCTATGGAAGAAATAAATATAGCATCTAATAGTATATCTAATATAATAAATGTAATAGATGATATAGCATTCCAAACTAATATACTTGCTCTTAATGCTGCCGTTGAAGCTGCTCGCGCTGGTGAACACGGCAAAGGTTTTGCTGTTGTTGCTGAAGAAGTTAGAAATCTTGCAAGAAGAAGTCAAGAGGCAGCAAAAGAAACTACTAAATTAATTGAAACTACTGTTGAAAAGGTTGAAGAAGGTTATAAAATAGCTAATGAAACTTCAAATGAACTTTCAAAAATAGTTGAAGAAATACAAGAAATTACTGAATTAGTTAATAATTGTGCTATTGCTTCACAAGCCCAAGAACAATCTATTGATGAAATATCTGCTTCTATTGCTGATATTTCAGAAGTAACTCAAGGAAATACTGCTACAAGTGAACAAACTGCTGCAGCTTCTGAAGAATTATCTAGTCAAGCTGATGTATTCTACTCTTCTGTTT